>JBILPR010000023.1:0-27820 GCA_044373795.1 Algoriphagus sp. | reverse complement strand
TTCATAAACTGTATTTTATAACTAATTTATTTTCCAAATTTTAAGATTAAACTAAATTTCCAAATTTTCAGAAACAAAAAAAGACCGCTTTTGCGGTCTTTTTTTGTTCAAATTCTGTTGGTCAAGCTACTACGTGCAACTTTAGCATATTAGTTCTTCCTTTTGATGCAAGAGGCATGCTGGCGGTGTTGATGATCACATCTCCGGTTCTAACAAAACCATCTTTTTTCAGAGTATTCTCGATGTCTTCGAAAGTCGTATCAGTAGATTCTTGTTTGCTATACAAATAAGCACGAACGCCCCAAACCAAACTCATTTGGGTTATCAGATTCTTATTTCTTGTAAACACAAAAATATTTGCAGAAGGTCTGTGTGAGGCTAGTCTAAAACCAGTAAATCCTGACGAAGTAATTCCTACAATTGCTTTTGCCTTCACATTTCGGGAAAGTCTTGCTGCCATTAAGATCAGGTTATCACTTAGGAAATTCTCTTCGTTTTCAGGGATTTTGTAAAGATTGTGGTAGATCTCAGCATTTTCCTCCAGGTATCTGATAATGCTGCACATTGCTTTTACAGCATTTACAGGATATTTACCTGAAGCTGTTTCAGCTGAAAGCATTACCGCATCAGCTCCGTCCAAGACTGCATTAGCGACGTCATTGGTTTCAGCTCGTGTCGGTCGGGGATTTACGATCATGCTTTCCATCATCTGGGTTGCGATGATTACCGGCTTACAGGCCAGTTTACACTTTTCAACGATTCTCTTTTGCCAAAGTGGTACAATTTCCATCGGAACTTCCACTCCTAAATCACCTCTTGCAACCATGATGGCATCAGTGGCCTCGATGATTGAATCGATGTTTTCAAGCGCTTCCGGTTTTTCAATTTTTGCAACGATTTTGCAAAACTTTCCTTCAGCTTCAATTCTTTTTCTTAAGTCAATGATGTCTTCAGAAGATCTTACAAAAGATAAAGCGATCCAGTCAACTTCCTGAGATAATCCAAACCTCAAATCTTCAATATCCTTTTCTGTCAATGAAGGTGCACTGACTTTAGTATTTGGAAGATTGATTCCTTTTCTGGATTTAAGAATTCCGCCGTGTATCACGGTACAATTCACATTTTTTCCGTCAGTATCGTTTACAACCACTTCCAGATTACCATCATCAATCAAAATCCTGTCGCCGGTTATTACGTCGTTTGGAAGGTTTTGGTAGACCGTACTTACCAATTTGGCGTTACCGATTACAGGATCATTTGTAATCGTGATCTGGTCTCCAGGGTTGATTTCGACTCCATTATTTTCCATTTCACCAACCCGGATTTTCGGACCTTGGAGATCTTGAAGAATACCCAGATTAAGGTTGTCTTCTTCATTGATCCTTCGGATAATATTGATGACTTCCTGGTGGATTTCATGGCTGCCATGAGAAAAATTCAGTCTGAAAACATTAGCTCCTGCTGCTGCAAGACTTTTAATGGTTTCGTAATTGTTTGAGGCAGGGCCGATTGTTGCTAAAATCTTGGTTTTGTTGAAATAGCTCATTCGATTATTAATAAGTTAACAGGTTTTCTTTGGACTTAAGTTTTGAAATATCCAGCTTCATTATGTTCTGAATGAATGGGTTTTGGGCAAGCTGGCTTACAAATGTATTGATACTGAGTTGAAAGGTTTGGTCTTGAATAAGGAGGAAATAGTCCATCGATTTAAGTTCGGGGATCAAATATGATACCTGATGGGTTGAATTTAAGGCTTTATTTTTCAGTAGCTGAACAAAACCGTGTGGTAAAGAAAGGAAAAATTGGGAGATTTTCAGCCCGGGGAGGGATAGAAACTCTATTTCCAAGTCCTCACTACGCACCAGATTCAGGTGCAAATCCCGATTGATCAGCCAAGCCATTTTATAGTCTTTAACAGGCGATACAAGCCCCAGAAGCTCGAAATCATAGGTGTGTTCTATCTGTAGTTTGGTCTTCTTCATGAGGGAAGAAAATAATTCAAAGCAAAGTTAAAAATTAAAATCTAATGGGAACGGGGGGCAATTTGCACAAAAATTTACTTGAATCTTTTCTTTGTCAATTAGGTATTAAATATATTTCTTTGCGGAGTGTTATTAACTAAACTGATCACAAAATGTCTGAAATTGCACAAAAAGTAAAAGCCATCATTGTAGATAAACTTGGCGTTGAAGAGTCTGAAGTGACTATGGAAGCAAGCTTCACCAATGACCTTGGTGCCGACTCTCTTGACACGGTAGAATTGATTATGGAATTCGAAAAAGAATTCAATATCTCAATTCCTGATGATCAGGCTGAGCAAATTGGCACGGTAGGACAAGCTGTCACCTATCTTGAGGCTAACGTAAAATAATAATTCCTAAATTCATTCTATGAATTTAAAAAGAGTTGTTGTAACAGGTATTGGTGCCCTCACACCAATAGGTAATACCGCAGAAGAATTCTGGACAGGTCTTACTAATGGCGTGAGTGGTGCTGCACCGATCACCAGATTCGACGCTACCCTTTTCAAAACCCAATTTGCCTGCGAAATCAAGAATCTTGATGTCGAGCAATTTATGGACCGAAAAGAGGCCCGAAAAATGGATCCGTTTACGCAGTATGCCATGATTGCTGTAGATGAAGCAATGGTAGACTCGGGACTCGATCTTGAAAAAATCAATAAAGCAAGAGCAGGAGTAATTTGGGGTTCAGGTATCGGAGGATTGAAAACATTCCAAGACGAGGTCACGGAATTTTCCAAAGGAGACGGAACGCCAAGGTTTAACCCTTTCTTCATTCCTAAAATGATCGCTGATATCAGCGCGGGTTTTATTTCAATCAAATACGGTTTCAGAGGTCCAAACTTTGTAACGGTATCTGCTTGCGCTTCTGCAACAAACGCTCTGATCGATGCATTCAATTACATCAGATTGGGCAAAGCTGATATTTTCATTAGTGGTGGTTCGGAAGCAGCAGTGACAGAAGCCGGTATCGGCGGATTCAATGCTATGAAGGCACTATCCCAACGAAATGACTCTCCGTCAACTGCATCGAGACCCTTTGACAAGGATCGAGATGGTTTTGTACTCGGAGAAGGTGCAGGAGCTTTAATCCTGGAAGAACTTGAGCATGCAATCGCCCGGGGAGCAAAAATCTATGCGGAACTTGTCGGCGGGGGTATGACGGCTGACGCTTATCACATTACTGCACCTCATCCGGAAGGATTGGGAGCAAGCAGCGTGATGGAAATCACGTTGGAAGATGCAGGTCTCAAGCCTGAAGATATCGATTACATAAACGTTCACGGTACTTCTACTCCCTTGGGAGATGTGGGTGAAACCAAAGCTATCCAGAAAATTTTCGGAGAGCACGCTTACAAACTCAACATCAGCAGCACAAAATCTATGACAGGTCACCTTTTGGGTGCAGCCGGTGCAGTGGAAGCAATCGCTTCTATTTTCGCTATCAATCATAGCATTATACCTCCTACCATCAATCACTTCACTGATGATGAGGCTTTTGATCCGGGGTTGAATCTAACTTTCAACAAGGCGCAGAAAAGAGAAATCAGCTACGCGATGAGTAATACCTTTGGATTTGGCGGTCACAACTGTTCTGTCATTTTCAAAAAATATAATTGATCCGGGTTTGAAACTCTTTCAACGACTCGGAATTCATTCGCTTTTCTACAGTACGAAGGATAAAAGGCTTGCTAACTCCATCAAAATGATGACAGGTAGCAGGCCTTTTAATTTGTCACTTTACAAGCTTGCGCTCACTCCGGCAGGATTGGGAGAAGAAACTTCAAGAGGATTCAGGATTTCAAATGAGAGACTTGAGTTTCTCGGAGATGCATTTTTGGGAGCTGTGATTGCAGAGCATTTGTTTCAAAAGTATCCCTACAGAGATGAGGGATTCCTGACCGAAACACGATCTAAGCTGGTCAATCGGGAAAGTCTTAATGAAACCGGGATCAAAATCGGACTCAAAAATGTACTTGATCAGGAAATCGGCAGCCGCAGTTTTACTGGAAATAAGTCCCTGTATGGGGATATGCTGGAGGCTTTTTTAGGAGCTATGTTTCTTGACAAAGGATACAAAATCACCAAGAAATTCATCGTGTCCAGAATATTGCTTCATGTAGATCTGGACGGAATGATCACCACCACCACCAATTACAAGAGCAAAATAATCGAATGGTCGCAAAAGGAAAACAAACGGGTTGAATATAAAGTATTACAAATCAACGGTAATCAACGATACAAAGAGTTTGTAATTTCCTTGCAGCTAGATGAAAACGAAGTGTCTCAGGGAAAGGGAGCAACCAAGAAAAAAGCCGAACAAGAAGCTTCCAAAAATGCCTGTGAAATTCTTAAAATTGCCACCTAGCCGGTTATTATTACAGCCAATCGCCCCATTAAAATGTCTTCAATAAAAATCGCAGGAGCCACACTCAACCAAACACCTCTGGACTGGAAGGGGAATTTGGAACGAATAATAGCCGCGATCAATGAAGCCAAATCCCAACAAGTTGAAATTCTTTGTTTTCCGGAATTGGCTATTACAGGTTACGGAAGCGAGGATTTATTTTTAAGCTATTGGTATCCTCAAAAAGCCGTAGCACAACTGGCAAAGCTTCTTCCCCATTGCGAAGGAATCACAGTTGCTGTTGGGATTCCGATCAGAATACAGGAGAAAGTATATAACACGGTCGCCGTCATTGAAAACTCAAAAGTCAAAGGTTTTGTAGCTAAGCAATTCATGGCGATTGATGGTGTACATTACGAATTTCGCTGGTTTACTCCATGGCTGGCAAATGAGGTCACTGAATTCGAATTCGAAGGAGAAAAAATCCCTTTAGGTGATCTTACTTTTCACCATAAAGGCATTCACTATGGATTTGAAATCTGTGAGGATGCCTGGAGCGGAACTTCCCGACCCGGCTACAGACTTTCCGATCGCAAAATTGATTTGATATTTAACCCAAGCGCAAGTCACTTTGCAATGGGGAAAACCAAAGAGCGAATCGAGCTGATTCAGAATAGCTCCAAAATATTTGGCTGCTACTACTGCTACGTCAATTTGCTGGGAAATGAAGCCGGCCGCATGATCTTCGATGGTGAAATTCTCCTCACAAAAGATGGGGAACTGCTTGCCAGAAACGGACTGCTTGCATTTCAGGACTTCCAGGTATTGACCCTTGATCTCGTACCAAAGGTTCAAAATGTCGCTCCGGTTATTTCCAAAGAGGAAGAATTTGTTCAGGCTTCTGCTTTGGCCCTTTTTGATTACCTACGGAAAAGCAAAAGCAAAGGATTTGTTCTTTCTCTTTCCGGAGGAGCTGACTCTTCATCAATTGCAATACTGATAGCTGAAATGGTTAGAAGAGGTCTTAAAGAACTTGGACAATCGCTTTTCTGTACAAAAATTGGGTTGGCATACAATCCTGAATCTCCTTTTTCAGAAAAAGAACTTGTTGGTCAATTACTTACAACAGCGTATCAGGGAACAAAAAACTCTTCAACTGGTACATTTGAAAGTGCAGAAACTCTTGCCGAAAGCATTGGGGCCGTATTTTACAGCTGGACCATCGACGAGGAAGTAAACAGCTACACCCAAAAAATCGAAATCGCAATTGGCAGAAAACTAACCTGGGAAAATGACGACATCACGCTTCAAAATATTCAAGCTAGAAGTCGCTCTCCGATCATATGGATGCTTGCAAACCTGAACAATGCACTTTTGCTCAATACTTCCAACAGAAGTGAGGGAGATGTCGGCTACTCTACCATGGATGGCGATACGAGCGGAAGCATCTCTCCTATCGCAGCCGTTGATAAATTTTTCATCCTTCACTGGCTCAGATGGGCAGAGAAAAATCTGGACAGACCAGGTTTGGCTTTAGTAAATTCCCTGCAGCCGAGTGCCGAACTTCGGCCACTGGAAAGAACTCAGACAGACGAAGCTGACCTTATGCCTTATTCGGTGATTCTCGAAATTGAAAAATTGGCTATTCGCGATAGAAGGTCTCCCATGGATGTTTACCTGATTTTGGTGGATGAACTTGATCTGCCCGGACCTGTTTTAAAAGAGTATATCAAAAAATTCTTCCGACTTTGGTCGCGAAATCAATGGAAGCGCGAGAGAGTCGCTCCTTCCTTCCATTTGGATGAATTTAACATCGACCCCAAAACGTGGTATCGGTTTCCTATTTTATCCGGAGGCTATGCCGAAGAACTAGAACTATTAGATCAACTCTAACATAAATTTCATGCTTGAATCTTTCCTTAGTTATGTAGTATGGGATCCAAACCCTGCTGTTTTTCCAGGATTTGAACGCCTTCGTTGGTACAGTCTGCTTTTTGCTTTGGGATTTATCATCTCCCAGCAATTCATGGTTTATTTCTTCCGAAAGGAAGGCCAAAAAGAAGAGTTGGTGGATAAATTGACCATCATTATGGTGTTAGCTACGATCATCGGAGCAAGATTAGGTCACGTATTGTTTTATGAGCCAGAGAAATATTTGAGCAATCCGCTTGATATTTTGAAAGTATGGGAAGGCGGATTAGCCAGCCATGGCGCTGCAATCGCTATTCTATTATCCCTTTGGTTTTATGCGAAAAGGACTCCCGGGCAAAATTACCTTTGGGTTCTGGATCGAATCGCTATTGTCACTGCAATGACCGGGGCTTTGATCCGATTTGGCAACCTGATGAATTCTGAAATAGGCGGAAAAGATACCATGACAGATTCCGGGTTTGTCTATGCCTTGGATGCAGAGGAGATTTTACAATCCCTAAAAGTGCCTTTGGAATCTATAGAAGCCTACAAACCTGAAGATCGCGCGGGAGAATTGCAGGGGAATGGAATTGTCCCGGTCAACATTGATCTTAAAATCACCAAAGGATCTTACTCCTTGGAAGATCTTGAATCCACGCTTCAACGAGACATTAAATACGCCCTCACCCAGTTCAATTCTTCCAAACAATATCTTGCCGAGCCTTTGGAATCACCTTTGGACTTTACAATTTCCGATAAAGGAGACCATTATCTGGCAACTGTCAGGACATTTGGAAGGGCCAAATATCCCACCCAGATTTATGAATCAATTTCCTATTTGCTGATTTTCCTGGGCCTGTTCGCTATTTGGTACAAATACACGGATCGAGTTCCCGAGGGTTTGCTCGTAGGACTGTTCATGATTTTCGTTTTTGGTACGAGATTCGTTTGGGAGTATTTCAAGGAGACGCAAGTGGATTTTGAGAAAGACATGGCCTTCAACATGGGGCAATTGCTCAGTATTCCACTGGTTGTATTTGGATTGGTTCTTGTGATGTTGGCCTTGAAAAAAGGATTAAAACCGATTAAACATTAAGGGACGGGGTCATGCCCATGGCCTCCCCAAGGGTTGCAACTTGAAATTCGCTTTAGTCCAAGCCAACCTCCTTTGAAAACTCCATGTTTCAAAATAGCCTCTTTCGTGTATTGGCTGCAGGTCGGAGTATATCGGCAGCTGTTGGGCAGTAGTGGTGAAATGGTATACTGATACACCAAAACTGGAAATATGGCTATTTTGCGTATAATTTGTTTTACCATTGATTCACCCGAAAGGGCTAAGTTTTGTAAGTAACCAAAATTAATCAAACTGAATTCCCATTTGCATCCTCAATTTGTAAATATCATCCTTTCATCCATTTTGGTGATGTGCTTTTGGTTGGGATGCAACACTGCCGCTGCTACAGCCCAAACAGACACAAGCCTGGAGCCCGCCCCCCAAACTACTCCTGAGCGGGTGAAAGTGAATAATGTTTTTATTATTGGCAATGAGAAGACACAAAAGTCAGTTATCCTTCGTGAGTTGGACTTTACGACGGATTTCTTTTACGACTGGGATACTTTTTTGGGGATTCTGGTAGCCGATCAGAAAAAAATCTACAACCTCCGACTTTTTACTTCAGTCGATATCACCCCGCTGATAGTCGGTCCGGAAGAAGTCGAAGTCTTGATTACAGTGAAAGAGCGGTGGTATATTTTGCCTTCTTTGATTTTCCAACTTGCCGATCGAAACTTTGCAGAATGGTGGACTAACCAGAATGCTGACTTTTCAAGGGTTAATTTTGGATTGAAACTCAGTCACAGCAACGTGGGAGGCAGAAATGAAAAATTGCGCTTCTCCGGGCAATTAGGATTTACAAAAGCAATTGATTTTCAATACAGCATTCCTTTTATAGATAAGAATCAGAAGCATGGTTTAGCTTTTCAGTTTACATTGTTTGATCAGAAAACCCTTGCGATCAAGTCCGAAAATAACCGCCAGGTATTTTACACCTCGGACGCTGAAGATGTGCTTCGCAAAAATATGTCCACCGGGATTCGCTACTCTTACCGAAGAACATTCTACAACACGCATAATTTCACTTTGGGATACAACTCCACTTGGGTAAGCCCCTTGGTTTTGCAGCAGAATCCTGACTATTTCCAGCATGGGTTCAACAAGCTTCGCTATATGTTTGCGACCTATTCATTTCGCCATGACAAACGAGATAACGTCTCTTACGCTACCCAAGGAGAACTTCTTCAGCTCACCGCCACCAAATATGGAATCCTCTTTGTGAATGAACTGGACGAGGTGGAAGTGAATGTAGTAGCAAACAAGTATTTCAAACTGAACGATAAATTCCACTTAAACACCGGACTGACCGCCAACTGGTTTCTGAGTGTGCAGCAGCCTTACACCTTGGTCAGGGGTATTGGTTACAACCCAAACTTCATCAGAGGATACGAGTTAAATGTTATCGAAGGACAGCAGTTGTATGTTCACAAAAATAGCTTCCGCTGGAAATTTGCAGACTGGGCGATCGATATTTCAAGTCTTGTCCCTCTGGAGCAATTCAGCACGATTCCGATCCGCTTGTACTGGAGTGCAAATTTTGACCATGGATACGTCAAAGACAGAAACAATATTCCTGAAAATTCCAGACTGACCAATCAGTATCTTTTTGGATATGGCACCGGTATCGACCTGGTAGGATTTTACGATGCAGTGTTCCGATTTGAATACTCGAGAAACGATCAGAAAGAAGGGACGTTCTTCTTCAATTTCAGAGCGCCGTTTTAAATTACTCCCCTGCCTTTTCAATTCTTTGGTAATCGATTGATTTTTAATTGAATAAATAAGGATTACTATTTTTTTATAATAATTTAACTAGATTACTATTCGTTTTTTTATCCCGAATAGATGAGGCACCTCGTTTTTTTCTGCTTCCTGTTTTTGGTTTTTTCATGTCTGAAAGCCCAAACAGATCCCCTGACCCAATCGCATGGGGCAAGAAGTCAATCCTTGGGAAATCTCCGGGTAAACCTTTTTGATTCCTGGGCTTATTTCAACAACATCGGCTCTCTTGACAGAATCGCCGAGTCCGAAATTGCTGTAGGGTACGACCATCGATTTGGTTTGAATGAACTCAGCACTTTTGATTTGGTCGGAGCCTGGAAAAACAAGTTCGGGACAATCGGTTTTGGAGTTTCCAGATTCGGGGGAAGCCTTTTCAATCAGCAAACTTTGGGAATTGGGTTCAGCAATCAACTTGGAATCGTCAGTATAGGAATGAAAGCAGAATGGTTTCAAACTCGAATCGAGGGATTTGGAGCCGGAAACGCACTTCTTTTTAGCTTGGGAGGCGTTGCAGAATTAAGTCCTCAATTTTTCCTTGGAGCCCATATCTCAAACATCAATCGGGGAAAAATCAGCAAAAACTCCGATGACAGATTACCCACTTCCATTCAAATGGGCATCACCTATCGACCGGTTTCCCAACTTAATATTTACCTCGAAGCCGAGAAAGACATCGAAATAGATCCTACGGTCAAAGCAGGTTTGGAATATGCTATTCGGGATTGGCTTTGCCTGAGAGCCGGAGCAAACACAAATCCCGGACGAGTATTTTTTGGTTTTGGATTGAAACCAGGTCGATTTCAGATTGATTATGGCTTTGGCCAAAATTCTGCTTTGGGAAGTACAAATCATGTCAGCCTAGGTATGCGATGGGAAAAAAACTGACACAATTCTCATTTCTGATTTTCATCCTGATTTTCCCAATCCGGAGTTTTGGACAGGTTCCACCCAGACCTGAAATTGATCCGGAAACATTTATCGAAAGGCTATTTCCGATTCCGGAGGAAGACCTCGATTACGAATCGATTTACGAAGTACTTTTCCAACTTTATCTGAATCCTATTGACATCAACCGGGCAGATGCGGAAGTTCTTCAGGCAACCTATCTTCTCAATCCCGGACAAATCAGCAATTTGATCAGCTATCGAAATCAATTTGGGTCGCTGATTTCACTTTATGAATTGCAGGCTGTTCCTGGATTTGATCTTGAAACAATAGATCGAATACTTCCATTTATTACTTTGGGAGAATCAATAAACCGATCTCAGGACTTCCTGACACGACTCAAAAATGAAGAGCAGGCTTACCTCCTATTCAGACATAGAAGGACATGGGAAACGCGCAAGGGATTTTCCGAACCGGATACCAGCAGTTCAGGGGCAATCAGTTCACGATATATAGGGGATCCGAATGAATTCTATCTTCGGTTTCGGGTTCAGCATTCAAGGGATTTCAGCATGGGAATTACGCTCGACAAAGATCCGGGTGAGCAATTTACCTGGGACGCCAAAACTGCAAGGTATGGTTTCAATTTCTTTTCCTTCCACCTCACCCGCTACTTTGTCGGGAAATGGAAAGTCATAAGTCTGGGTGATTTCCAAGCTTCCTTTGGTCAGGGGTTGGTTTTCGGAGCAGGCTATACCTTAGGAAAAGGCGCCGAAACTGTCCCTACTATCAGACGGAGCAGCTTTGGAATTTTGCCTTACACTGCGGCTTTGGAATTTGGCTTTTTTCGGGGAGTCGGCGCAACATATCAGTTAAGAAACTGGCAAATAAGTATGATTTCATCATTTGCTCCCAGAGATGGGAGAAGTCAGGTTGAAGTCGATTCTGTCGGAAATGAACAAAGCATCATCAGCTCTTTCAATCAAAGCGGGCTGCACCGAACTCGAAGTGAGCTTTCGACCAAAAGTCGTTTTCGGGAATTGAGTTTGGGTGGAAATACCCACTATTCTCACCCTTCGGGAAAGTTTCAGACCGGAATCAATATCCTTTTCACCCGCTTCAATCAACCTTGGGTTAGGGATTCCCAGGTTTACAATCAATTCGAATTTGCAGGACAAAGCAATTCGGTTGGAAGCTTGTACTTCAACTACAACTGGAAGAATTTTTTCCTGTTTGGAGAATCTGCTATTTCCCAATCCGGTGGAAAAGGAACAGTTCTTGGGTTTGTCAGCAGCCTGAGCAAGCAGGTTAATTTTTCTCTGCTTTGGAGAAGATACGATAGGAATTTTCACAGCTTTTTCTCAAATGGATTTGCTGAAAGCACCCGCCCAAACAATGAGCAGGGAATTTACATGGGAATCGAACTCCATCCTTCCACCCTCTGGAAAATTAATGGCTATTACGATTACTTTAAATTTCCATGGCTGAAGTACAGGATCTATGCCCCCTCCGCTGGCTCGGAATGGATCACTAGAATCACCTATCGGCCATCCAGAAATTTATCTGTCTTTGTTCAAATCAGGGAGGAAAAGAAGGATCGAAATATCCCGGATAGCGGAGAACCGAGCCTTACTTATCGGGTGCTACCCCTTACCAAAATCAACGGACTGCTCAGCCTGGAATACCAAGTTTCAAAATCTTTATTTCTCAGATCGAGGATTTTATTAAGCCGGGTAGATTTCAATGCTGAAAAATCGAAAGGTTTTATGATCCTCCAGGATGTCCAATACGGACAACAGCGATGGAGAATTACTTCCAGAATCGCACTTTTCGATGCCGAAAATTATGATAACAGATTGTATGCCTTCGAAAATAATGTGCTTTGGACGTTCTCCATTCCGGCTTTTTCAGGCAAAGGGTTGCGTTATTATTTGATTGGCCAGTACGACTTCAGTCCAAGAGTTACCAGCTACATTCGATTTGCACGCACCAGTTATACCGATCGGGAAACGATCAGTTCCGGCCTTCAAACCATAGAGGGGGCGCAACAAACCGAAACAACCATTCTCCTCAGGTACATGCTGCACCGGTAATATTCCATCAATGGTGTGATTCCGAACTGGTTTTTTGATAATTTACCGCCAAACAATTAACGCATGATCAGAATCCTACACACTGCTGTTATTTTTCTTTTTTCTGTATCCATCTCGCTCGCTCAGGCACTCGACCTGACCAAGATGACCAAGAAAGAAGGCTTTATCCCATTTTACCTTGATGAGGAAAAAGGTAAGATCTACCTTGAAATCGACAAGCTAGACAGCGAATTTCTCTACGTCAACTCCCTCACTGCCGGCATAGGATCTAATGACATCGGCCTTGACCGCGGACAATTGGGCGAAACAAGGATTGTCGAGTTTCGCAAAACCGGAAACAAACTACTTCTAGTCCATAAAAACCTGGACTTCCGAGCTTACTCTGACAATCCTGCCGAAGTGCAATCCATCAAAGATGCTTTTGCAGAATCTGTGCTTTGGGGATTTGAAATTGCTCAGAACAACGGAGGAAAGCTCATCGTGGACGCCACCAGCTTTTACATGCAGGATGCCCACGGTGTGAGCGAAACTCTTGCCCGAAGCCGTCAGGGAACTTTCAAAACTGATTTAAGTCGCTCAGCCCTGTATTATACCATGACAAAAAACTTTCCAAAAAATACGGAAGTAGAGGCAACTATCACGCTCACAGGTCAGGCCATCGGAGCAAACCTTCGGTCAGTAACTCCTACGCCGGACGCTGTGACTGTCCGACAAAGACATTCCTTTATCGAGCTTCCTGATAATAATTACAAGCCAAGAGTTTTTGATCCGAGAGCAGGTTACGGAAGTATTTCCTACATGGATTTCACTACTCCGATCTCCGAACCGATCGTAAAGCGCTTCATCGCAAGACATCGATTAGAGAAAAAAGATCCGAATGCAGCTGTTTCAGAGGCAGTAGAACCAATCGTTTATTACCTGGATAGAGGAACTCCCGAGCCGGTTGCTTCCGCTCTTATTGCGGGAGGAAACTGGTGGAATCAAGCCTATGAGGCTGCAGGTTTTAAGAATGCCTTCCGTGTGGAACTTGCTCCTGAAGGAATGGACTTGATGGATGTCCGATACAATGTGATTCAATGGGTGCACCGATCTACACGTGGCTGGTCTTATGGTTCGAGTGTACGTGATCCCCGTACAGGTGAAATCATGAAAGGTCATGTTTCTCTAGGTTCTCAAAGAGTGAGACAGGATTACCTGATTGCACAGGGACTTTTGCAGCCTTTCGAAGACGGAAAACCTGCTGATCCAAAAATGCTGGAAATGGCAATTGCGAGATTGGAACAGTTATCCGCTCATGAGATCGGACACACGATCGGTTTGGCTCATAGCTATGCAACTTCTGCAAACAGCCGCTCTTCGGTGATGGACTATCCCTATCCTGTCATTTCTGAAAATGTAAAAGGCGAGCTGGACCTGAGTACAGCATACGATGATAAAATCGGTGACTGGGACAAGTGGGCCATCAAATATGGCTATGAGATTCCTGCTGCGGGCGTAAATGAGGAAGAGTTTTTGAAGAAAATGCTCGAAGACACCTATTCCGCAGGTCATGAATTCATTACAGATTCTGACTCACGTGATCCTAGCGGCGTGCATCCCCGCTCCCATCTTTGGGACAATGGAGACTCGGCTCCCGAAGAATTGATGAGAATGCTAAAGCTCAGAGAAAACAGGCTGAAAACATTCGGTTTGAATGCAATTCGCGAAGGTCAGCCAGAGGCAATGCTGGAAGAAGTTTTGGTCCCGCTATTCCTGATGCATCGCTATCAGGTCGAGGCAACCAGTAAGTTGATCGGTGGTTTGGATTATTCTTACAAAATAAAAGGAGACAATCAGCCACGACAATCGTGGGTCCCTGCAAAAGATCAAGAGAATGCCCTGTTTGCATTGCTTTACACCATTGCTCCAAACCAATTGGAAGTTCCGGCACACATTCTGGCTTTGATTCCACCGCGTCCATTCGGATATGGAAGAACCCGAGAGACTTTTGTACCAAGAACAGGACCGACTTTTGATCCTATTGCACCTGCGGAAAGTGTGGTTGATTTAGCGTTTAGCTTTATGTTTGAAGGTGGCAGAGCCAACAGAATTTACCTGCAAAATCTTCAGGACAATTCACTACCCGGCTTCGAGGCGATGCTCAATCGAATCAGTACTCAGGTATTTTCAAACACTCTTCCTGACGGACTTAAAGCAGAAATCAAATTGATGACAGAGGCAAAATTGGTGGATCATCTTATCGCTTTGTCGAAAAATGCAGATGTTTCCAATTCTGTTCGGGCTATCACCCGAAACCATTTAGATAAGTTGAAAGACGGTTCCGGACCTGCAGGAAGCGGAGGATTAGAAGCAAGAGGAGCTGCGAATTCCTTGCTTGCAAGCCATTCCAAATACCTGGCTGAAAAGATCGAAGCATTCTTTGATTTGCCTATGGAACTTACAATTCAAGAGAGCCTGAAAGTGCCGGATGGCGCACCGATCGGTTCAGATGATATGAGCTGCGATTTTGATTTCTGATTTCTGAGTTAAAAAATAAACAAGAAGCAAAGCTGCCGGAGGTGTTCACACTTCCGGCTTTATTATTTTTTTCCTTAGAGGAAAAGGGGTAAAAAACAATGGTTCCTTTTGCTGGTCAAAATTTGACTTTCCGTTTTTGGTTTATGTTTAGGCGCTTTAAAGCATTGGTTACGCGGGGATTAAAAAAATCTAAAAACCATTAATATCCAGAATATTTGCAGAAATTGATGATTGACAACTCTTAATTTTTTAACTATGAGTGATTCCAAAAAAAGATGCTTTGTGGTCATGGGCTTTGGTACCAAAACCGATTATGTGAACGGCCGGAAACTGGACTTGAATAAGTCCTACCGGTTACTCATCAAGCCGGTACTGGAAGACAAAGGAATCGAATGCATCCGTGCGGATGAAATAACACATTCCGGTTCCATCGATGTGCAGATGTATAAGGAGTTGCTTCAGGCAGATGTAGTGGTTGCGGACCTTTCGACTGCCAATCCGAATGCTCTTTACGAATTGGGAATTCGCCATGCGCTAAGACCCTTCACCACCATTGTGATTTCTGAGGATAAACTCACCTATCCTTTCGATCTGAATCATATCATGATTACGAGCTATCAGCATCTGGGTGACGCCATCGACTACGAGGAAGTGGAGAGGTTCAGAGCAACTCTGGGAAAATTGATTGATTCGGTTATCGATAAAAAAGAACCTGACAGCCCAGTTTATACTTATTTGAACTCGCTTGTCCCTCCGCAAATCAAAGAGGAATTGGAAAAGGCAATTGAGGAATTGCCTTCAAGAGGTACTGAAACTGTCAATCCCGGAATGGGAAAGGCGCTTTCGTTAATCATTCAGGAGGCGGAAGATGCCATCGAAACCAAGGAATTTTCGAAAGCCCGGGAATTATTCCAGTCAGCAGTTTTGCTTTCACGCTCGACTTCAGGGCAGCAAGATCCTTACCTTATCCATCGGCTTTCATTTTGCACCTATAAAGCTGCCGAACCCAACCTCGTCAGCTCACTTTACAAATCTCTCAGTCTGCTGGAATCTATCAATCTGGCTCATACTAATGATCCGGAAACCGTCTCTTCCGCTGGTGGAGTTGAGAAAAAACTGTACGAAAACGGAGAAGGTGAGGATCATCTGGGGAATTCGATACTTTATTATCAGCGAAGCTATTATCTCCTTAATAACAGATACAACGGGATTAATCTTGCCATGACATTGGTCTATCACTCCACATCCAAGCTCGTGCAATCGGATTACGAACGAATCGCAGATTTGGTATTTGCCCAGCGCACCTGGAAACGGGTACTCTATTTATGTGATCGCGATTGGCCTGTTATCCTGACTAAGGAAACTAATGATGCACTATTGAGTCAGGGCACAAAAGAATCACTGGACATGCAGGAATATTACGATGGTCAGAAATTTTGGATAACTGTAAATCGTGCTGAAGCTTCGTTCGGATTAGGCAGATTTGATGACTACGAAAAGTATCAGGAATCGGCAAAAAAAATGCCTCATCCAGCGTGGATGTGGGAAAGCTTTACCGATCAATTGGGTAAATTGAGAGCTGAATTATCAAAAATTGGTCACCTACTCGAACCGGCCTGGAAGTCACCTACTTAAGAATAAAAGTTAACCTACTTATGCTGAACCCACTATTGGCAGATTTCGCCACTCCTTTTGATACTGCCCCTTTTCACCTGATCAGACCTGAACATTACCTGCCTGCTGTCCAAAAAAGCATTGAGGAAGCGAAAGCGGATATCTCTAAAATAAAGGCGGAAGCTCTCCCCACTTTTGAAAATACAATCGCGGCACTAGATCGGTCCGGCAAAAGGCTGAGTATCATCAATGCTATATTTTTTAATCTGAACTCAGCAGAAACAAACGAGGAAATTCAGAAACTGGCAAGAGAAATCTCTCCCTTGCTGACTCAACACTCAAACGATATCTTGCTGGATCAAGAATTATTTCAGCTAGTTGCGCAAGTTTTTTTCCAAAAAGAAACGCTTGGGCTAAATCCCGAGCAAACCACGCTACTTGAAAAAACCTATAAATCTTTCGTCCGAAACGGGGCAATGCTCAGTTCTGAAAAAGCTGATGAAATGAGGAATATCGATCAGGAACTGGCTCAGCTCAGCTTGAAATTCGGTGAAAATGTACTCGCCGAAACCAATAAATACGTTCATTTTGTTTCTGATGAAAGCGAGCTGGAGGGACTTCCTGAAGGAATCAAAGAGGCCGCTGCCCAAATAGCCGAAGAAAAAAGTGAGCCCGGAAAATGGGCTTTCACCCTTGATTATCCAAGCTATGTGCCGGCGATGACCTATGCTAAAAACCGGGAATTGAGAAAAATCCTGTTTCAGGCATACAATACAAAATGCGCCAAAGGAGATGAACTGGATAATCAGCAAATCATCAAGGACATCCTGAATCTGAAATATAAGAGAGCAAATCTCCTGGGATATCCGAGTCATTCGGACTTTGTCCTGGAAGAAAGAATGGCAAAAACCCCAACTGAAGTTCTTTCATTTCTGGAATCCCTTTTGGAAAAAGCAAAGCCAAAAGCTGAGGAAGAAATCAGAGAAGTAGCTTCTTTTGCAAAGGAGCTGGATGGAATCGAAACAATCGAGCGCTGGGATTTTGCCTATTATTCCGAACTTTTGAAGAAAGCTAAATACGAATTGGATGACGAAATCCTCCGTCCCTATTTCCAATTGGAAAAAGTAATTGAGGGCGTCTTCCAAACAACACAAAAACTTTACGGACTTCAGTTTATCCTCAATAAAGACATTCCGGTTTATCATCCAGAGGTCACAGCTTACGAAGTACGTGATCGGGAAGGAAAGTATTTATCGGTATTCTATGCGGACTTTTTCCCAAGAACAGGAAAGCGAAACGGCGCCTGGATGACGAGCTATCGTGGTCAGAGCGTTGAAAATGGGGAAGATATTCGTCCACATATTTCGATTGTCTGCAACTTCACCAAGCCAACCAAAACAAAGCCGAGCCTCCTGACTTTCAACGAGGTCACTACGCTTTTCCATGAGTTTGGACATGCGCTGCATGGCATGCTCGCTAAAGGAACTTATGAATCCTTAACCGGAACAAGCGTATACTGGGACTTTGTGGAGCTGCCTTCCCAAATCTTCGAAAACTGGTGCTACGAAAAAGAATGTCTGGATCTATTTGCGCAGCACTACGAGACGGGTGAAAAAATTCCCTCCGAACTTATCGATAAAATCAAGAATGCCGCAAATTTCCAGCAAGGATATATGACGGTAAGACAAATCAGTTTCGGTTTACTTGACATGGCATTTCACAGCCGCAATCCTGAAATGATTGAAAGCATTTCAGACTTTGAGAAGGAAATCATGAATAGGACAGACCTGTTGCCTAAAGTTCCTGGAATGCTGATGAGTCCTTCATTTTCCCATATTTTCCAAGGGGGATATTCTTCCGGATATTATAGCTACAAATGGGCTGAAGTTTTGGATGCGGATGCATTTGAGCTATTTCAGGAAAAGGGCGTATTTGATCCGGAAACTGCTACCGCTTTTCAAAAAAACATTCTTTCAGCAGGCGGGAGCGAACATCCTTCGATTCTTTATGCAAGATTCAGAGGAAGAGCCCCAAAACAAGAAGCCCTTCTTAAACGAGCAGGATTGTTGCAAGCCTGATTTGAAATTAAAGCTTACCCACTTATATTTTAAGAGTATTCTTTAACTCACCTCTTATGATTGCTAAAAAATTTTATTTGCCACCTTATCTGAAAGCCCTGTCAGTAATGCTTTTCATTATTGTGCTGATATTCTTTTTGATTATTGGCAAAAGCTTATTGATCCCTCTGTTTATGGGAGGTTTTTTTGCGGTGCTGTTCACACCAATGACTAATTGGCTGGAAAGTAAAAAGGTACCCAGAATCCTGTCAACCATACTTGCCCTATTATTAATGATAGCCTTGGTCGGAGGATTAATAGCCTTTGTGATTGGCAATGTGACAAGTTTTACTAGAGATTTTGAAAACGTTTCAGGAAGAATTCAGCAAGTCGCCAAGGAAATAGATATGTGGACTATGCAGACAATTGGAATCAATGAAAATCTTGATGAAAAGGCCACTTCTGGATATCTACTGAGCTTATTGGATCAAAATAGCAAAACCATCTCAGGTTTCCTTTTAAATGCTGTTGGCTCACTTACAGGGGTGATTCTCATTCCTTTATTTATGTTTTTTTTCCTTCTTTATCGAGATCATTTAACTCAGGTAATCATCAGCATCTACCGGGATAAAGATTCTGCATTAGTCAGGTTAAGAATCACCGGATTGAGAAAAGTGATTCTCAATTATATTGTGGGTGTAGGGAAAGTAATGGTGATTTTGGCAATTTTGAACATATCGGCTTACACAGCTTTGGGAATCAAGCACGCGATATTTTTCGGTGTAATCGGTGCCATCTTGAACATCATTCCTTACGTTGGCCCATTTTTCGGAGTTTTGCTTCCAATAATATACTCCTTTCTGACAAAGGATAGTTTGTTCTATCCAATTGCTATTCTGGTCATTTATCAAATCATTCAGATGGTTGAAGGCAATTATCTCACCCCAAAAATCGTAGGTGGAAATGTCAACCTGAACGCTTTCGTCACTTTATTGGGTTTATTGGTTGGAGGTACAATCTGGGGAGTTGCAGGTATGATCCTGGCTATACCGGTTTTGGCGATCCTGCGTGAAATATTTGACTTGAATGAATCTACCAAACCATTTGCCCTTCTTTTGGGTGAAGAAAAAACAGAACCCAAACCTGATAAAAATGAAATTGCAGAATAGTTTATTCCTGTTATTATTGATTTTAGTGTCCTTTTCCTGTGATTCTTTGGAGGATAAAAAAGGAAGGTTCCTTCTAAAAGGAAACGAAAAGCTAAAAGAAAACGACCCTAAAAGTGCTCTGGGTTTTTACGCGGAGGCATTGGAACTTGACACAACCTATTCAGATGCCTATTTCAATAAAGCGATGGCACATTTGCGCCTGAATCAATTGGAAGAAGCTATTTCAGACTTTAGTCTGGCAATCAAGTACAAGGAATCTTACGGGGAGGCTTATTTTGAAAGAGGGTTGAGCTATCTCGACAATGGGGAATATTATAAAGGCAGAGAGGACGCACAATGGCTAATAGCCAATGATCCTGAGAATTGGAAAAGTCATTTCTTAAATGGTTTGGTAGAAGAAAAACTCAAAAATTATCCGGAAGCTTTGACTTCATTTGAAAAAGCTTTTGAATTTAATCCTGCAAATTCGGACTTATTGGTTAATCAGGCGACAATTCTGTATTATCAAAAAGAGTACACCTCAGCCCAAAACCTAATTGACCAGGCAGAGCAAATAAATCCCAGTGAACCTAATCTCCATAATCTCAGATCGATGATTTTGTTTGATCTGGGGAATTATCCGGCAGCGCTTGAATCCGTCGAGAAGGCAATTACCCTCAACAATCAACAAGCGTACTTTTACAACAATAAAGGCATGTATCTTCTCTTTCTTGATAAACCTGAAGAAGGTTTGGATCTCATCAACCAAAGCATTCAAATGGATCCTAAAAACCCATTTGCATTAAGGAATAAGGGGATTTATTACGTGATGAAAGGGGATAAAATTTCAGCCCTTCAGTATCTTGATGAGCTCTATAAAAGTTATCCTGAAATGGATTTGTTGAAAGAATACGTGGAAAAAGCTCAGGCCCTGTAATTAGTATCTGAAACTACCTCACGGATTTTCTTGAGTAATTCTGCCGCGTCGATAGGTTTTGCCACAAAACCATCAAACCCGCATTCGTCAATTCGTTCCAGGATTTCCAACTTAGCTGCCGCAGTAAGGGCAATTACCGGGGTTTTAGAAAACTTTTTGATCTCTTTTGTTGCGTCAAAGCCATCCATTACCGGCATCTGAATATCCATTAGGATACAATCAAATTTCTGGTCTTTAACTGCTTTGACAGCTTCTTCACCATTTACTACCCTTTGAAAATCAAAACCCCATTTTTTAATAATTTTCCCCAAGACCAAAGCGTTCACATCATTGTCCTCTGCCATGAGAAGGTTAAGATGATTGGATTGAGGTATCAGAATTTTCCCTTGTGAAGGTGTTTCATTTTGGCTTTCTGTCAGGTCAAAGACCAAGTCAAAATAGAAGGTACTTCCATTTCCTGCTTCAGATTGAAGTGCAATTGTACCTCCCATTAAATTCAAAAGTTTGCGGGTAATCGATAATCCAAGGCCGGTTCCTCCATATTTAGCACTGAATGTTGGTTTCACCTGATCAAAATCGTTAAAAATCATTTCCTGATTTTCAGGCGCAATTCCAATTCCATTATCCTTTACTTCGAAATAGACTTGGGCCTTTCTATTCTTCATTTCTTTTAATTGAACCTTCACATCCACATTTCCCTCATTCGTAAATTTCAGGGCATTTGTAATCAGGTTATTCAGTACCTGCGAAAGTCTTGTTTTGTCGCCTTTCACCCAAATACCCAGACCTTCAGATAAATGAAGTTCGAGCACATTTTTACTATCTCTTGCATGGAAGGAAAGACCCTTTAAGATTTGATTAACCAGTTCTTCGAGTTGGAAAGGCGAATTCTCGATGGTTAATTTACCTGCTTCGATTTTTTGGAAATCCAGTAGATCATTGATCATAATAATCAGATTGTCCACTGCGAAATTAATGGTGTTGAGTGCTGTTTTTTGATGCTCGGTTGGTTGCTCATGAAGTAATGAATACGTCGACCCGGAGATGGCATTCAGCGGAGTTCTCAGTTCATGACTGATCATCGATAAGAAATCTGATTTAATCTGACTTGCCTTCTCAGCAACCCTTCTTGCTTCATCCAATTTGGTTTCGAATTGCTTTTGCTCGCTGATATCAGTGAGGTACCCGTACCAAACCATATCTCCATTCTCAAGAGATTGGGGTCTTGCGGCTCCAAGAATCCACTTATATTCGTTGGATTCTACGTTTGTTTTTACCCGGAATTGGCATTGCCAAGGCTCTTGCTTTCTCGCCGAAGCCACAGAAGTCATGATCACGTTTGGCAAGTCCATCGGATGTACACGTGAAATTGCCACAGAAATATCTGTGAATTGGGCCAATTCATCAGGCTTCAATCCCAAAACTGATCCTATCCCTTTGGAAAGAAAGGAGAAACTCATCTTTCCCTCTGTATCCAAAACAAGCTGATAAAGACCTCCCGGAACTTGCTCTGTCAGATTCATTAGGAAGTCACTGCTTTCTTCAAGCGTTTTCTCAAGCGTGACTTTTTCTGAGATGTTTTTGAAGGAAAGATGGATGAATGACTTGTCATCTAAACGAGTCAATTTGGAAGCAACTTCCAGGGTCAATTGCTTCCCCGCCGGGCTTATTAACAGAGAAGAAAACTTTCTGAAACCCGGACTAACTTCTGCTATCTCTATCCATTCCTTCCATTTATCAGCTTCCTCGAAATAAGGACTCAAATCTTTCAAATGAATTATTTTTTCATTTTCATCCAGTCCAAAGAGTTTCCTCCCTTCTTCATTAAATAGGAATACCTCTCCGGATTGAGCAATTACTAAAAGGGCCTCCGGAGAATCAAAAAGTAATTTTTCATGAAGCTTGATTTTTTTCTGAAGCTCAATTCTCGGACTTTCATCCCAAACAATTCCTATTACTTCAGATCCCTTTTGTCCATTGATAACAGGGTCTGATTTAACAGAGAAATGAAGCAACTCATTCAATGAATCTCTGATTTTGAAAGAGAAATCCAGTTGTTTTTTTTCTTTTTTCAACGAAAACAATTGACTCTGAAAAGCATTTTGAATTTGCTGATCAAGTTCTTTCAGCTCCTTCTTTAAGCCAATGATATTGGAACAATTCAGGATTAATGAAGCGGCTACATCAAAAGTCAAAATGTCTAAAGTCGCATCATACTGCCATGTACCAACTTTTACATGATCCGGAGCCAAATTCTTAAGGGCTATTAATTGCGCTTCTTTTTCATTCTTATTTTCCTTCTCCGTGCTATCTCTTGCAATAATAAAAAATCTATCCTCAGTAAACTGGACAGAACACTCAAGGTAACTATAGCTACCATTTTTGCTCTTAAATCTAGTCTTGAAGAATCCCAATCGCTCAACTTCACCCGTTTGCTTCCAAATGGTTCTGATTTGGTCTAAATCATCTTCATGAACAAAAGAGCACAAAGATGTATTTAACAGTTCTTCTACTGAATAACCTAAAACCGGCTGAACAGCTCCGTTCAAGTAGGTAAGATAGTCGTGCTGACCGATTGCAATAAGGTCAAGACTTGCTTTGAAAAACTGCTGAGCTTCTTTTTTACTTGGCAGCCCATGAGTACGCACTTCCTTTCCCTTGTAAAACAAAAAATAATTTGATGAGCTTTCCTGAGGCAATTCAATCCTGAAAGCATAATCTTTCCCCTCGTGAGTGAGGATCAATTCTTCCTTAAAAATATAGGCGTTGATATCGAGTCCAAGACCTACGAGATTTCTCTCTTTTAAAGACTCTCCGATTTGCTCTTCAAATGATTCATTCGCATAAAAAATACTGTAGGGAAAAGAATCATCAGCAATAAATACCATTTCCGAAGACTCGTAAATGATTTTTTTAAAAGTACTGTTGATACCTCTTTCTTGCATCGAAATGAACTTTGCGTAATATGTTTTTTTGAGCCTTTATGGAAAAAGAAAAATTAACTTTCTTTTATAGGGCAAACATACAGCAATTTGTATTTCATAGCAAGTATTTTACTTTTTGAATACCTTATTATGCTTAAAAATTATAGTAATAACTGATTTTAGCCCATAGACGGGTTCTAAAGCCCTCTTGGATAAATCCATCAATTCGGTAATCAACTGCCCATTCCAGTTTTTCATTAATGTTGAGAAGTTTTCCAAAAGCAAGAGCTGTTCGATTTTCAATTTCAAACTCTCCTCCCCTGAGGCTGAAAATGGGTTCTTCCGAGAGCAACAAATAATATTCGCCGGGATCTACTTCCGCCCCTTCCAAAGGAATCTCCAAGGAAAACCGATATCTAAACCGGACTTCGAAAGCATCATTTTTAGTAAAAGTCTGATCAGTCCTGAATCGGTGATTTATCCTCAGATTTCGCATTCGTTTAAGCATTGAAAGTTGCTGGATTAATCTATTACCATCTTCATTTTCCTGAAAACGGTGAAAAACACCTAAAGCAATACTCACCCCCGGACGAATACTTCTGTCGAAAAATAGCATCACATCAGTGCGGTAATGGGTAAATTGAGGATTATCTGATTCAAGATCTCTGCTATCGTAAAGTATCTCTTGGTTTTCAATTTTGAAATTCAGCTTATTTTGTTGATTTACCTTTTTGGTCAAAGAAATCTCGGGGAAAACACCGGTGAAAAAGACCTTTCGTTCCTGAGCAGATAATGTTCCATTCAAGGCAACCAGAATAAGTGAAATAACTAATTTTTTCATCAAAAAATCAGATTGTCATTCGGACGAATTTGAACTCTAAGTTTTGACAAAAACTTTCCAGAATCATCAAACAAGGCTTCCCAAAGCTCCCAATGTTCCTTTTTTCCCTGAAAGACTATCTCATAGCGAATCACAATTCCCTCTTTTTTTCCCTCATCAAAAAAATCCTCCATATCAGATTCGGAAGCAGTTAACTGACGTTGAATTTTCTCAACTTTTACTTCCTCAAATTTTGATTCCAAATAGGATTGAATACTAGTCCAAACTTCGACTGAAACCTCATGTTCTTTTATTTCAATTTCCACATCTTCCACATTCCCTAAAGAATCAAACTCTACACTATGGAAATGGCCTTGGTAATGAAATTTGGCTTCATATGATTTCCCATTTTGAGAATATTCCAAAAACCATTTTGGCTTCCGGGCATTTTCGAAGGCATATTTCAGCCAATTTTTTGCAGCAGAAGGAACTTCACCAGACTTTATCCCTGATTCTTTTTCGATTTTCTCCTGCGAAAAACAGAAATTAAACACTCCCAAACAAAGAAAAACGATGGCTAAAATTCTTAACGAAATGAAATTGTGCATGGTAGAAAAAACGAAAAGCCGTAGCTATCAGGCTACGGCTCGGTATTCAATAACTAACTCTTAGGCCTTAGCCTTGATCAGGTTGAGAGCAGAACCTGCAACAAACCAACCAATCTGGCTCTCATTGTAGGTATGATTGACCTGAATTGTATCAGTTTTTCCATCGGCGTGATTTAGAACTACCTGAAGTTGCTTGCCCGGAGCAAAAGATGTCAATCCAACGATATCGATGCTGTCATCTTCCTGAATCAGGTCGTAATCAGCAGGATTAGCAAAAGTCAAAGCTAACATTCCTTGCTTCTTCAGGTTGGTTTCGTGGATTCTTGCAAAAGATTTTACCAAAATCGCACGGACACCCAAGAATCGAGGCTCCATTGCAGCGTGCTCTCTGGAAGAACCCTCACCGTAGTTTTCATCTCCTACTACAATTGATCCAACTCCATGCTCCTTGTAATTACGCTGGGTAGCAGGCACTTCTCCATACTCACCTGACAATTGATTTTTTACTTTATTGGTTGCGTCATTATAAGCGTTGACCGCACCGATCAGCATATTATTGGAGATATTATCCAAGTGACCTCTGTATTTCAACCAAGGTCCGGCCATGGAAATATGATCTGTGGTACATTTTCCTTTTGCTTTTATCAAAAGCTTCAACCCTTTCAAATCAACACCTTCCCAGGCAACGAAAGATTCCAGCAATTGAAGTCTGTCAGATTTTGGATCTACCAAAACACTCACTTTAGATCCGTCTTCAGCCGGAGCTTGGTAACCAGCATCTTCTACTGCAAAACCTTTCGCAGGAAGTTCAAGTCCTCTTGGCTCGTCCAACTTTACGGCTACCCCATCCGCATTAATCAAAGTATCTGTGAGAGGGTTAAAAGTCAAATCACCAGCAATTGCCAAAGCCGTTACGATCTCAGGCGATGCCACAAATGCATGTGTATTTGGGTTGCCATCAGCACGCTTCGCAAAGTTTCTGTTGAAAGAAGTGATGATTGAGTTTTTTTCCTGCTTTTCAGCGCCATGGCGTGCCCATTGACCGATACAAGGCCCGCAAGCATTTGCCAAAACTACTCCACCCATCTGGCCAAAAGTATCCAGGAATCCATCACGCTCCACAGTAAATCGAACTTGCTCAGAACCGGGAGTGATAGTGTATTCAGATTTTGCAGTCAATTTTTTATCTACCGCCTGTTGGGCAAGGGATGCTGCTCTTGAAATATCTTCGTAAGAAGAGTTGGTACAAGAACCAATCAATCCCACATCCAATTTTGCAGGCCATCCATTTTCTCTCACAGCAGCCGCAAATTTAGAGATTGGCCAAGCTAAGTCCGGAGTGAAAGGACCGTTTACATGCGGTTCCAACTCTGAAAGATTAATTTCAATAACCTGATCAAAGTAAGTAGCAGGATCTGCGTAAACTTCCTCATCACCTGTCAAATGTGCTGCAATCCCATCTGCCAATTCGGCAATATCCGATCTGCCTGTCCCATGAAGGTAAGCCGCAGACTTCTCATCGTATCCGAAAATAGAAGTTGTAGCTCCGATTTCAGCACCCATGTTACAGATTGTACCTTTTCCGGTTGCAGAAAGAGATCTTGCCCCTTCTCCGAAATATTCAACAATAGCTCCTGTTCCGCCCTTAACAGTCAGAATACCGGCGACTTTAAGTATTACGTCTTTAGCCGAAGTCCAACCGGACAATTTCCCAGTCAATTTTACTCCGATCAGCTTTGGAAATTTAAGTTCCCAAGGCAAGCCTGCCATCACATCGCAAGCATCAGCTCCACCTACTCCGATTGCAATCATTCCCAAACCTCCGGCATTAGGCGTGTGAGAATCCGTTCCGATCATCATTCCACCTGGAAATGCATAATTCTCTAGAACAACCTGATGAATAATACCAGCTCCTGGTTTCCAGAATCCGATACCATATTTATTTGAAACAGAGGCGAGAAAATCATATACCTCTTTGTTTTTGTCTTTCGCTTTATTCAAATCCGTGACAGCACCTACTTCTGCCTGGATCAGGTGATCACAGTGAACAGTAGAAGGAACCGCAACCTGATCACGACCAGCTTGCATAAATTGTAAAAGTGCCATTTGGGCTGTCGCATCTTGCATTGCAACTCTATCAGGCTGAAAATCAACGTAGGTTTCTCCTCTTTTAAATGCATGAGAGGCAGCTCCTTCGGTAAGGTGAGCATAAAGAATCTTTTCTGTCAGGGTAAGCGGACGTCCGACAGCCTTGCGGGCTGCCTCGATTCTCTCAGGAAATCGTCCATATACTTCCTTGATCATTTGGATATCAAAAGCCATTTTATCGGGATTTTTGTGATTAAAGGTTCATTTTTTCAGAAGACAAATATAGGAAGTTAGGCCAATAATAGATAGCCATGTACAATCTGTAAATCAGGGTTCATCACTTTATTAAACAATTACGGGTAAGAGCTTTCAATTTTTAAATTACGGAAATGGGCAAAACAGAAAGGTGATCAATTGACTCAAAAATGAAAAATCCGGTAGAGACTGAGTATTCAAAAATCTCTGCAAAAGAAAAGGTTACTTTCGATTAAATCTCATCCAAAACATGCTGTTTAATTAAAAAACAAATGGTTATCAATTGGTTAAACTTCAATTTAAATTATTTGCAGTTTTCCAGATTCCAAACTGTCAAAAACCATCTCAGCTAAAAAAAACTTTCTCCTAATTTAATTTCTTGCCCCATCGGGCTTTTTTAGTTTTAAATAAAAGCTTAATATTATTGTGTACTGAATAAAAAATTTCCTCGAGTCCAAAATGCTGTTGGATTCAATAACAAGGATGGAATTTTCAATGAATCCATTTTCGATCACTTTAATAGTTTCAGGCCTCTTGGTAGGACTGCTCTCTATTTTTATCACCTTTAAGCTAGAGGATTCCATCCGTTGGGTGGCTTTAACCATGGTCTCTTTTACGATCTGGGGGTTCTTTTACGGATTGGAGTTGGCAAGTACGACGGTTGAGGATATGCTTCTCTGGGGGAAATTCGAATATCTG
>JBILPR010000180.1:0-8859 GCA_044373795.1 Algoriphagus sp. | reverse complement strand
CCAAACAGAAACCCATGAGCTGGTTCCTGTGAAAATATCTCTCAGAAACGGATTAATTCTAATTTTAACTTTCGCAGGACTGGGAATCATGGGCTGGGGAATCACCAAAAAAGACTGGGGATACAATGAGATGTCGGCTCTTTTCTTTGCCGTGGGAATAACTTGCGGATTGGTCGGGAACCTGGGATTGAACGGTACAGCCAGGAATTATGTAGCCGGCTTTGGAGAAATGATCTTCGCCGGAGTAATTGTGGGATTGGCCAGGAGCGTTTACATGATTTTACAAAATGCATCCATCATTGATCCGATCATTCTTGCGCTTTTTGAACCATTGGAATCAATGCCAAGTCAGGCAGCAGCCATCGGACTTTTTATCAGTCAGACTCTTATTCACATTCCCGTTCCCAGCACATCCGGGCAAGCCGTATTAACGATTCCATTGGCAACCCCTTTAGTAGATCTACTTGGAATATCCAGACAAATTGCGGTATTGACCTATCAGTATCCCGCGGCCCTGATGGATCTTGTCATTCCCAATAATGGAGGAATGATGGCCGTAATCGCCGCCGCAGGTGTAAAGTATAACCACTGGATCAGCTATATATGGAAAAGTTGGCTGCTGTTAATGACAATCGGTTTGATATCTGTCCTATTCGCCCTAATTTTGTTTGCATAAACCTCCTAACCTGTTAATATGAACATCAACGATCAGAACGCTCTTCAGCCCTATCAGCCCGCTGCTGACCGCTATTCTCAGATGAAATACCGTCGCTGCGGAAAAAGCGGTTTGGTTTTACCCGAAATCAGCTTAGGTCTTTGGCATAATTTCGGTCATAATGCAGATTTTACCTTGGGAAGAAAAATTTTGAGACGCGCATTTGACCTCGGGATTTGCCATTTTGACCTAGCCAATAATTACGGACCTCCTTTCGGCTCTGCTGAAGAAAACTTCGGAAGAATCCTTTATAAAGACTTCCTTCCTTACCGGGATGAATTGATCATTTCCTCCAAAGCAGGCTGGGATATGTGGCCGGGTCCTTACGGAAATTACGGTTCCAAAAAATACCTGGTTGCCAGCTGTGACCAAAGCCTTAAGCGAATGGGAATTGAGTATGTGGACATTTTCTATCACCACAGACCAGATCCTGAGACTCCCCTAGAAGAAACCATGGGCGCTTTGGACCTCTTGGTAAGACAGGGAAAAGCTCTTTACGTGGGAGTTTCCCAATACAGTGCAGAGGATACTGCGAAAGCTATTGAAATACTGAAAAACCTGGGAACTCCGATGTTGATTCACCAGCCCCGCTACAGCATGATTGACCGCTGGGCAGAAAATGGCCTGATGGATGTCCTGGGTGAAAAAGGTGTGGGAAGCATTGCTTTCTCCCCTTTGGAACAAGGAATGCTAACCGATAAATACCTGAAAGGAATTCCTGCGGATTCGCGAGCTGCCAAAGACAGAAGATATCTCAAGCCTGATCAAATCGGCGGGGAAAAGCTGGAAATGATCAGACAACTGAATGAAATCGCGCTGAAAAGAGGCCAAAGCCTTGCCCAAATGGCAATTGCCTGGTTGCTGAAAGACCCGAGGATTACTTCTGTACTGATCGGAGTATCCAAATCGGAGCAATTGGATGATAACGTTGCAGCTGTTGCCAACAGCAGTTTCACCGAAACTGAATTGTCAGAAATAAAGAAAATCCTGGGAGCTTAATGCCTGCAATTTCTCCTCGAAGTGCCCTGATTTTGATCGTAATCGCTCAATTTCTGGGCACTTCTCTTTGGTTTGCCAGTAATGCAGTCGCACCTGAAATCAGCATTCTTCTCAATAACCCGGGAATTTTGGCAAGTATCACTTCTTCGGTTCAGTTTGGGTTTATTGTCGGAACCTTGGTTTTTGCATTTTTTTCAATTCCCGACCGGTTTTCTCCCCGGGATGTGTTTTTCTTCAGTGCTGTCTTAGCAGCAATATTCAATCTGATGATTCCTGTTTTACCCATGAAACTTGGGATTGTCCTGGTGTGCCGGTTTATGGTTGGCTTCTTCCTTGCGGGGATCTATCCTGTGGGAATGAAAATCGCATCAGATTACTATCAAAAAGGACTGGGAACAGCTTTGGGGTTTCTGGTGGGAGCAACGGTTTTGGGAACTGCTTTTCCTCATTTGATCAAAGGACTGGATTTAAATTTGTCCTGGAAAATCATCTTTTGGAGCACTTCCCTGCTTGCCATAATCGGAGGATCGATCATAGGCTTTTTTGTACCTGACGGACCACACCATAAGCCAAACCCCAAATTTGATCTGGAACTTTTGCCCAAGCTTTACAAAATCACGGAACTGAAAAGTATTGCAGCAGGCTATTTTGGGCATATGTGGGAGCTTTATACGTTCTGGGCATTTGTACCGATGCTAATCGCCTACTTAGCAAAAGGCCAAAATTCTGATAGTGTAAACTCACTCCTCTCCTTTTCAATTATTGCAATTGGTTCAGTTTCCTGTGGTCTTGGGGGCCTGATTGCTGCGAAGAGAGGAAGCAAATCTGTCGCTCAGTCAGCCTTAATTGGTTCGGGGATTTGTTGCATTCTGATTCCAATTGTGGTTTGGCTGGAGCTTCCATCCTGGGCTTGGATTTCGTTTTTGGGGATCTGGGGATTTCTTGTGACCGCTGATTCACCGCAGTTTTCTACGATGGTGGCCCAAAGTGTTCCGGCAGAATACAAAGGAACGGCTATGACGATTGTCAATAGCCTTGGCTTTACCCTGACGATTTTAAGTATTCAGCTCGGTCAGTTGCTGCTAAAGTGGATTCAGGTTGATGAGATGCTTGCCCTGTTGAGCCTTGGCTCCTTTCTGGGGTTGATTGTTTTCAAAATTTTTGACAAAAAAAGGGAGGCCTCGTCTCCAAGCCTCCCTGCAAAGTAAGCGAACCGGACTATCGCACTACGTTTTCTAAGGTCGCCAGATAAACCCATTTTTGGTCTCTTGAGCTCAAACCTTCATTCACTGCTTTTCTTTGCGCTTCAGTTTGATTGATATCTTCATATGCCTGAGCGTTGAAGAACTGCATGTAATCTCTGTACATATTCATGGTCAAATGAGTGGATTTCGCTTCTGAACCTAGTGGCAAAGCGGTTCTGAGGAAACTCCAATGCCCCATCAAACCCTGGTCAATACGCTTTTGATGGATTGGTCTGAAAACTTCAATTTCTGCTTTTTCATACGCATCAAACTTTCCTTCAGCCGCTTTCATCAGATCAAATGACGCCAAGACACCCTGCTTCATTTGAAAATTATCCTCAGTGGAAATGATTTCCTTCATATAAAGTCTCATCGGCAATTCTCTCATGGCAAGCGATTGTTGAAAAAGATTCGCCACCTGAGCATCGTTGAGATGAGGGTACGCTATTTTGGTATAAGACATCATCTTTGATTCATCCAGCCCATTCATCATTTTCACAGGATCCTCGTAATATGTGATCATAATGTATTGAAAGGCACCATGGTCAGCCCCTGACTGAAGAGACCAAAAATCCCATCCTTTTATTTGCTTATCATTCATTGCCTGCCGATAAACTTTTTCCATTAAGTCCTTAAACTCGATGTAATCAAAGAGCTGATCATTCTCAACTTTGATAAATTCGAACACCGTGTACTGAGTTTGCTGGGCGCTGAGCGATCCCGCCCACAGCAACCCGCAAATCATCAAAAACAATAGCTTTTTCATAAATTCTGGGTTTTAGGGTTTATTGCGCTTTGTCTTTAATTTAAAAAATAATTTTGTTGTTACCTTTATTTAATAGATAAAATTTTATTTTAGAGGATATTTCATCCAAAAATCAAATTTTAATAAAGTGTTGCCGAAAATGTAATTTTCCTAAAACTCTTGGTGAAAGCTTAGTATTTTAACAATCAAATCGGAGAAATAATGACAGGAATAACAAGAAGGTCATGGCTGAAAAAAGCCTCTTTAAGTAGCGGTCTGGCGATGTTGGGAAGTGCAGGATTCGTTCCCACACTGACCGCGGAGGAAATCAGAAAATATAATCCCAGACCTTTCGACGGAATCGTTCGTCTGGGCTCCAATGAAAACCCGTACGGGCCATCCGAATCCATGAGAAAAGCCATGACTGCGGGTTTCGATTTGGGTTGCCGATATCCTTGGGGTTATAATAAGGAATTGGAAAAAATGATTGCTGCCAAAGAAGGTGTGCCGGAAGATCATATTGTTTTGGTTGCAGGTTCGACTGAAGGCCTGAAAATCGCCGGAGTAACTTTTGGAGGCGGAGACGGTGAGATTCTTACCTGCGCTCCGACTTTTCTTTCGATGATGACCTATGCCGAACTCTGGGGGAAAGACATCAACTGGGTGCCTTTGACGAAAGATTTGGATTTTGACCTGGATGAAATTGAAAAACGCGTTTCCTCCGAAACAAAGCTTGTTTTCCTATGCAACCCAAACAATCCTACCGGAAAACTTCTCCCGGCAGACCGGGTGTTGGATTTTTGTGAAACCGTCAGCAAAAAGTCAATCGTATTCAGCGATGAGGCTTATTACGATTACATCACGGAACCAAATTATCCTTCGATGGTGGAACTCGTGAAAAAAGGAGCAGATGTGATCGTCTCAAGGACGCTTTCAAAAGTGTACGGACTGGCCGGAATTCGCCTCGGTTATCTGGTAGCCCGTCCGGCATTAGCAGCACAACTCAAAGATCGGGTGGTGGCAAATACAAACATTATGGCAATTGAAGCTGGAAAAGCAGCCTTGGCCGATACAGATTTTTATAAGTTTTCACTTCAAAAAACCCTGGAGGCAAAATCCATGATTATCCAAACTCTGGATCAATTGAAGCTGCCTTACCTCCCATCGCATGCAAACTTTGTGTTTTTCCAATCAGGAAAAGACATTGTTGAGCTGAATAAAATAATGGAAGCCAGAAGTATTATCGTCGGCAGGCCGTTCCCTCCTCTCAATGACTGGTGCCGCGTTTCCACAGGAACGTTGGAAGAAGTCGCGATATTTAATCAAGCGTTAAAAGAAGTTCTTGGATGAGTTTAGATTTCAATCTGACATTAGAAAATGACAAAGTCCTGTTGCGGCCAATCACCCGACAGGACTTTTCACTACTCAAGCCTTTAGCTTCCGACCCGACACTTTGGTTTTTTTTCACACATGATCTCAGTTTGGAGAATGATTTTGAAGAATGGGCAAAACCTGCATTTCTGGGGGAAAGGTTACAGTTCACAGTCATGGACAAGCAATCCAATAAAATTGCGGGAAGTACGGCATTCGGCAATTTCTCTGCACGTGATCAGCGAATCGAAATCGGATGGACCTGGCTTGGAAGGGAATTTCAGGGTTCAGGAATCAACCTACAAATGAAAATGCTCATGCTTGAATATGCTTTTGAAACCCTTGGAATGAAGCGAGTGGAAATCAAAACAGACGTCCTGAATCAGCCTGCCAGGAAAGCTTTGCTAAAAATAGGAATTACCGAGGAAGGAATATTGCGAAGCCACACGCTGATGACTAATGGAAGAAGGCGCGACACGATCTATTACAGCGTTCTTCAGAATGAATGGGAAGAATTGAAGAAGGTTGGAAGTAGGAAGTTGTGAAGTGGCAGTTGGGAGGTAGGAGATTGTGGACTGTCACCTCGACGCAGGAGAGGTCCAACTATTTTGGAAAAGAGATAAGATATTGGAGATTGGAAAAATCTTAAATCTTAAATCTTAAATCTCCCGTCCTACATCAGAACCCTCCTTCAACCGCCTCCAAAACCCGGATCTGAGCCGGATCAAACAGGTGAATGAACTGTCTCAGGATATAAAAAGTCTCCGGCACCTGTGTCACAATTTCCAGCATATCGGAGGTGATTTTTTCATTTTCTTCCTTCGGAAAAAAACCATACCTGCTTAAAATCCCCCGCTCAAAAAGGCAAACAGCAACCTCTGTTTCATCTTTTCCTGAAAGTGTAATCATCAGCTCTTTTTGACTTGAAGAAATCCGCTTCAAAAATTCCTCAACCCTTGAATTGTATTCTGATGGCAACTCCTCAGAAACACATGCACCCTGACAGTTTGGATCCTGAACAACCGAGCAATTTACTTTTCGTAAACCGCTCAAACGGCTGCATAAACCGTATTGCTCGATCCCCATTTTCAAAAATGCATTAGCCTCATCCGTTGAGAAAAACGTTTCCAGTGGCTTTAAAAACCTGGTCACTTTTGCAATTTGAAACCGATAATAACCCGAGCCATCCTGGTAATGAAATAATCCCCAAAGCGTTTTTGGAATCTTCAGAGCCGAATTATATTTTGGCCATAATCTTCTGATCTCCAGTGATTCAACAAGTAATGCCAAAAACTCAGTTCCGGTTAATTGCCACTTAAGATCCACCACTTCTGCTTTGAGTTTCTGCTTCAGTTCCGGTAAGGCCTGGCCCGAAAAATGGTTTTTAAACCGTTCCCGGATATTGATTGCTTTCCCTACATAGACAATCTTTCCCTTTTCATTGAGCATGTAGTAAACCCCGCAAGATTCAGGGATCTGACGGAATTTTGAAATGGAAAAATTGGGAGGGAGAAAAGTCTCTCCTGAATTTTTTTTCAGGGAACTCGATATAATCTCCGGTTTTTGTTTGATCATCCGGTCAAAAAGTATAGCCGTTGCCCGTGCGTCACCCATCGCTCTGTGGCGGGCAGTAATCGGAATTCCCTGAGTTTCGCAGAGCCTGCCCAGACTGTAAGAACTCAATCCCGGAAATGCCTTTCGGCTCAATCGGACGGTACAAAGTTTTTCAGATTTTAAGTCTCTGCCTTCCTTCAGAAAAGCCTCACGAATAAAGCTAAAATCGAAATTAACCTGATGAGCCACGAAAACTCGTCCATCCAGCAATTCCCAGATTTCTTCCAAAACCTGAGCAAAAGTCGGAGCTTTTCTCACCATGAGATTATCGATCCCAGTCAACCCCGTGATATAGGTTGGAATCGCATGCTCCGGATTGATCAACGTCTGGTACTCTCTCACAACAGAATCACCATCGTGGATCAAAACAGCTATCTCAGTAATTCCCCCACCAGTTGGCGCACCTCCCGTGGTTTCTATATCGACAATGGCAAACTCCATATAGCAAAAATAGAGAAATCCAGGGTCATTATATTTTCAATTGTCAGGAGTTGGCGGGGAAAGGAGATGTGAAGTTTGAAATATGAAAGGTGAAGGATGAACAGGGGATATATGATTTCGGATATAAGATTTAGGATTTAGCAGCCTAGCCAATCTTTTACCACATCCGACATCCCGCATCGGTCATCGGTAATCGGTCATCCCACATACTTCTTGGCTCCTGACAGACTAATTTTTCACATACGCAGCGATCAGCATTTCTGCACATCTCTCGCCATCCATTGCAGCGGAGACAATTCCTCCGGCATACCCTGCTCCTTCCCCGCATGGATAAAGACGCTTTATCTGAGGATGCTCAAAGGTTCCTTTATCTCTTGGTACACGAACCGGAGACGAGGTTCTGCTTTCAATTCCAATCAACTGAGCGTCGTTGGTAAAGTATCCTTTCATCTTTTGGCCAAAAGCTTTAAACGCCATAGCCATCCGCTCAGAAATAAAATCAGGTAAAACCTGACGCATTTCAACGGAATTCAATCCGGGCTGGTAGGAAGTGTCCAAAAGAGAGGAACTCACACGCTTCTCCACAAAATCAACCATTCGTTGCGCCGGTGCAACCTGAGTTTCACCTCCGGCTTTCCAGGCTTTTCTCTCTATTTCAGCCTGAAAATGCATAGCAGCCAATGGACCGAATTTTCTGTATTCAGGAAGATCTTCCAATTCCACAGAGACTACCATCCCCGAATTGGCAAACTTCCCATCCCTCCTGCTCGGACTCATCCCATTCACAACCAATTCTCCGGGAGCAGTTGCGGACGGCACAATGAATCCACCCGGGCACATGCAAAAGCTAAAAACTCCGCGTTGCTTTCCTTTATATTCAGTCTGATGAACCAATGAGTAAGCCGATGCCGGCAAATAAGGTCCACGATCTATTTCGCAGTGATATTGAATCCGGTCAATGAGGTTCTGACTATGCTCGATCCTGACTCCCAAAGCAAAAGCCTTGGCTTCGATCAGGATTTCTTTATCGTGCAAGAGCTGAAAAATATCACGGGCAGAATGGCCTGTTGCCAAGATCACTCCCAATCCTTTGATCTGATCCCCCTGTTGGGTGACAACTCCCTTGATTTCATTCCCTTCGATCAAAAAGTCCTCAACCCTGGTTTCAAAGTGAATTTCACCTCCGTTATCAAGAATCGTTTGGCGAAGCCTAGCCACCAACTGAGGAAGTTTATTAGTTCCAATATGAGGATGCGCATCGACCAGAATTTCCTCGGTCGCTCCATGGGCTACGAAAATCTCCATTATCCTTCTGATATCACCACGCTTTTTTGAGCGCGTATAAAGCTTTCCATCGGAATAGGTTCCGGCTCCTCCTTCCCCAAAACAATAATTAGAGTCTGGGTTTACAATATGATCTTTGTTGATCGCAGCAAGGTCTCTTCTTCGGGCACGGACATCTTTCCCGCGCTCTATCAGGATTGGTTTTACACCCAACTCAATAGCCCTCAACGCCGCAAATAAACCTGCCGGCCCGGCTCCGACAATTAGGATTGGATCGGACTGGCTAACATTTTTGTATTCCGGAAGATGATCAAGAAGTGGTAGAGGAGTTTCCTTGATAAAAAGTTCAGCTTCAACATTGACTTTTATGCTTCTGCCTCGGGCATCAATGGATCTTCGGGTTTGTCGGACAAAAGCCTCTGGAGAATCAGGGCTGAATCCTGCTT
>JBILPR010000530.1:0-2500 GCA_044373795.1 Algoriphagus sp. | reverse complement strand
TCAGTCGGAATTATGATGGCTGGAAATATTCCAGCGGTAGGGTTCCACGACCTGATGACTGTTTTGATCAGCGGGAATAAGGCTTGTGTCAAGCTAAGCTCAGCAGATGAAGTTTTGATGAAGTGGATCATTCAATCTTTGATAGCTATAGAGCCTCGATTTTCAGATTATATTTCAATCGAAGAGATGTTGAAGGGAAAAGACGCTTACATAGCAACTGGAAGTGATAATTCTGCCCGATACTTCAATTATTATTTCGGTAAATATCCAAGCATCATTCGACGAAACAGAACCTCAATTGCAGTTTTATCCGGTTCCGAATCAACTCAGGAATTACAAGCGTTAGGAAAAGATATCTTCCAATACTTTGGACTCGGTTGCAGAAATGTTTCCAAGATTTTCATCAAAACAAAAGACCAACTGCAGCACCTGCTTGATTCTCTTGAGATCTTTTCTGGGGTGATGAACCATCATAAGTACTTGAATAATTACGATTACAATAAGTCAATATTATTGGTGAACAGAGAGGATCATCTTGATAATGGTTTTTTGCTCGTCAGGGAAACAAAAGAACTGGTTTCGCCTATTTCAGTTTTGTTTTACGAGATCTACAGTGATCTGACCCAGCTTCAAACCAGACTTGATGAGACTAAAAAAAACATCCAATGTATAGTATCAAGTCCCGAATACTATGAAGGAGCGGTTCCTTTTGGGGGTGCGCAGGAACCCGAAGTTTGGGATTTTGCAGACGGGGTAGACACTCTCCGTTTTTTGCAGGGTTTAAATTAATATTTCTCCCTGTTTATTGATTTTTGCAATTGGAAGAAAAATGCAGAATTTGGTTCCTTTTCCTTCGATGGAGGTTATCTCCAGGTAGCCTGAGTTTTTGGATAAATATTCTTTTACTAAAATCATTCCCAGTCCCGTTCCACTTTCATTGTTTTCACCTCGGGTGGTAAATGAAATTCCTGCATTGATCTTTGTAAGATTTTCAGGAGAAATTCCAATTCCCTGGTCCTCAATGCATATTGTAACCATATCTTTAGAATAGGCAGCCGTCAATTTAATTTCTCCATTTGACTTGGAGAATTTAATCGCGTTGTTTATTAGGTTTCTTAGGACCAGCTCAACCATGTTTTTATCAGCTTCAACAATGACTTCTGATGATTGATGAATCGAGATGGTCAGATTTTTTTCTTTTGCAATTCGGTCTAGGAGATTTTTTTGATGCTGTAAGGCTTTTTCAACCTCAAATTGTTGAAGTTGAATATGTTCCCCTCTCAATTGTGAACTGGTCCACGCCAAAAGGTTTTCTAAAAGAATCGAAACATGCTCCATGTTTTTGGAAACTTCCGGAAGCATTTCAAAAAATTCTTCTTTACTGACCAAACCGGTTTCAGTCAGATGGATTAGCTCTTTTACTCCAAAAATTGGCCCTTTTAGGTCATGAGAAATAATACTGAAGAATTTATCTTTCAGGTTGTTCAATTGTTGTAATTCCTGCGTCTGGGTTTTTAATTGGTCGTTAACCCGAACTTGTCCGGTGATATTTTCAAAAAGGAGCACCATCCCACTAAAAATCGTGTCTTTTTCCAAAATAGGTATTGACTCAACTCTTATTATTTCATTTCTTTTATTAGTTTGAAAAAGGCTTTCGATAACATTTCTTTCTCCCGATTTCAGCAATTCAAGTAATTCTGCGTTTTTAGAAAAAATCTCAGATGCATTTCTTCCCACTTTGATCAATTCAAATGGGATAAAATTATTTTTAGCGGCAGGATTAAAGTCTACTAGCTTGTATCTGGCATCAAAAACCATTACTCCACGCGTTATGACCTCTAGTATTTTATCTCTGGCAACTGGCTTAATGCTGAATAAATTAAACTTCAGAATTGCTATCGCTAAGATTAGATAGGTAAACAAAAACGCATACGGAGTAAGGTCAATTCCTTCAAATGGTCTAATCAGTCCAGTTTGATAAAAAATATTAAAAAGCAAGGGAACCCCACCTGCAGCCATAATTAGCTTTGTCTGCGTTTTGAATAACCGGTCTGAAAACCTAAATCTTTTCCAGAGAATGAATAAAGCTAGCGAAAACGCCAAATATGAATAAACCACATGGACCTTGTACCATGGGCCAATGGTAATAGCCAGAATTGGAAATGGTCCAGTTGTATTGAGACTTGTAGATGCGTAATGGAGATGGTGCAATTCATTGGTCAGAACCAGGATATAAGTTATCACAGGTATTGAAAATACTAAAACAAGCATCCAAAGCTTTCTCCAGTGTTGAAGACCACTGTATCTTAGCGAAAAAATTACCCAAAAAGCAGGTGCAAAAGAAATTCCCAGATATTCGAATTTCCCCCAGAGAAGCATATCCTCAACCGTCGTACTTGCCAACTCCAATCCGTAAAAGAACCCCCAGATCGTAAAAGAGACCATGGTTAAAGCCACCCAACGGATGGAATCCTCCAGCTTAAAGGTGATAAAAATAGAG
>JBILPR010000531.1:0-2500 GCA_044373795.1 Algoriphagus sp. | reverse complement strand
ATCAGGCTGTTTGGAGACTGAGGCATAGCACCGCTATGGTGAAGTCGAAAACAGCAACGTAGTGACTGATTTTGAAGCAATTACTGGCCGCAATAGAATTGCTAATGCATATTTCGGGTTTAACCGATCAAGTCCGGCTTCCGGAGAAGCAGGACACCGGGCTTCCGCAGCAGTGAATTTGCTGAGATAAGCAGCGATCCCTGAGTTTTTTTTTTTAAAATATAAGTGATTGTTTCAGTAAAGTTGCCTTTCTTTGAAGGCGTACTTTCACACTTGATAGAGAAAAAGGTAAGTATAAAGGGCTTTTTCTGTAGAGACTTCACCCCCTCTGTGGATAAAATAAAATTCATTACCCTTCCCTTTGTTTTCATCCAAACAGACCAATTGCCAAGAAAAACCGAGCATAGCTACGAGGTACACGTCGGGTGAGTATCGATCCTGCGGGACTTCTCTGGTTAGCTAAAGGTTGTTCCTAATAGGGTTTTACGCAAGTGAGATAATCCAGCTTCATTTCCTTTGAGATGGAGAGGGTGTTGTGCTTTTCACTTGAAAAAACGAATAAATATCAGCCGAATGAAAGGCTGATCAAATTATCTTAAAAATTATTCGAATTGAGTTCCACCATTGCCTACACCTGTTTATTGGGCCTGTTTATGCCCCTAGTTCTCCTGTATTACAACAGAGGTTATCTTACTACAAACAGGTATTTGGCAGGGTTCATGTTTTTTGCCTCCCTGTATGTACTGGAGAATTTTTATTTTTTTTATGGGGAATCTCTGGTGATGGTAATCATTTTTACCATGGTGCATTCTTTTTTTTACCTGATAGGGCCTTTTGCATTTCTTTATATGAGAAGCATTTTGCGGGACAACAGTCACCTAAGTAGAAAGGATTATTTACACTTTGTTCTTTTTGCCATTTCCTTCATCGGGTATGTTCCTTATTTTTTTTCGAGTTGGGATTTCAAAGTCATGGTTGGAGAAAATCTTCAAAGTGAAAACTGGGACATTACTTCCTTTCGGTTGAACAGCCTCCTGATCCATGAATTGGATCAGGTGTTGAATGTATCGCATACCTATTTTTATTCGATAAGTCTTTGGTACCTGCTTTGGCATTATAAAAGACCGGCCAATCAATCTATTATTCATAGCAAGCAATACAAATTGATTCACAATTGGCTTCTGGTATTTGCCTCTATTTTGACGATCATCACCATCAATTTTACAGTAGCGATGGCGGGGGTATGGCTATATGATGAGAAGTCCCTCTTTCTGGAGCGAACCGGAATTGCGTTGCTATTTGCTTCTTTGGTCTACATCGGGATGAACATGGTCATTTTGTTTTTCCCACATATTCTATACGGGCTGCCTGTAGGGTTGAAATTATCTCCAATGGGAATCGGATCAGCAGGAAATAGTGATGCAGATCATCAATCTCCAGCGGAAGAGGAGGCTCTAGTTGAGGAAGACTCTTCATTCGGAAAAGTAAAAAACGAACTTCAGCTGTTTACAGAAGAATACAAGGAAACGTTGGAGGCGGCACTCGAAAATTTTAAAGAGAGAAAAGTGTTTTTGAATCTGGATTTTAGGCTTACCCAGGTTTCAAATGAATCAGGTATTCCTGTACATCATCTAACCTACTATTTTAACGATATCAAGAATATTTCTTTTTCTGATTGGCGCAACGACCTTCGGATAGCCTATGCCAAGGAGTTATTAGTTCAAGGGGAGGCAAACAACCTTACGCTTGAAGCTATTTCTTTACAATGCGGTTTTGCTTCTCAAAGCACGTTTATTAGAGCGTTTAAAAATGTAACCGGCACCACTCCAAGTGCTTATTTGAAGACCATTTCTTAATCCCCAAAGGGATTGATTGGAAGTAACTCACGGGGGCGTGGATAAAAAACTTTGGGCCCTGACAGCACTAGGAGGATAAAAGTGAATCGAAACGACAGAATTTTTAGCAGTCTAAATTCCCGTGAATTTACTGCGTATCCTCCTGGATAACTCCCCGATTTTTTGGAACTGGAAAAGAGGGACCGACTTACCTCATCTGCCATGCTCCTGATTCCGGAGCTCTAGGATTGGCAGCAAGATCTGTTTTACAGCTTTTCCTAAACCAGCATTTTCCCCTCTGGTTTTCCGGACAGGTAGAGATGGTGGAGTTGGAAGACATCAGGAATTCAAATAAAATGGAACCACAGCTCAAAGGGAATTCGAACATCCAACTGGATTTTTATCAAGGCAAGATCTCAAAACAGGGTTTCCCCCCAATTTTTGGCAGGAAATGCTTTTCATTTTAAAAAATGAAAAGCATTCGGGGCAACCAAACTTTTTGTTTCATTTCTAATTGAGCTCTTTTGTCTGTAGCGTTATAAACTGCAAAAAAAGGTTTCAAGAATGAGCACTAATCACCCCTCCCTACGCTGATATCTGGAATGACCTTGACAAGAAAAAACCCAAATGCCTGCTCAAAAAGCAGGCTACATGCTTTTCTTTTT
>JBILPR010000179.1:0-8890 GCA_044373795.1 Algoriphagus sp. | reverse complement strand
TTCCGGAAACGTGACCTGTCAAAAACAGGATAAGAAATAGACCTGTCAATGCCATGACAAGTTTTCTTCCTAGTGTGCTACTCAAGGTTTTTTTAACCCAGCTCATATCAATTTTTCGATTAGTTTAGAACGAATTCTGCGAGTTTAATGCTGCCAAATTTACATTTGGTAGGGTTAGTAAACAATCCATTCAACTACTGTTCAGTTATTTTAAAAGGTTCTAAATAGATAATTTTTTCGTACTTGACCCATAATGATTTTGTTTCCGTAACAGTCTGTTGATTTTTATTGTTTGACTTTACGGAGATTTTCTCCTTAATTCCATTTATTTCGTATAGGTAAAAAATGAAGATTAAAACCAAACAGCTCAACTTTTAGGCTGGAGCTGAGTTTTAAACCTATAAAAGACCAAAGTCGACCAATATGAAGCTTAAAATTTTCCTAGGTTTTTTTTTAACATTCCTGATTCTCGGTACTTCAAACGCATGGGCCACCCACATCCGGGCTGGTGAAATCATCGCTGAACGAATTTCGGTCCAAACCCTCACCTACCGGATTATAGTGGTCGGTTATACGGACACGCGATCCAGTGTTATTTTCGGTCCGGGAACAATCAATTTTGGAGATGGAAGAGAAGACCAATTAAATACAAAAAGTGATTTCTCCCTTGTAGAGAGCCTCGGTGATCAAATCGAAAAAAACACCTTCGTCATCTCTCACACTTTTCAAGGTCCGGGAACCTACACCATCCGATTCCAGGAATTCAACCGAAATGACCGAACTCTGAACATGGACAATTCTGTGGACACTCCTTTTTATGTCGAAACCCGAATCACCATTGATCCATTCATCGGAGTAAATAATTCACCAGTATTAACAATCCCTCCAGTCGATAACGGAGCTATCAACGTCCGCTACATTCACAATCCCGGTGCTTACGATCCAGATGGAGATAGCTTAGCCTATGAATTGGGGGTGCCGTTCCAAGCTTTCCAACGACCGGTAAATAATTACAGAGATCCAAATGTTTCTGAGTTCAGTACCAGCCAAGAATCGGGGCAAACACCAGCCCTGTTTTCAATCAATGAGGTAACAGGGGATCTTATATGGGATGCTCCCGGTACAGCAGGGCAGTTTAATGTCGCTTTCAAAATCCTTGAATACCGAAAATTAGACGGAGAATGGGTGCTTATTGGGTTTGTCGTACGGGACATGCAGATTATCATCGAAAACTCTAACAACAAGCGACCGATTCTGATTTTACCCCCTGATCTTTGTGTAGTAGCCGGTACTTTGATCAAAGATATCATCCAAGGAGAAGACCCTGATGGAGACCCGATTAAAATCGAGATTTTCGGCGAACCGATGGAAATCACCACTTCTCCGGCATCTTATTTACCTCTGAGTAAATTCCAGCCTACCCCGGGGATCGTTGATTTCTCCTGGCAAACGGTCTGCAATCATGTCCGTGCCAGGGAATATGAGGTTCGCGTGAGAATCACAGACCAACCGAGTTCCGGACCTAAGTTAGTGGATATCCAAACTTGGAAAATAAAGATCATAGGCCCTCCTCCTGTTTTTGATGAGTTAGAACAGATGGAAGGAAGGTCTGTAGAACTCAATTGGGATCCTTACGAGTGCGCCAACTCAGCCAACGAAATGCAAGTTTGGAGAAGAATCAATTCGGATCCTTATGAGCCTGATTCCTGCGAAACCGGCATCAGACCTGGCTATGAATTGATCGGAACCACTGACATGGCGACGTTTAGTTTCAAGGATTTGAATGGCGGAGAAGGTTTGGCACCCGGCAATACATATTGCTACAGATTAGTGGCAGCTTATCCTCAGCCAAGAGCTGGAGAAAGCATCGTATCTGAGGAAATCTGTATCACGATTGATGTGGACGTTCCGATCATCACCAATGTAAGTGTGGAAGCGACTGACCCTGTAAAAGGTGAGATTTTTGTCAAATGGACACCTCCTTATGACATCGATAAAACACAATTCCCCGGACCATACAGTTATGAATTGATACGAAATAATGGTTTCACGGGAAGTCAGGGCAGAATTTCTCTTGGTGTCACGACTGACACCCTGTTTACTGACAAAGCTCTGAATACTGAAAACCTGGTTTACAATTATCGTGTGGTATTGCTGGACAACAACTTGAAAATTGACACTTCCTCTTCAGCATCTTCGGTAAGATTAGAGCCAACCATTATAAATGAGGCTATTGAATTAAATTGGTCATTTACTGTTCCATGGAACAATTCGACCACTCAATACAAGCATGATATCTATCGAAATCGAACCGATGCAGCCGCTGCGGATGCAGATACTTTTGTAAAAATCGCCGAAGTCGACGTAACCCAGGCAGGATTCAAATATTTAGATGACGGAAGTTCCAATGGGATTCCGCTGCAAAAAGAAATAGAATATTGCTATTACGTTGTCACAAAGGGAGCTTACAACGTCGCAGGACTCATTTATCCTTTAGAAAATAAATCACAAATCGTCTGTGCGAAACCAGATGACAATCGACTTCCATGTCCGCCTGTCATTACGTTCGAAGGTCCGGTTTGCGAAGAATATCTATCTGAGGTTGCATGTAATGTAAACACCTATTACCATGACCTCAGCTGGCAACCGGATTTCTCCGGTGATTGTGATGACGAGCTCAGTGGCTATAAATTGTACTTCACTCCTGACGGAGAAGAGGGTCAATTTGAATTGGTAGCGGAACTTTCGGCTTTGGAGCTTGAAACCAGAATTAACAATCTGCCTAACTACAGAGGATGCTATTACATCACTGCCATCGACCGATCCGGAAACGAGAGTGAGCCAAGCAATGTGGTATGCGTGGACAATTGTCCAAAATACATTCTTCCAAACGCGTTCACTCCAAATGGTGACGGCCTGAATGAAACCTTCATGGCCTTTGATAATCCGTTCTCTGAATGTCCAAGATTTGTGCTCGGAGTGGAAATCTTCATCGTCAACAGATGGGGAGCTGAAGTATTCTCCTACAATAGTTTGGAATCCAGCGAAAACGATGTTTTCATTCGTTGGGATGGTCGGGACAAAAACGGAAACGAACTTCCTGCGGGCACTTATTACTATTCAGGCAGGGTTCAATTTGATGTTTTGGATCCTGCGAAAAAGGAACAAAGCCTGAAAGGAACCATCCAACTCCTTAAATGAGCCAATCCAAATCCATCGTCTTCTTTGACGGTGTCTGCAACCTCTGCAATGCTTCCATCGATTTCATCATCAAAAGGGATCGACACAACAAATTCCTCGTGGGAGCATTGCAAGATGGTATAAGCAAAGAGATTCTCTCAAAGCATCAGGTTAAAGCCGATTATTTGGATAGCTTGGTCTTATTGGAAAATGGAAAGATCTTTTACAAAAGCACTGCTGCTTTGGAAATCGCAAGAAATCTTTCCGGTGTTTGGCCCGCTTTTTATCCCCTCATTTTTCTTCCAACATGGCTCCGTGATCCGGTCTATGATTTTATTGGTAAAAATCGATATCGTTGGTTTGGAAAGAAAAACACATGCCGAATCGCAAGCCCTGCCGAAAAGGCAAAATTCCTTTCAAAAGAAACTTTCCCTCTTTAAAAATATTGGACAATCATCCAGTAAATGGGCATTCCGATTGTGATATTGAAAGGAAATGTGATCGCAAGAGCCATTGGAATATATAAACCTTCGTCAGCCTCCGGGTTTGCCAGTTTCATCGCAGCAGGTACCGCGATGTAAGATGCGCTTGCTGCCAAAATCGCAAAAATGAACCGGTCTCCGGCTTCGGGAGAAATCCAAAAACTCAGGAATGCCACAGCACATCCGTTGACTAGGGGAACAAGGATTGCAAAAACACTTGAGAAGTACCCGTATTTGAAAAAGCTTTTTAGCTTTCTGCCGCTGGAGATTCCCATATCCAAAAGGAATACGGCCAAAAACCCCTTAAATATATCTGTGATAAAAGGCTTGATTCCTTCTGCCTGTTTTTCGTCAGCAATCAATCCAATCACAAGACTGCCTAAGATCAGAAGCACACTTCCGTTAGTAAAGGCATGCAAAATGATTTCCTTTTTCCCCCCTCCGGATTTCTTCTCCGAGTATTTCTCCAGCAAAATTACCCCTGAAATGATTGCCGGAGCTTCCATCAAGGCCATCACCGCGACCATATGTCCGCCAAAAGTCTTTCCCTGAATATCCAAAAATGAAACCGCCGCCACAAATGTCACCGCACTGATCGAACCGTATGCGGCTGAAATGGCAGCAGCGTTTGCAGTTCCAAGTCTTTTCCGAAGGAGAAAAAAAGTGTAAAAGGGAATCACCGCTGAAATAATAATCCCGAAGGCCAATGCTCCTAGTATTCTCAGATCAAACTCGCTGTGAGACAATTCCTGCCCCCCTTTGAAGCCAATTGAAAGCATGAGATAAAGTGCTATAAACTTGGCACTTGTAGGAGGAATCTCCAGATCGCTTTTTAATCTGACTGCCAAAATACCCAAGACGAAAAAAAGCAGGCTTGGATTGGTGAGGTTGTTTAGAAGTATTTGAAAATCCATGGCGCAAAGATGAAGTTGGATTTTTAGAGAAAAAAGTAAAACATATTATTTTTTTATAAGTATATACTTATACATTAATTTAATTTATGAATATATCCCTCCATCATCTTCGAATACTGCAGGCAATTGCAAAGCAAAAAAGTATCACCAAGGCTTCTGTATCTTTAAATATGAGCCAACCGGCGGTTTCTATCCAACTTAAAAATCTTCAGGATCAGTTTGAAATACCGCTGACAGAGATTATTGGGAAACAAATTCATATTACTTCATTCGGAGAGGAATTGGTTGAAACTGCAAACAAGATCTTCGCCGAACTCGAAATGATCCAAAACAGAGTACTGGAGATGAAAGGCCTCCTTACCGGAAAAATTAAGATTTCCACCGTGTCCACAGGAAAGTACCTGATGCCTTATATCATGTCAGATTTTTTGAAAATCCACACCCATCTGGAAATGAACCTGGAAGTATCTAATCGAATTACGGTGATTTCACATCTTCAGGAAAACTCCACCGATCTGGCTCTGGTCTCACTGGTACCCGAAGAGCTCGATCTAGATAGTATAATTCTCACTGAAAACAAATGGTATCTCGCCTGTGCCCCTGAAAATGCCGATCTCTATCGAACCGAAATTGAAAAAGGAAACTGGGACAAAATCCCTTTTGTCATGAGGGAAAAAGGCTCCGGAACACGTGTCATGATGGAGAAATTTTTCATGGAAAAGGAATTTACCGTGAACAGCAAAATGGATCTTTCGACAAATGAAGCCGTAAAGCAAGCGGTGATGGCCGGTCTGGGAGCATCATTGCTATCAAATTTCTCCATGACTCAGGAGATAATCGACAAAAGAATTACAATTCTGGAGTATCCGGGGCTTCCCCTGACGGCAAATTGGACCTTGGTCTGGCTAAAGCAAAAAAATCATAATCCGGCAGTAAAAGCCTTTTTGAGTTGGATTGAGGAAAATAAAGAATCTGTTTTTAAAACACATTTCAGCCATATCCTAAATAATTGATGGAGAATCAAACCAATTTTCAGGTTAAGGAAAACGGTTATATTTGCGCCTCACAATCAAACTCGAATCTATGAAGGCATATGTTTTTCCGGGCCAGGGAGCCCAGTTCCCAGGAATGGGGAAAGCTCTTTACGATGAAAATTCTGTCGCCAAAGCTCTTTTTGAACAAGCAAATGATATTCTGGGATTCAGAATCACGGATATCATGTTTGAGGGTTCAGTTGAAGAATTGAAACAAACAAGGGTAACTCAGCCGGCGATATTTCTTCATTCGGTAGTATTGGCCAAAACCACTCCGGACTTCGCTCCGGACATGGTGGCAGGTCACTCATTGGGAGAATTTAGCGCTTTAGTTGCCAATGGCACTCTTGCTTTCGAAGACGGACTGAATCTTGTCTATCAGCGAGCTATGGCCATGCAGGAAGCCTGCGAAATAAATCCATCGACTATGGCTGCCATCCTGGGTTTGGCTGACGAAAAAGTCGAAGAAATCTGTGCAGGAATCACCGAAGAAATCGTCGTTCCCGCTAATTATAACTGCCCGGGTCAATTGGTAATTTCAGGTTCCAACCGAGGAATTGAGATCGCCTGCGAGCTGATGAAAGCAGCCGGAGCAAAGCGTGCATTACCGCTTCCTGTTGGTGGAGCATTTCACTCTCCGTTGATGGAGCCTGCGAGAGAAAAATTACAGTCTGCTATCGAGGCAACTCATTTCAGCAATCCAATCTGCCCAATCTACCAGAATGTTAGCACAACTGCTCTGCGTGATGTGAATGAAATCAAAGCAAATCTCATCGCCCAACTTACCGCTCCTGTAAAGTGGACTCAGTCTGTTCAGAACATGGTAAAAGACGGAGCGATTCAGTTTGTAGAGTGTGGCCCCGGAAAAGTCCTCCAGGGCCTGGTGAAAAAAATCCATCCGGAAGCTGAAGTTTCCGGACTATAAATCAAAATGACCCGCTCTCAAAGCGGGTCATTTTGATTTCCGGTAAAAATCTCGACCTCACACCAATCATGACATTCTTCCAAAAGAGTTAGATTGCTTTTGCCAAGAACGGGATGAATCATGTCCGGCAGGATCTCTGCCAAAGGGATCAAGACAAATCTTCTATCCTGGATAAATGGGTGCGGGATTGTCAGCTTCGAAGTTTGGATGACTTCATCGCCGAAATACAGAATATCAATATCCATTGTCCGGTCACCCCAGGTTTCTGTACGCTTTCGGCCTAGTGTTTCTTCGATTTCCTGAATCTGTTCCAAAAGATTTTCCGGAGAAACTGAAGTTTCGAGCTGAATTACCTGATTCAAAAAATTGCCTTTTGCCACGTTTCCCCACGCCTGCGTCTCATAAATGGCAGAAATTGCCACCAAATGGTTTTTTTTAGAAATGTGTTTCACCGCCTGATTTATTAATTCTTTGCGATCTCCACGGTTTCCCCCAAGAATCAGCACAACCTTTGCAAACATTTCATCCGTTATTAGCCTTTTGTAAACATCCGCCAAAATAGGTTATTTTGGCCTTTAAATTAACCACACATGAAATCGAGCATGACCCAAAGCGACACACAATGGGATGATTATCAGCCATGCGAGATTCCATCTGACAACTTAAAAACAATTATAATCATATGAAATTCTTAGGAAACGTTCTCGCGGTCATTGTCGGTCTTTTCATTTTCAGTATTCTAAGTGTCCTTGTCACCTTTGGAATAATTGCAATGATTGCCGCTTCAGGTGAAAAAGAAGTCGCAATAAAAGAAAATTCAATCCTTCACCTTAATCTAAACGGTCGTTCGCTGGTTGAGCGGACTTCTGAAGACGATATGGATCTTTCCTTTTTGGGAAACCCATTCGGCCGTGAGTTTAATGCCGGACTTGTCAATTTGAAAAAGGCGATCGGAGAAGCCAAAACCAACGATAACATCAAGGGAATTTACCTCAACACTGGCTTAATCATGGCCGGACAGGCAAATCTCCTTGAGTTGAGAGAGGTATTGGAAGATTTTAAAACTTCCGGAAAGTTTATCGTGGCGTATGATGAGGCCTATACTGAAGGCGGATATTATCTCGCATCTGTCGCGGATGAATTGTACCTGAATCCTATGGGAGCAATTGATTTCAATGGCTTTTCTTCGGAAGTGATTTTCATCAAAGGTTTCTTCGAAAAAGTCGGAATCAAGCCGGAAATTTTCCGAGTCGGTGAATTCAAAAGCGCCGTCGAGCCTTTCATTCTTGATAAAATGAGTCCTGAAAACAGGCTGCAAACTCAGTCTTTCCTGGATGATATCAACAACAATGCGCTTAAAGGAATAGCAGCATCGAAAAAAATGAACCTGGATAGCCTAACCAAAATCAACGTGCAAATGCTTGTCAGAAAACCGGAAGATGCAGTGAAATACGGGTTAGCGACAGCTTTGGCTTATGAAGATGAAATCGAAGGCAAACTGAAAGCAAAGCTTGGAATCGGAGAAGATGACAAGATTTCTTCCATCAATGCTACAGAGCTGAATTCCACGGTGAAGTCTAAAAATGTAACTTCTAAGAATCGGATCGCAGTAATTATCGCTGAAGGTGATATCGTAAGCGGAAAAGCCGATGGCGCAATCAGCTCTGATAAATTCGCTGAGGAAATCCGTAAAGCCAGAAAAGACGAAAACATAAAAGCAATCATCCTGAGAGTCAATTCCCCGGGAGGATCTATCCTTGCCTCCGAAGTAATCTGGAGAGAAATGGTAGAAGCTAAAAAAGCAAAACCATTGTATGTTTCAATGGGTGAAGTGGCAGCCTCAGGCGGATACTATATCTCTGCTCCTGCAGACACCATCGTAGCTCAACCAAATACGATCACAGGTTCCATTGGAATTTTCGGTCTTTGGTTCAATGTCGAGGAATTATTGAATGAGAAACTCGGGGTGACCACAGATGTGGTTTCCACAGGTGAGCTTTCTGACTTTATGAATCCGGCAAGACAAATAACCGAAGTGGAGCGAATGATCGTCCAGACCAACGTAGAGGAAGGATATGAGACCTTTATCAAGAGAGTAGCCGAGGGTAGAAAAATGAATCCTGACTCGGTGAAAGCAATCGCTTCGGGAAGAGTTTGGACAGGAGCACAAGCCAAGGAAAGAGGTTTGGTTGATGTCTTGGGAGGTTTGGAAACTACAATTGAAATCGCTGCCGGAAGAATCGGAGCTGGTGATGACTATCGGGTTGTTTACTATCCTGCGCAAAAAGCATGGTTCGAATCCTTCATTGAAGACTTTGGAGACAATGTTCGTGTTGGCTGGATCAAAGCTGAACT
>JBILPR010000529.1:0-2509 GCA_044373795.1 Algoriphagus sp. | reverse complement strand
TTCTGTATTTCACTGATCCAGGGGGTGATTTTATTGTAAAGGAAATGAAAGGAAGGTTTTTAGTTAATTCGGATACTTTGATAATAATGGAAGCTGGAAAATTTTAAATTCACAGATTCTATATTTCTTCAAAAAAGTATAAAGATCTTAAAATGAGAATAGTGTATAATGATGGTTCGGTTGGGCCAACAGAAATGACCTTTGAAAAAGTAGATTAGAGAATGCGAGGTGTTTAACCACCGATTAGTTTAAAAATAACATAAACCTTTTAAGGCACAAGCAGCAGTTCTTTTCCTGCGACTTGTGCCTTTTTCATTTTAGAATTTTTCAGGACCTCGCCGAAATTGCCCTATTTTTAACGAAATGAACCTTTTGGGGCAGGCGGATCTTTCCTTTGGTACCGCTGCTTTCGATTTGGGCTTTTTAACTCCTTCTTTTTAAATGGAAATAACAACAGAAAACATTCTTCTGATCGGCTCAGCTCTTTTGATCCTGAGCATCCTGGCAAGTAAAACTGCCGGAAGAGCAGGGATTCCGGTTTTGCTTCTTTTTTTGGGAGTGGGAATGCTGGCAGGTTCCGACGGGCTGGGGAAAATTTCCTTTAATGATCCGGGTCTTGCTCAGTTTTTGGGAGTGATTTCATTGACTTATATTTTGTTTTCCGGAGGCTTGGATACCAAATGGAAATCAATCAAACCTGTTTTAGGGCCGGGATTGGTTCTTTCTACGGTGGGTGTTGTCCTTACTGCCTCCTCAGTCGGTGCTTTCGCTCATTTGGTCGGAGGATTTACCTGGATGGAAGGGTTTCTTTTGGGAGCGATTGTTTCTTCGACGGATGCTGCCGCAGTTTTCTCGATCCTTCGATCCAAAAGCATAGGACTCAAAGGGAACCTGAGACCCCTTCTGGAACTTGAATCAGGAAGTAATGATCCGATGGCGTATTTCCTTACGATCGGAATGACTTCGATGCTGACTCTGGAAGGATTCAGCTTTGTGGATTTGATTCCGGAGTTCTTCAAACAAATGATCATCGGTGGACTCGGTGGTTTTCTTTTGGGAAAAGGAATCGTATTCCTGATCAATCGCATCAATCTGGAGTATGAAGGACTGTATCCGGTTTTGATGCTGGGTTTGGTTGTGCTGGTTTACACCTTGGTGGACCTGATAGGAGGCAACGGGTTTTTGGCCGTTTACATTGCTGCCATCACCATGAGCCATGCACGGATGCTTCATAATAAAAGTCTGATTCGCTTCTTTGACGGGATTGCCTGGCTGATGCAGATTGTAATGTTCATCACGCTTGGATTATTGGTCTATCCGACCGAGGTGATTCCCGTGATTGGGTTGGGCTTTATTATCGCCATGTTTTTGATGTTTGTGGCGCGACCACTGGGAGTATGGGTTTCGCTGTCCTTTTTCAAATTTACAAACAGGAAAAAAGTCTTTATCAGTTGGGTCGGGTTGAGAGGAGCGGTTCCGATTGTATTTGCTACCTTCCCTTTGTTAGCGGGAGTGGAGAAGAGCGGGTTGATCTTCAATGTGGTATTTTTCATTGTCCTCACTTCTGTTGCATTGCAGGCCACGACACTTTCTTATGTGGCAAGATTGCTTCATTTGGCCGTTCCGGAAGGGCTCAAGCGGAGATCGCTTTTGGATATCGAACTTTCTGATGATTTCAAAAACGCCTTGGTCGAAGTCAATTTGCCGGATAATTCAGGCGTAGATGGTGTGAAACTCCTGGATCTGGACTTCCCCAAAACCTGTTTGATCGTGTTGATCAATCGTAATTCAAAATACATCACCCCAAATGGCGCGACTGAGCTGAAGTCGGGTGACAAGCTGATGATTATGATCAATTCTGAAGATGAAGAGCAAGCAGTGAAGAAGGCTTTGAATTTGAAGTGAAAAAAGATCTGAGCTTCTATTTAAACCTGCTTTTCCGACGGTCGGGATTAATACAGGCGAGAGATGGTAATTTAAAGGTCCCGGAATCGAATAAGCTCAATAAAAAAATAGAAATAAGGTTAAAAAAACACCCTAAAATTTTCATTTTTTTCAAAAAAATAAATCTTCTGGTGAAAATTCATTCAGACTTTTTCATTTTTTTTGAATTATGTCAGTTTTAGCCTATCTTTTTTGACCTCAATAATTTGCCAACCTAAGATGAATACAGACGGATACAGTGCAGGTGAGCATTTCGATGAAATGTTTACCCCCGATGGACAAATACGAAGTCATTATGAGGGGTTTTTCCAGAATTTAAAGAAGACTTCGACAAAGAAAATGAATCATTTGCAGTACTCTGCAAACCAGACCCAACGGGCAATGGGGATGACATTCAATGTCTATCACGATAATCAGGGACTGGAGAAAATCCTCCATCTCGACATCATTCCGCGGATCATTCCGAATACTGAGTGGCGAATGTTGGAGGCAGGACTTAAGCAGCGAGTGCATGCGCTAAACCTGTTTTTGCAGGATATCTACAACGACCAAAAAATCCTAAAAG
>JBILPR010000178.1:0-8898 GCA_044373795.1 Algoriphagus sp. | reverse complement strand
CCCCGTCCCGATAGCTATCGCGGATACCGGGGGCTATTCATGGTTTGACGGCTTCACCATCTGAATTTCCATGATGATTCGATTCCTTGTTAAAGACTCCGATAGGGGTCAAACCTATCAATACTTGTGCGCCGTGGCGTAACCGCGGGTGAAACCCGTGGATATCATGAGACAACACTATCCTATTCCGGATGACCCTTACAGGGTCAAACAATATCCATCAACCAAAAACCTCCCCTGCTGTATGTAAAAAAATATGTTTCACTAGATGTAGTTTATCAGACAACTTTTTACTTTTCAGGAATTTCAAATCCAATCCGCCCAACTCCGATATCGGAGCGCCTAATACAGAGTATTTATGCTGAGATCGGTGGCTGAGATTGGTCGCTGAACTCAGTTGATCAGCTTGTCGAACCAATCGACTCCCATTTGAAAAGAAATCGGTTCCCTCAAAAAACACTTCTTCCTGTTTTTTTACATTTTCGGTATTCCAAAAGTCTCTGCTTCAAGCTAGCTTCGAACTCCCTTTGAACTTTTATACCATGAGAAAAATGAAAGTCCTCCTACTATTAATCACCGGAATACTTCTGCCTATGTTAGCCTTTTCACAAGACCGGGTTTCGGGAAAATCTTTCGCTACCCGATCGGAGGTTTTAGCCCAAAACGGTATGGCTGCCACCAGCCAACCCCTTGCCACTCAGGTAGCATTGGATATATTGAAAAAAGGAGGCTCGGCAATGGATGCAGCCATCGCGGCCAATGCAATGCTGGGCTTGGTCGAGCCGAATGCCTGCGGAATCGGAGGCGATGTCTTTGCCATTATCTGGGACGCCAAAACAAAAAAACTTTACGGTTTCAATGGAAGCGGCAGAGCTCCGGAAAGTCTTACGATGGAGGTTTTCAAGGAAAAAGGATTGAACTACGTTCCCCTACTCGGCCCACTGCCGGTTTCAGTTCCGGGTTGCGTGGATGGTTGGTTTGAAATGCACAAGCGCTTTGGGAAGCTTTCCATGCAGGAAATCCTCCAGCCTTCCATTGATTATGGAAATAGCGGTTTTCCTGTCTCAGAAGTGATCGCCTGGCAGATGAACAGCCATTGGGAGGAAATGCAGGACATTCCGGGTTTCCGAAAAACCTACATGCCCAATGGAATGAACACGCCTAAAAAGGGGGAAGTCTTCAAAAATCCCGACCTCGCCAAGACCTACGCCTTGATCGCGAAAGAAGGAAGATCTGCTTTTTATGAAGGAGAAATTGCCCGGACGATCGATCGATTTATGAAAGAAAACGAAGGCTATCTCCGATACGAAGATCTGAAAAAGCATACTTCGGAGTGGGTGGAACCTGTAAGCACCAATTACAGGGGTTATGATGTATGGGAACTCCCACCAAATGGTCAGGGGATCGCTGTACTTCAAATGCTGAATATTCTCGAGGGATATGATATTAAGTCGATGGGCTTTGGAAGTGCCGAATACCTCCACGTCCTCACTGAGGCCAAAAAACTGGCTTTCGAAGATCGTGCAAAATTCTATGCCGATCCTGCCTTCAATCAAATCCCAGTTGACCAACTCATTTCCAAAGAATATGCCGACGAACGCAGAAAGCTGATCGATCCCGACAAAGCCGCCCTGACCTATCCGGCTGGAGAAATCGAAAAAGGAAACACGACTTACCTGACTGTAGCAGACAAAGAAGGGAATATGGTTTCCTTCATTCAGAGTATTTACGATGAGTTTGGATCTGGAATGGTGCCGGATGGATTGGGTTTTGTCTTGCAAAACAGAGGACAGATGTTCAATGTACAGGACGCCAACCATTGGAATTCGCTGGCAAAAGGAAAGCGTCCTTTTCATACAATCATTCCGGCATTTATCACCAAAGACGGGGAACCCTATCTGAGCTTTGGCTTGATGGGAGGATCGGTGCAGCCGCAAGGACATACTCAGATTGTGGTCAATCTGATAGATTTTGGAATGAATTTTCAGGAAGCTGGCGATGCGCCGAGAATGCGACATAACGGTTCGTCCGAACCCACCGGATCGAGAATGACCAATGGAGGGTCGCTCAACTTGGAAAGCGGATTCGACTACGAAGTGATCCGAAAACTGGAAGAAATGGGCCACCGCATTGAATACAGCATCGGACCTTATGGCGGCTATCAGGCCATTTATTTTGACCGAATAAACAAAGTCTACATCGGTGCATCTGAATCCCGAAAAGACGGGCAAGCGGCGGGGTATTGAAGGTTGGTTTAAGTTAAAAAAAGGGAAGAATTTGTGTTTGATCTTTGCTTCCAAGTAAGGGAAAAAAATGATTTGAAGGATCAAAAAACTACTTGCGGGAGCCTTTCCCAGTTTGATGGTTTAAACTTAATAACTCAAATTCTTAGTCAAATAAATTGAAACCACCTAAAAGCCCCTTATATTCAACTGAAACCAACTCTAAATTCCAGCCATGAAATCGAGCATGCCCCCTTCGGTGACACACAGAGAAATAATTATAAGTAATGCGAGATTCCTCCCGATAGCTATCGGGATGGCCTTTAAAAATCAAATTATAATCATATGAAATCGAGCATAACGGGTTCGTCACACACTGGAATGATTATCAACCATGCGAGATTCTCCCGAAACAAGTTCGGGACAGGCTATCTGACCATATAAAACAAATTATAAACTGATGAAACCCCAGGTTTATTTGCTTGCCATTCTTCTCCTGACCTCCACCATGGCCTGTGTACCCGAGGAAGAAGAACTTTTCTACGAATCTTGTGAAGGGTTTGATTTTTCTATCCCGGCCAGAGATTGGATACTTCTCGCTCCCGGACCAAATTACACCTTCCGCAGTGGAGAAAAAACCAGAAAGGTAATCTCACAATACACGATCACTGAACCATTTTCTGTAGAATCTGACCCTGTTTTAGTACAGCAGGGAGGAAGTGAGTGCTATGGCTTATACCAGTCCTATTATCGCACCGAAGACGGTTGGGCCACTTTTTCCAATAAAGTCGGCTATGGAAAGGCTTCACGCTCGGGATTTATGGAAGTGTATTTTCAGCAGATGGGATTTAGCATGGATATCGTCAATGATACAGTAGTCGGCAGAAGAATCAACCCTACAGTGGACGATTCCGAGGAATATCTTTACGAGAATTTCCCGAGCTTAGTAATCGATGGAAAGCAATACAACAATGTGTTTAAAATCAGCCAGTTTAACCCGAAAAATCAACCACAGGAAATCTACTTAGTCAAGCGCTTGGGTTTGGTGGCTTTTACCATGAAAGACAGTTTGTGGATTGTGGGGTGGTAACCCTAAATTGATTTTCGGTTGATCCATAGTTTGAACCCACAATTTTGACTTATTTTTTCACCTGAAACCAAGACGAATTTCACCTCATGAAATCCCAGTTATATTCACTTGCTATTTTTTTACTGGGCTTGTCGGGATGTTATTATGAGAAAGATAAGCTCGTGGTCAAAAACTGTGAAGCTTTTGACTTCAGCATTCCGGAGACTAATTGGATACTTCTTCCACAAGGAAGAGATTACTCATTCAGAAACGGTGATCAAACTTTGGAACTCATCGCAGAATATCAGATCACCGAACCCTATATACTAGAATATGAAAGGCCGAAGATTTTTTCCTTTTTTCCAGACGGTCAAGTTCGCAACTGCCTCAGCTCTTTTGGTTCGACTCACTTCACCAAAGACCAATCGCTTAAGATTTTTAACTCCATCGGTTATAACAATCCGGAAGAGAAAATTTACATAAATGTTATCCTGAATCAGATGAGTTTTGCATTGACGGTGGAAAATGATACGCTCACAGGTTCAAGGACCCGACATAGCAAAGACGATTATGAAGAATATCAATACAAAAACTTCAACAGCTTGATTTTGGATGGGAAGCAATACAATCAAGTGCTTCGAGTCAGTCAGTCCAACCCAAACGCGCAACCACAAGAAATCTATCTGGCCAAAAGCCTGGGTTTGGTGGCCTTCGTGAAGAATGACAGCCTTTGGGTGAGAGATTAAAAAATTACAAATACCCAAGGGTGCTGTATGGCAGCCAATAGTTCCCTCCTTGTAATCCCGCTCCCAAATCAAATGGATTTCTAATCCATACAATTCACCCGGCTGTTCGGTCCCGGATTTTTTAGAATGTAAATTCCTTTGTTCTTTTCCCCCTTTCTTACGAATAGAGTTTTCGTTTTGAATTTATCAATCTCACAAAAATGAAACGCCCCCAAAAAGTACCAGGCTTTTTGGGGGCATATCAATTTTGGTGTTGGCTTTTGACTTATCTGTCTTTCGCTTAGAACTTCAAAGCAAGCGTGGCATAGAAAGTACGTCCATCCGCCGGCATGATTCCGGGGCCCGGATATCCACCAGCCCTGCGGGTGAAATAATTTTCATTGGTCAGATTATTCACTCCGGCTTTTAGGGAATGCTGTTTCCACACATTCCAGCTTGCAGAAAGATCCTGAACCTTATAAGCTGGTACCACTCCCACTGTGGCGGCTGCATTGGGAGTTTCGGTGTTGAGAGCGTCTGAATAGGTTTTTCCGATGTCGCTCATTTGCCAAGTCATCGAAAACTTACCCAGATTGTAGGTTGCTCCATATCTGTTGATTTTTCTTGGCGCATTTTCCACCTGATTTCCACTCAGATTCCTGGTTCGGACCTCACCATTGCTTACTGAAGTGACTTCAAAATCTCCGTAAGTTGCATCAATGAAAGCCAAAGAGGCAAAAAGATGAACGTAGCCCACATTAGAACTTCCAAAGATGGCTGTGACCGGATCAAACTCAACATATCCTTCAAACCCTTTGCTGACGGAGTTACCAAGGTTTGTTCTAAACTGATAAATAGATCCGTCTTCCCGGGTTTGAGCTATAGTTCCGATTCGATCTGCATAGTTTAGATGGAAATAGCTTAGATCAAACTTCAGGTAAGAAGACAATGATCCTCTGTATCCAAAATCAATATTGTAACCTCTGGAATCCTGCAAGTTTTCATCGATCACATCCGTGGTAGCAGGTGGGGTCAAATCTGAGATCAAGACGGGTCGATAGGCCTGAGAGAAATTGGTGTAAAATTCTGTTTCGCTTGTCAAATGATACTCAGCACCCACTCCGAACAAAAGAAAGGATCTTGTACGGGTAACTTGATCAAGAAGCTGAGGATTACCATTAGCCACGTTCAACTGACCTTCCATGACCGAACGGATATTCTCAACCCTTACACCGCCCGTGACCAAAAACTTCTCAGAGAATCGAAATATGTTTTCTGCAAATGCTGCCAGATTTATGTTGGAAAAGTCAAGGTCTCGTCTGTAATCACCAGCTGAAACAGAGAAATCCATCTCACTTCCATTAGTACCTACGCCCAATTGTTTTCGATCGATATGACCGTTGAAATAGCGAAGACCTGACACAACAGTATTTTCTTTTCCAAATAAACGGTAAGACGAACTAAGTCTGAGTTCGGAACCGTAGGTAGTGTAATAGTCCCGATCCACCTGCCTATTGCTTAAATCATCTTCAAGATTAATAGGTCTCATGAATCCTACACTGTTTCGCTCGGCGATAGTCCCAAAAGCTTTCCAGCTTAGTTTGGTTTTGGAGGAAATCAAATATTCCGCAGATAAAGAAGGTACAAACCATGGTGTACTAAACCAGTTTCGTCCACGAGAACTTTGACGAGAATCTCCGGCAAACTGTGCATCTGTTAAACCTCCCGGTTGCTGACTTTCCGCCGTCATGTAAGTCATTTCAACCCCCAATTTCAGCTTATTGCTCGCAGCATAATTCACCTCCAAATGGGCGTGATCTGTATTGAAATAGCCGTTTTCTCTCCAGCCGTTTCCCACTCTTTTTTGATAGTAAGCCGTGTAATTCCATTTCCCCTCTGTCCCACCGATGTAATTGAAGGAACTGATCAATCCATTACTTCCTACAGTATTAATCGTCTCGGCAGTGAAGCGGGTGGATTTGTCCGGCTTTCTAAGTACAAAATTCATCAGGCCGCCAAACTGTGGCCCAAACTGCAGAGATGAGGCTCCACGAATAATTTGAATCTCCTCCACCACTTCCATTGGAGGTGTAAAATATGCTTCCGGATATCCCATGGGATCGGGAGTGATGTCATAGCCGTTCATTCGGACATTGAATTCCCAGGATCGGTTGGGGCTTAGTCCACGGCTCGCTACGCCGAGTTGAATGCCGGAACCGTCATTTTCCCATATCGTAATACCGGGGGTCTTTCCAAAAATCTGTCGGCTGTTATTCATAGCCAGATTGGCGTTTAACTCGGCAATGCGGATTACCTCGTTCTTTTTGCCTGCGTTGATTCTAAAATCGTCCACCTCAGGCAAATGAGCCTGGCCAACAATTCCACGGCTACCAGAGAGGCGAAATTCGTCCAGTAAAAATGCCTGCTCTTTCAGGACTAAATTCAATTCTTTGGTTTCTCTATCCTCTATCGAAAACTCCCGAGTCAAAGACTCAAACCCAACCAGGCTTACTTTAAGTTGGTAGGTTCCTTTTGGGAAGTCTTTTATTTCAAAATTCCCCTTTAAATCAGACTGAACTCCCCTTACCGTCCCTGCTAACACTACAGATGCCCCTTGAACCGGAAGTTGATTTTCATCGATAATACTTCCTTTTACTATATTCTTCTGTGCAAAACCCTCTACGGATAGCAACAGCAAAAATCCCAAAAACAGGTGACTTGATTTCATGTTCTTATTCTTATCTGGACTTATTATAAATAATAATGCAAACATAAACCTCAAAATCAGAGGACGCAATTTTTATTTAGACTTTTTCTAATTAAAAATTTTTATGGGAATCCTCTCGGGAAATCAGGGGAATTGATGTGAGCCACCAGATTTATTTTTGATCAAATCCAAATTGACTTGGATCGAAATTCTTTGGCTTTGAATGTAGTTTTTTCATCAGTATTTGGTGAGTTCTTCGGATTTGTCAGTAATTGCAGGACATCCTTATCTCGAAAAACTATGACCCCTGAAAACAAAAAGGAGCTTTCGCCAGCACAGAGTCAGGAACTTCTCGGAGTCCTGAAAGCCCGTTTTGAGAAAAACTTAAACCGCCATCAGGATCTTAAATGGGAGAAAGTACTGGCCCGGCTGGAAGCAATTCCCGATAAACTTTGGTCACTCCAGGAAATGGAAAGAACCGGTGGCGAGCCGGATGTGGTAGCTTTTGATAAAAAATCAGGCGAATTCATTTTTTACGATTGTTCGGCTGAGAGCCCCGCAGGTCGCAGAAGTATTTGCTACGATCTGGAAGGACAGGAATCCAGAAAAGAATTCAAACCAGCTACCAATGCCATCGATATGGCGGCGGCAATGGGAATTGAACTTCTGGACGAAGAACTGTATCGGGAGCTTCAGAAACTTGGAAATTTTGATGCGAAAACCTCGAGTTGGCTGAAAACTCCCGATAAGATCCGAAAACTCGGAGGCGCTCTATTTGGGGATTACCGCTTTGGCACTGTCTTCGTTTATCACAACGGCGCCCAATCCTACTATGCTGGCAGGGCATTTCGTGGGTTGCTCAGAGTCTGAATTCTGATAACTTTTGGTCAGGCAAACTCCTTTTTTTCTTCAGGTTCCGCTTAGGTGCAGAATCAACGATAAGGCCACAAACCAAAAAAACTTGCCTCATCAGCAAGTTTTTTTGGTTTCTATAATCCGGGATTTTACTCGTTCCAGACAAGGTTCTCCACTTCTATGCCAACCAGTTTGGCCAAGAATTCGGAAAGATATTTGGCAAAATCATGGGGCTGTTCCAGATTGGAGACGTGTCCGGCATTTTCGATAATCTGAAGTTTTGAACCTTTGATCGCTGCATTCATCCATTCCGATTGAGCAAGTGGAGTGACCACATCCTCCCTGCCGCAGATTATCAAGGTTGGAATTTTGATCTCACCCAAAGAGGAGCAAGTTTCCGGGCGCTCGGCAAGAGCCATAAGGCCTTGGATAATGATATCCTGAGAATTGGCAAAGACCACCTCTCCCAACTGATCGACAATTTCCTTTTTGTTGACCAGTGAATCCGGATGGAAAACGCTTTTTATAAATCCCTCATTGAATTTAGCAGCGTCATTTTCCCTGATATCTTCGATTACTTTGTAGCGTTTTTCCTTTCCTCCGGCAGTTTCTGCGATGCATTGCGTGTCACTTAATACCAATGCTTCAAATTTGCAGGGGAATCTTTTCACTGCATTCAATGCGATGTAGCCACCCATTGACAGTCCGCAGACAATCGCTTTCTCGATTTGTAACTTTTCCATAAACTTGATCAAATCGTCAGTAAACAAGTCAATGCTCAGCGGTGTGTACTCATCAGTTGATTTTCCAAATCCTCTGATATCACAGGCGATCAGGCGATAGCTAAATTTAAAAAACTCAAGCTGAAGCTCCCACATGGTTTTGTCGAAAGGAAAACCGTGTAAAAAGATGACCGGAATAGTTCCTTCTCCAACATCATCATACGATAAATCGAAGTCATTTACGGAGATACTAAGATTGTATCCTTTAGATTTTGGTTCCATGGTATTTTGGTTTAAAATTTATGTTTATCCTCTATTTTTCCACTGGTCTTTTTTAACAATTGAAAGTCCAGCCGAACGTTTGATTTTGGATTTCACTTGTGCTGAGCCTGCCGAAGCACCGGTCCTGATTTCCGTCTTCGGTCTTCCAGCCCGATACTTAAAGAAAATTCGCCAACTGCCAGAAAAGCGGATACACAGATTAAAATAATTCCTTAACGATGAATTTTTTGTCCACTCCCAACTCAACTAACTGAGTTTCGACTGCTTCTATCATCGGAGGGGGACCACACAGGTAAAAATGCTGATTCAGGTTTAC
>JBILPR010000177.1:0-8925 GCA_044373795.1 Algoriphagus sp. | reverse complement strand
CAAACGATCCAAGCAGATACGTTCTGAAATTTATCGATAATCCGGCAGGGACCATTTTACCAACTGTTGGTTTGATTGTGGAGTTTTAACCAGCCTTTCCTAATTGATTCAGGAGTTTTACGATCCAATCTGATTTTACTTCCGGTGAGTTTGCGCTGTAGATGTATCCTATCCAATGCTTTCGGTCCGCATCGATGAGTTTTTGGAAAAGGTGAAGCTTTCCCGGATCATCTTTCAGGCAATTAATCAACTCCTCAGGAACTTGATTTGGGATTTCATCCCGCATTAATTTTAGTCGTACAGTATCTCCGTGTTCTTTTCCGATGGCTTTTCGAATAGGTTTAGCAATCGGAAGAAACAAGAACCCATTCCCCATTGGCATGAGGTGTTTTCCTTTGAATTCGAAATTGTCGACAAAACCATAAACCCGAATCATTCCGAAGGCTTTTCTTACGGGCAAAGTCTCAATGGGAAGGCTCACGAAAGTCCACCCACCTTTGCCGGGAAACTTTTCCAGAACGAATTCTCCTTCAGCTAAAAGCTCCATTTCAAAAAAAGGCAGAGCTAAATAAATAGCTCTGTTCTAATTATTTGGGGATTAATTAAGTCTCCAGCGTACATTGAGGCCGAAGCCTCCGAAATCTACTTTGGTGGTTTCTACCAAGATGAAGTAGGGTCTCCAGTCTAGTCCTACTACGATCGGAACATCTTCAAATACATACTCGGCTCCGATTTCACCGGCAACACCAAATCTGAATGGATCACCGAGAAACAAGGATGGACCAAAACCCAGGTAATAATTAACTTCCTCGATATCCGGAATTGGTCGGTAAATCGGGTTCCAAAGCAAGTCAATTCCGACTCCTCCACCCCCAAAACTTAGGTCGCCATGGACTCTGCTAAATTCACCCAAGGCAAATACCCCGTCCAAGGCAACATTATTTCCATTGACATTTCCAAATCGAAGACCGATTTCTTGGGCTTGAGATTCAAGATTTGCGAAAATGGAAAGGGCAAAAACAAGCGCAAATACTTTTAAAAACTGCATAAAATAACTGGGGTTTTGAAGGTTTGAATCTGCCCACTAATTATTCTTTAGGGGAGAGATTTTTGTATACTAATCCTGCCAAAACTGCGCCAATTATCGGTGCTATCCAAAAAAGCCATAGCTGTTGGAGGTATATTCCTCCTGCAAATAGAGCTTGTGAAGTACTTCTTGCGGGATTTACAGAAGTATTTGTCACGGGAATGCTAATCAAATGAATCAAAACCAAACAAAGGCCAATCGCCAATCCTGCGAAACCGGCCGGAGCCTTTGGGTGTGTGGCTCCTAAAATAACAATGAGGAACATAAAGGTCAACACAACTTCAGCGACAAATGCAGAGGTCATCCCATAGCCTCCAGGAGACGCTTCTCCAAAGCCATTAGAAGCAAAACCTCCCAAATCAACCCCTGCTTTTCCTGTTGCAATCACATACAAAATTCCTGCCCCGGCTAACCCTCCCAATACTTGCGAAATGATGTAGGGGACTAAATCCCTTTGATCAAATCGACCGCCTATCCAAAGGCCAACAGATACTGCGGGATTAAGATGACATCCGGAAATATGGCCAATTCCATATGCCATCGTCACCACTGTGAGGCCAAAAGCCAACGAAACTCCTACAAATCCAATCCCGAGATCCGGGAAACCGGCTGCCAATATAGCACTACCACATCCGCCAAGTACAAGCCATAGCGTACCAATAAATTCTGCTACTAGTTTTTTCATAAAAATTTGGTTTAAAAATGTATCAATTGAATTTAAAAATTTGGAGTCTAAACAACTTGGTTCAAATTCTTGAATAGAGTCGCGGTAAGTGAAAATTCGTCGAATTATTGCCTTTTTAAAAATGCCGGAGCAAGCTGAGTTCGATCTTGGGTATCGGCAAGGATTCTCGATTCCTTGGTTTCCCAATTCATCAAAACGATTTGGTATTGCTGCGAAACGGTGTCCTGATATTGGTCAAAAGCCAGCCCAGTTTCCATCCTGACTCCAATCGTGGTAGACCTCATCCTTATCAGTCTGGCTTACTTCTAATTTTTGGCAGGATGCTGGGAAAAGGTATGTCAGAATTGAAAGGATGATGCGTTTCATAGCATTTGGAGTTACTAAAAGTTAAGAGTTTCCCTCCTTATTTTTATTCCTCAATAGATTTCCCGATTCTCAAAGTTTCCCGAATCAGGAGATCCATGTCTTCCATCCTGGTTCTTTGATTGACATTAGCTATTCGAAGCGTGTATTTTCCATTTAGAATCGTGGAGGACGGAGAGGCGATCCCTTCCTCTTGCAGACGAAGCAGAATCTCGCGATTGAGGGAGCGAAGCTGATCTTCCGTGAATCCCTGCTTAACCATTCGGTAGCATGTGATGCTCATGGACACAGGTGCCATCAATTCCAGCTCAGGATTTTCAGATACCAGTTTTCCCAGATATTCGGCCTGCCGATTGTTTTGAGCAATCATTTGGGCATATTTTTCACTTCCATGCTCTTTGAGTGACATCCAGATTTTGAGTGCTTTGAACCCGCGAGAAAGCTCAAATCCATAATGATTGATTGAGTCAGGTCCTGCTGAAAGTCCTCGATTTTCCTGCAAAAGGTAATTTGGGGTAATAGAAAAAGCCTCCCTGTGTTTTTTCGCATCCCGGATCAGAGCACAGCCAACTTCATAAGGGACATAAAGCCACTTGTGCAAGTCAAAAGCCAAACTGTCCGCTTCCTCTATCGCTTTCAGACGGGAAGCATATTTTGTGTCCAATTTTGCCAATGCTCCATAAGCCCCGTCCACATGAAACCAAAGCCTATATTTTCTCGAAATAGCCAGCAATTCATCCATCGGATCTATCGCGCCGGTATTGACTGTGCCGGATGTTCCAACAATGCAAAAAGGCAGTAACCCATTTTCAAGATCTTCCAGGATTTGATTTTCAAGCTCTTTTGTATCCATTTCATAAGACTCCTTCACGCCGATTTTTCGGACGGCTTCTGTTCCCAAACCGATAATTTCTGCGGCTTTCAGAATGCAGCTATGAGTTTCGACTGAGCAATAAAGCACCAATTGAGAAGATGCTTTTTTCAAGCCTTTTGCGCGGATGTTTTCGTCTCGGAAGGAATTTCTGGCTACAGTCAGGGCAGTGATATTGGCCATGGAACCTCCGCTAACCAGGATTCCGGAGGCATTTGATGGGAAATTCATCAGCTGTTTGCACCAGTTTACGACTTGCCTGTCCACATACATGGCAGCGTGCTCTCCGATTGCCACGTTCGGATTCATTCCTGATGCTAACAAATCCGCCAAAACCCCCATCGGTGTGCCTGTTCCTTGAATCCAGGCAAAAAACCGTGGATGAACATTGCCTTTATTGTAAGGAAATATGAATTGCTGAAAATCTGAATAGACTTCTTCCGGAGATTTGCCTTTCGTCGGAATTGGCGAATTAAAGAAATCCTTCACCTCTTCCGGAATCGGTCTCCAAACAGGTTTTTCACGGATTTCCTGCCAATAGTCCATCAAATCGTCGATCATTTGATGTCCGAGGGCACGCATTCCATCCCAGTCTTCAGGGTCGAGGGTGAGGTCTTTGGAGGAATTAGGATTCATTAGTATTCTTTTTTTATGGGAACTAATCGTAAGCCGAACAGTTCACCCACTCCTTCGGGTTTGATCTGTTTTGCTGAAAGAGTCAGGTTTTCTTCTCCGGAATTCAAGGTGATTTTTCCAAGAAGGGTTTTATTCCAGGTTTGTTCGGGTGCCTCTTTCCTGGGAATCCGGTCGGGACTGGCAATAATGCGAGGTTCAAAAGGTTCATCCAAGATTTTGGACAAAACGGAATGGGATGTTTTGAGTAGTAAAGTTGCTCCGATTTGGGATTCATGGGCTGAGTATTCCATCCAAACTTCATAAACTCCAGGATCGAAAACCTCTAAACTCCAAGTGAGACTGTCAGCTTCTTTTTCCCAATTCTTGACCCAATCCTGGGCCCAGCCATGCCCTTCAAAAAAGGCTAATTCTCCGAAAAGCCGGCTTTCGTAGGCTGGCAGAAAAATTTGTCCGGATCTTTCATTTATTGGAATTCGCCTTGTCATCGATATGTCTGAAGATACCTGTTTCCACCAATTTTGATACTCACTTTCCAAAGAGTTAACCAATGAGGGATATGAAATTGCCAGGTTGGTTCTTTGCTGCGGATCGTTCTTCAGATCATATAACTCCACTCCCGAAGGAAGAAAAGTAAGCAACAAAGAATCCTTTCTAATAGCACCGGGTTGGTCTTTGAGTACTTTGTCCAATTGGGCTACGTGAGTGTAAATCGCTCTTGATTTAATCTTTTTGCCCTCAAATAAGGGAACCAAAGAAACTCCATCCAAGGTCTTTTGGCTCAAGTCTTCGACTCCCAAAAAATCTGCTATTGTAGGAAGAACATCTATATGTGCAGCCGGAGTGGCAATTATTCCCGGAGCGATTTTTCCAGGCCAGCGCCAAAAACTTGGCACCCTTACTCCTCCCTCGTGAACGGACCCTTTTATTCCTTTCATTCCATCATTGAACCGCTGTCCATTGGGACCGTTGTCAGTCAAAAAGATAACAAGGGTATTTTCCTCCAACCCCAACTCTTCCAGCAAATCCAAAACTCGGCCTATATTCTCATCTGCATTAGTAACCATTGCATAAATAGCGGCAAGTTCGTCATCCAGTCCGGCTTTTTTATAGGAGAGGAAATACTTTTCCGGAACCTGGTGCGGGCTATGCGGGGTATTTAGTGACAAGTATGCGAAAAAGGGCTGCTCTTTATTTTTTCGGATAAAATTCATAGCCTCATCAGTCAGGATATTTGGTAAATACCCTTCAAAAGGCAATTCCTCTCCATTTTTTTCCAAATGAGGGTCAAAATAGTTAGACCAATGACCTGCTGAAAAACCGGTTAATACCTCGAATCCCTGGGAAAGGGGATGATTTGGGTGATGCTGACCATTATGCCATTTTCCAAAAATTCCTGTTCTATAACCATGATCAAGCAGAAGTTCTGCCAGAGTATATTCCTCCGAATTCATCGTTTCAAGCCCATTGGATACTGAAACCACGCCTGTTCGTAAATGGTAGCGACCTGTAAGCAAGCTTGCCCGGGTTGGTGCGCAAAGCGGACTCACATAAAATCGGTCAAATCTTGCCGACTCTCCGGCCAATCGGTCCAAATTTGGAGTTTTCACTAATTCATTGCCGTGAATTCCTAAATCACCATATCCTTGGTCATCTGTCAGGATAAGCAGAATATTTGGCCGGGATGGATTTTCTAGTTGTTTGCATGAAAAAAGAAAAACGAATCCTCCAATCAAGAAAAAAGAGAATAGTCTTATCATATATGATCTTACTTTTTAAAAATGAAATAAACTGTTAAAATCAGGGAAATCGCTCCGATCAGATGATTCAGTTTGAGGGTTTCTGTTTTGAAAGCGATCAGAGTGAAAATTATGAAAGCGACCAAGGTGATTACTTCCAAATTAGGTTTGCGAATTCCTTTCCGGTTAGTAATAATCTCAACGAACATTTGGTAGCAACGTATTTTCAACATGTCTCAATATTCTGGATGGATTGTAAAGACTTGATTGGAGAAATTTGTAACCACTCATTAAAATCAAGATTGAGGCAAGTATTACCTATTTCAGCATGCTGAGGATTTGGGAAATGAGCTTTTTGTTTTTTTGAACCCAGGGAAGCAAATTTTGAAAGGCCATAAATTGTAAAGGCTTCAGTACCCAATAACGGGGATCCACTAAAGCGATAATTTCCCCTCCAAAACCTTCCTTAAAACGAACAACTCCCTCACTTCCTCCCATGGAAATGTCATAGAATTCACGTCCTTTCTGGATTCCGATTTGAATAACCTGATCCTGAAGAAAATGCCCGACCATGAGATCTCTTTTTTCGCGAATAGTGCCACCCATGATGTAATGTAGCTTTTTGCCGACCTCAAAAATAACCAGAGCACCTTTGAGCTCTCCTTCATTTTTGCAGCAGGGAATAAAGCAAAGATCTTCTTTCACCATGGTGATGAGTGTAGATCCGAATTCCTGCCAACTTCGAACTGCGTAACCATGATTTTCTGCATTGATTAGGATCAGATCATAAGCAGCTTTTATTTCAGTTTCTGATTTTGCAAAAAACAGTTCATTTCCAATTCTTCCGGATTTATTGATATCTCGGCGAGTGGCGGATTTATAGTTATTCCTAACCTTTTCATAAGCTTCAGATTGACCGGCATAGAGATCTACAGCTCGAAATGCCGATATCCCTATCACAAATTTGAACACAAATCCTTTCTTTGAATTACCAAGAGTTCGATCTGAAAGACTTGAAGAAAGCAAATGAGCAAAATGCAAGTTTTCCTCGGCGGATTCAGCCGGAAAGGATACTTGTGCAAGAAAAGCACCTTTTGATCTGGCAAAGTTTTTAAACGATTCGATTAACGGACTCGCCAAAGTTTCCAATCCGCAGGTTATGATCGGGCCATATGGAGCTATCAGTACCTTGAAGGGCCCTACTTTTGCCAAAACCGCACCGATTCCCCCTAAGATATTACCTTCAGAATCTCTTGCGGTCAGAAGAAATGGAGAAAATCCATAAGCACGATAGCTCTCTAGCCATTCTTTGGTCTGAAGATAAATTCCTCTGGGATTTTCCTTTAAAAAACTGTTCCAGCTTTCCCAATCCTGAGAATCAGATGTCCACTTATATTTTACTTCTTTCAACGAGTAATAATTTGGATGTTCAAAAGTGAAGTGCTTGAATTGATTGACCGGCTTATTTTAATCTAGGATCTTATTTTTTAAAGATAAAGTAAACTGCCAAAATCAGGAAAATCGCCCCGATCAGATGATTCATTTTGAGGGTTTCTGTTTTGAAAGCGATCAGAGTGAAAATCATGAAAACGACCAAGGTGATTACTTCCTGGATGACTTTCAATTCGACGAGGGAAAAAGGGCCTCCATTTCCAGAGAAGCCGATTTTATTAGCAGGAACCTGAAACATGTATTCAAAAAGTGCGATTCCCCAGCTGATCAGAATGACAGAGACCAATCCCAGTTTGCTGAACCATTTCCACTCGGCAAACTTCAAATGCCCGTACCACGCCAGGGTCATAAAACTGTTGGAAAGGACAAGTAAACCGATGGTGAGGAGTGCTTTCATAGAATCGATGTGATTGATGCGGTGTAAATTTCATCAAATTCCGGAACCATTGTAACCATCCTGAAGGCCAGACTTTTTTTTATTGCTTATAATTTCACCCGAAATACTTTGCTTTTACTTATCACAAATTGAAATGGATTAAAGCCCTGTATTTTTTCTTATGTGCTTGAACACATTTCCTTTTCTCCCATAAGCAATGAAAAAGCGTAATTCCGAAGGATGAATGCCTAATTTTTTTAAAAACCAGTCTAGCGGATAGCCTACCAATCGTTTCACCAAAAGTTTGGGTTCGAAGAATAAGTCCCGCTGCAATTTTTTATAGGAATGAATTGCAGCCTTTTCAAACATCTTTGATTTAAAAAGACTGTCATTCAGCTTCTTGTAAAAGAATTTATGTTCAAAACTTGCTTTGTTTTTATAAGAATTTTTCCGCTCTCCGCTCATAATTATCAAAACTCCAGCACGGGAAGGAAAATAAAACTTGACTCCGGATTTCCAGGCTCTGAAAAGCCATTCTTGTGAGGGGGAGAAATAAACATCCTTCTCCATTTTCCACGGACCAACTTTTTCTACTATGCTCTTCCTCATAAACCAGGATGAAGCTATGCTAAATGCATTTGTTGAAAATTTACCGTCAGGATGTACTCCTTCTAGTTGAACTCTGAATTTTTCTGAGAGAAGATCCTCCTGTTTGGCAGGCAAAATTTTTAGACTGGGTACCACTATGATTTCGGAATCAGTGATTTCTAAATCTGAAACGCAATCCGAAAGGTGGGATGGAAAATACATGTCGTCCTGATTCAGGAAGGCTATGTATTTTCCTTTAGCCAGGGCCAAGCCCTCATTGTTGGGCTTGGCTTGTTGTCCGCTGTTTTCCTCCAGGTTAATAAACCTGATGCGGTGGTCCCGGTAAGATGCCACGCAATCCGCAGTATCATCGGTGCAGCAATCCCCTACCACTATCATTTCCCAGTGAGAATAATTTGAATCCAGGACACTTTGAATTGCAAATTTCAAAAGGTGAGTGCTGTTGTACGTTGCGATGACGATTGATACTAGCGGTTTTTCCAATTGAATTTTATTATTCGACACCTTCCAATCTATCGGCTACTTTCATAGCCAAATAAGGGATCAATGTATATTTTCCAGTATCGACTGAGTGGTAATTGCCAAAAGATCGGATTCCAACTTCAAATCGCTCGTGAAGTCTACTCTCATTTTTGTCTACATCTATTGTGCCCAATGCAAGAATATCTCCGCCTACAGGATCGACTGCTTCGATCGGGAATTTAAGATTGCCCACAGCCGGGACTCGCTGCTTCAACTCCTCAAAGCTCCGCTGAAAGACATCTAACCGCTGCTCGTCGGAATACATGGAATCCCAATCCGGTGGTCTGTAATCCTCAGACCAACCTGTCCGACCGACGGGATACCAGGACATAAATGCGCCTCTTTCGAGAAAATTGACAGTATCACCAAAAGCACCAAGCACCATCGTCGTGGAAGGCAGATCCTTATTTTGTAGCGGGACTAAGATCTTGTTTCCAAACTTGTAGCGATGGGACCATTTACCAAGAGGGTCGATGCCCATGGTTCGATCGATTTCCAAAAGTCCGTTCCAAGTGGCATTCACTACGTCGGTGTATTCTTCTTCAATTCGCAAACCGGCATTTTGAGAAATCACTTTCAAACGATTTC
>JBILPR010000176.1:0-8933 GCA_044373795.1 Algoriphagus sp. | reverse complement strand
GGGATTAAAATTCCAGCTTCCTTTCTGTTCGTAAAAAGAACCGCTGTCCACCCAGGATACCAGTACTTTTTTATCGGCTTCGAATACATAAACCCTTGATTCAGATTTCATCCAAAACTGATCTTTCTCAGATTCATTCTGTTGGTCTAACTTTGATTTTCCAACAGGTTCAAGATTTATCTTTTGGTCATTAAGACTCAGTTTCCAAATACCAAAGATTGTTGATTCATTTTTTTGAACAGCTGAATTATCCGAAACTTGGGCCCAGGAAATGGTTGACAGGGTCATGAAGAAGAATAGGAAGACTCCTTTGATAAGACTGTGGTGAGGCATAAAAATCACGGTTTGATGTAGGTGTATTCACTATGGGTTAAAATATGACCGTCCTCATTTCGGACAGTTTCCAATCGGCCAAAGGGATCGTATTGGTAATAATTTCCCTGACTTTTTACATCCATCAGAGAGCGGATTCCCAGCAGGGGTATCATGGTATAAGTGGTCATTTGGGCGCTGACCGGGTGAATCCGCAATTCATCGATCACTACTCCTGTTCCGCTTATGGTAATCGGTGAGGAACTCACCTCCCTTTCTATCAATTTCCAGCTGCTCCCCAATGATTCATTGATTCCCAAAAAGGTCCAGTTTACGGTTCCCGTGTTTGCCCTGGCCCAGAAACTCACCTTGTATTTATTGGAAGAACTTGCCCCAGTCAAGGTTTTGGTGATCGAGCCATTGTTTAAATAGTAAACCTTGTTTCCGGTTTTCGCTTGGTTTGGCATCACCAGACTTTCGGATCCGGAATAAGTCCATCCCCCTTTTTCATTGGTTTCAAAAGATGTATATGCCATTGCTGCATTGGTTGCGTTACTGGTTTCTGCCACCATATAAGCTCCGTCATAGGCATAATGGTAGGATTTAACAGGGCCGTCTGATGGGGTATATTGGAGAAGATTACCACGCGTATCATAGCTATCCATGGTAAGTCTCAGCTTGTATCTCGAGTCTTTTGCAAAAGCACTCGTTCCGGAAAGCTGAAGGTTGGAAAGAGAGCCCAGAGAGGTGGCAGTTTCCAAAAAGTAAAAGTATTTTGGCAGGTAATAACTAGTTCCGCCTACCACATCGTATTCGCTCACCTGACCTGAAATGATCTCAAGAGCACTCCCCGAAGTTTGCTTTACATACGTGTATTGTTCCACCGGGTAGGCAAACATATTCTTCAAAAGCATTTGCTTCAATGCATTGGGAAGGCCAGTGTAGGTTGTAGTGGTATTTACAATATCATACGGATAGCGGTAAGTGGTCCGGACTATTTCAGGATTCGAAGAAACTAACTGTTCCTCAAAGGTCGGCTGAAGATAGGTTGAATTGAATGCTTTCGTGGTCGTGGTCGATTGGGCGTTGGCCCCAAAATTCAGCGTCTCCACCCGGTTTGTTTCTTTATAGTTGCCAGTGGTTTTGGCCAAATTCATCAAGTTAAGCTCTTTTCCGTCCACTGAATTACCACAGTTCGCATATAAAAAACCTCCCCACCGACCTACAATCCATTGGTATCCCGACTGACCGATGTTGGAAGTTTGGTTCCCGTAATTGGAATAACCGATTGCAGTTTGTGAAACCTGATTTCCGGAAGAGTTATATACTGTTTTTTTGGTAAGCTTCCCCCTTGCCCAACTCATGGAATTTCTAAATGTCTTGTTGCTGTAGGGCACTGTAAACAAGGGATCTCCAATCAGCGTGTTGTCATCAAACTCGTAGATTGTTTTGCCATTGGCAATGGTACCGTTTGGATATTCTGTCACCAGCGAGTAGACCACCGGAGCATCTTCATATCCGGGCCCAATGACAGAATTGGAGAAATACATGCGGGAACGGTATTCGCGGTCACATGGGATGGTAGCACAAGTATTCCTTATGAACTGCTCAGAATAGAAATAAAAACCCCTTAAGTCAAAGTTTTTATGTCCCAGCCCATTTTCTGAAGTGCCATACTTGTAAACCTTATTGTATGATTGGGATCCATTAACGGAAGTGATTTTTTTAACTCTCAATCCGGGAACATAAGTGGTTACTCCCCCTTCAGAGTAACGATGCGGTTCAAAATCAAACTCTGTATATCCGCTTGTTGGAAAAGTAATCCGTTTCAAAACCGCGTCCTTTAAAAAAGTAGTGTCGGTAGTTCGGTTTGCTGAACCTATGGTAATATTGCTCGGCATGGTCTGGGTATTCGGCTGGAATTGAATGGTAGTTGCAGGAATTAAAGTAGTGTTGGAAGTTTTCCCGTTGTAAAACCCAAAGTAATCCCTGGCCTTTGATGCATCAGTTCTTGCCCAGGAGACTGTGCTGGTATGATAAGAAAAGCTGTGCCTGTTGATAAATGTACCGGATCCGTCTTTTACATTGACTGCATCCAGACGCATGAGGGCATCGGCAGTATTATTGTAATTTCTAAAAGATGAAGTTGCAAACTGGTAGCTTTTAACCAGAATATAATTTAAGCCCTCTTTTCTATACACTTCAATTCTGTCAAGTCGCTTCAGGTTTGGTGATCCGGGTATGTCCGTTCTGACGGATCCCAAAATGAATTTCACCTTGCCAGTTTTAAATAGAATTTCATCAATTCCAACTTGGGTAGTTGTGGAAGTGGTGGATACCTGTTGTTCAATTCCTACCGTACTCGGACAAGGCAAATCGGTTTGATTGTTGGTATTACATTGATCAAGAACTGAGATGTTATATTCAAAATCTGAATTATCCAGTGTTCCTACTGTCTGGTAGGTCATGGTAATGTAATCGTCCGTATTTGGAGATCTCATTTCCTGTAAATGCCAGGCGACTGTTCCAGAAGTTGTGGACCCACCGCTCTGAGAATACAAGGATTCCTTAGCTGGACTTACACCTGACCAATTTGCTCCAAACCGATGGATAACTCCCTGGTCATTGGTAATATCAAAATAGTCTATAGTATTAAATCTTTGAATTTTAATCGGTTGATAGGGAACAAGATATGGATTGGAACTTCCCTGCTGAAGGTAAAACTTCCCGCTCATTCCGGGATAGGAATAATTGAACAAATCAGGTTCACGGTCATTTCCGTAGAGTATAGTATTTTCCTTGTAAACCCAATTGTTACAATCCCCTCCTCCCGGTATAGTATAATCATTAGTCAGACCAAGAAAACTGCTCTCGTCTGGTTTACCATGAATACTTCTTGAAATCTGACCTCCTGCCTGAATGGACCATCCCAAACCTACCCAGCTTGCCTGGTCCGTATATTTAAATCCAGAGGCATGATAGGTCAGAACAATGGGGATTTTCAAAGGTCCGCTCTCTACTTCAAAAAGAGGAATGGAAATATCGGGCAGTCCTGTGTACAGGTTTACATTGTAATCCCCGTATTTCTCCATCGCTGCCACATTGGGAGATTTAAAGCCAGGCTTGGGCGTTAGTTTTTGGACTTGAGCACTCACTTCAGAGGGAAGTTGTGCCAAAGCTTTGTTATTTAGGGTCAAAAACCATAAAAGACCTAAAGAGAACAGTATAAGTTTTTCTTTCATACAAAATGATCAAATGATGGTTTTATAGAGTAAAAATTTTCTGGCTAAATTTGATGAGGCCATTAAGGATTATAGAAGTATTCCCCTAGAGGTAAAACATCATTTCTCAAAAGCATTTTTTGTTGAGTTGTATGGCTAACCCATGTTATTTTTATTGGAGATGTTGGTTTTTAAACTTTACATATAACCCACTGGCGAGTTTAATCATGACTCATGTAATAGAAGATATTCAACTAAATAATCCCATTGGGTTAATTTTTACCTTTTGATAAATTAAGTTCATCCTTCAAAAGATTGATTTGCTTTTGCTGTTCAATTAAATAAAGCGTCAGTTCTTCCACCTTTTCGAGCAATTTGACATTCATTTCAGATAAGTTGAATCCATTTTTTAATACTTCAGATTCAATCGGAATATCCGGTAAATGGCCATTTGTCTTAATGAAAAATTCCAATTCACTTAAAGGCATGAGCTGATATTCATTTTTAAATACATAATCCGGCCATGTGGTTGCTTCCACTTTTACCTCCTTCGTCCTGATGGTTCCATTTACCTCCAGTTTTTGTGCGGGAGTTGTAGTTCCAATCCCGATATTCCCGAGGGTAGTAATTACCATGGCATCATTCCAGGTACCTGAATTATGCCTGTATTGAAGATTGAGAGTTGTAAACTCTCCAGGATCTGCACTTATCCATCGATGTCCAAATCCATTACCAAAAATTGAAGTCGTCCAGTTTATTGCCTTTCCTGAACCCGCCGTATTTAATTGGTCAAAATTAATGACCTGTGCTTTGGCAATAAAAACGCTGATGGCTAAAGCCAAAAATAAAAGAGTTCTTTTCATGAGTAGTGAAAAATGATTTTCAATACTCATGAAAAAGTTGATTAATAAAAAATACCCTGTGCAGGGTATTTACTTTTTCACTAAAAATGACGTGGTAGATTTAATTAACAAAAAATTAAATCAAACTACGTTTTTTAGTATTTCAACATAAAGAAGAAAATTATCTAAAAAAAGACAACTAATTGATTTACAGTCTATTTATTTTTTGATAAATTTTGTCTTTTTTATTTTTTGATAAATTTAATAAAACAAAAATAAATTTTCCATACTCTTTAAAGACAGGATCTTATGAGCTTTATTAATCTTTTGGTTGTTATGATAAGACATGATTTCTTAATTTAATAGTTTTTACTTTTGTAGCTTAAATAAAGTCTCAGGGTTTTTTAACTTTTAAGATTTCATTCTGGTCTAAACAGTATTAAAAAATAGAAAAATCAACCCGGCATTTTTGGGAAAGGACTTTAACTATGAAAGTTTAGAAAGAATCATCTATTACATCTTTCCTAAATCCATTCTAAATTTCTTGTTCAAACCTTACAAAAACCAAAAAGCCTCTGTCCATCAAAATCGGAGTTGTCGGCTCGAGCCGGAATGGAGATGAAGATGGAAAGGGGCTTTAACTAACCGCATTTTGCGAAAAATCTCTTTCCCGAAGGAGGTACGCTTGAGGGAATGTGATTTGAAGCTTCTCAAAAATCAACTTCAATAGTCTTTCTAGGGTTCTTCAAGAATTCTCTAAAAAATCAAAAAGCCTCTGACCATATAATCGGAGTTGTCAGTGCGTGCCGGAACGGAGATCAAGATGGACAGGGGCTTTTGCAAACCGAATTTAGCGGAAAATATCTTTCCCGAATAAGGTACGAATGAGGGAATGGGATTTGAAGCTTCTTAATAATGTCGATTTTCTACATGGGTAAACCCTTTGATTTATTCAGTTTTATACACCTACTAAACCCAATGAAGGTGCTTTCTTTGAAATTCGACTATCAAATTGGTTCAAGTGCTGGATTCAGGCTTTTTCCCTTAAAACCCTGTAATGCAGATTGACCTCTGGAAAAAATACATTCTTCGGTCATTTTCTGAACTCTCTATCGAATAAGTGTTAAACAGTTCAGAATAATACCCACAAGTATGGTATTAAAGTTATGTATTGATATAAATTGAAATTATTTACGACTATTCTTTAGGATTAATCGTTACTGTCGTCCGTCTAAACTTTGAAATTACAGATTAAGTCCTTTAAATCAATTTGAGAGGGCTTTTTTTAGATGTTTCAAAAAGTACCCCTATCCAGAGAAAAACAATTCGGCTTGCATATTTTTAAGATCCTTTTGAAATATACTTTTAAAATAGGCATCCGAGTGAAGTAAAAACTTTTCAAGGCTGACATAAGAGCATAAATTTTTTGCTGCCACCATCACCATGGTGGAAAAGTCCTCGGCCTCTTTTATCCGCTTGTGGAGTACGGTAAACAGCAGGTTGAGTATAAGAGCTACCCAGATCTGGATTTTGATTCCGTTTTCGCTGTCCGACAAAAAGTATTTGAGCTCAAAATTTTGTTTGATCTGTTTGAAAAGCACTTCTATGACCCATCTGTTTTTGTAAAGCAGGGCTATAGTCAATGCATCAAGTCCTTTTAGGTTGGTGATAAACTCCAGTATTTCACCGCTTTCTGGGTCACTATAACTTACCAACCTTGCCCCAACTGTCCGAGAAACCCTGTTCTCTCTGTAATTCAGCGAGATAAGCTGATCTTTCAAAATGTCTTTGGCATGAGAACAGTCAAAATCTCGCACAACTTCGTATCGGGCATTCTCTTTTTTGCGGGTGACAAAATACCTGTTCGAACTGTCCCATTTTTCAAAGCAGGAATAGCGGTTATATCCCTTGTCGAAAACGGCTATTCCATGTTCGGGAAGCTCCATGACCTGTAGAAACATGTTTTCATTGGTCGCTGCCGAACGGACACAGATGTAATTGGGAACCCCTTCTGCCAGATTCATTTTGGCAAAAACCTTGGCGCCTCCTTTCTTCTTGCCATTTATAGGATTCCGTCCAGCTCCTTTAAGAATGTCCTTGAAAAGTGTGACAGTAGACGAATCAAAAACTTCCACCCTGCTGGGGTCCACCTCTCCACCGATATCCAGCCAGTTCCCCACCAGGCTTGTTTTATAATACGCATACAGCTTGGAATACAACAGGGCAAACATGTCCGAATCCCGTTTCCGATTCGCATCCGAAAGAGTACTTTTTGCCGGCAACTGTTTGATTCCGAAGGGAATCAGCTTTTGGGCTATCAGGGAAATGTTTTTACAAACTTCCCGAAGACTACTGTTTCGGGTCAATACCGCATAGAACATGCAGATGAAATGGTCGATCGATTTAAGCTTCTTGTAATACCGGTCGGAGTTTTCCTGCTCCACAACCTCCTTAAAAATCTCCATCGGAATCAGGGATAAGAGCTGGGCGATTATAGGGTGTCCAGAAAGAAAATTTTGCTTAATTTGCTTCATATTGTTATTTCTTGGTCGAAACAACAATAGAAAAAAGATGGGATAGCTCCAAAAAAGCTTCCCATCTTTCATTTTGTACTATTCTTAGATTAAATTATTCTAGGTTTTTTTGATCTCGGACGACAGTAGAAAAAAATGAAAAAATATTTAACATATTTTAAGCAGGTAAGGGGAATTTCAAGGGATCTTTTTTTTAAAAATGGAGAAAAAACCTCTGTGGAAGAGCTCAAAAAAACTGGAAGCCGCACAGAGGTTATTAATGAATTAATGCGCCAATTCAAGCGCCAAACGACTTATTTGGAGATAGGAGTCCGTAACCCTGAAGATAATTTTTTAAAAATCTCCGCTAATCAGAAGTTTAGTGTAGACCCTGGATACGAAGTTCAGGAGAACAAAGCAGACTTTCCCTGTACGAGTGATCTGTTTTTTCAGAAATTAAAAAGCGGAGATTGGAAAGGAGTGCCAGATCAATTTGACGTCATTTTTATCGATGGACATCATACTGCTGAGCAAGTAAACCAAGACATCTCCAATTCCCTGAAGGTGCTGGCAGAGGATGGATTTATCGTAGTTCATGACTGCAACCCTCCTACAGAATGGCATGCAAGAGAAGAATTCCGCTTTGGAAGATCACCTGCTGGAAAATATTGGAATGGGACCACTTGGAAGGCCTTTCTGAAATGGAGGAAAAACAAAGATGTCTACTCATGTTGTGTAGATACCGATTGGGGAGTAGGCATTATTTCCAAAAAAATTCCACTTGGAGAGGCCACCTCATTGACCAATGAATTTTTTGAATATAAGGTATTTGATGCTCATCGAAGGGAGTTTTTAAACCTGATCAGCATGGAAGAATTCACTCAACTCATAAATAGATAATATGCATCAAAGCACCATGCACCGAATGGAATGGTTTATCGGGAAGTTCGTTGAAAAGACAAAAGTTAAGCTTAAGGTTCTGGACGTCGGTAGCTACGATTTCAATGGAAGTTACAAGCTGCTGTTTCCCGAAAGTGAGTTTGACTACATCGGGATCGATATGGAATCTGGTCCGAATGTGGACCAGGTAGTGAACACTCCCTATCATTGGCCTGAATTTGCGACAGATTCGTTTGATTTGATCATTTCGGGACAGGCCTTTGAGCACAATGAATTTTTCTGGCTTACCATGGAAGAAATCGCACGTGTACTCAAGCCGGGTGGCAAGGTCTGCATCATCGCACCCAACGGATTTGAAGAACATAGATTCCCCGTCGATTGCTACCGATTCTTCTCGGATGGAATGATAGCTATGGCGCGGTATGTACAGTTGGACGTCCTGCATGCCTCTACCAATGCTTCCCCAAATGGCCAGGAGAAAAGTTGGTGCAGCGAAGTCGAAGCAGATTCCATGCTTGTGGCTCAGAAGAATTACTCGGGAGAAGCGCGACTGATTGACCGTAAAAGCTATTCCTGCATGCCTGCAATGCAACAAAACTTCTTGGGTGAACTGGTCAACTACCAAAAAACCAAAGATAATTTGATCCAAAAGCTTCTGATGAAGCTATACCGAAAAGCAAAAATCCTGAGTTAACCTTCTGATTTTCTTTTTCAAACTTTGTTACTATCTGAAAAAATGAATGACTTAGCATCCTACTTTCAACACAATGACAAAAGGCTAATCCATAAATGGGCTCATTATTTTGAGGTCTACGAAAAGCACTTCAGCAGATACCGAAACCGGGAAATTGTTATTCTTGAAATCGGCGTCTCCCAAGGTGGAAGCCTTCAGATGTGGAAAAGTTATTTTGGGGATAAGGCAAAGATTTACGGCATTGACGTGGACCCCAGATGCAAAGTCCTGGAAGAGGAAAACATCAAGATCTTCATAGGGTCACAGGCTAACAAAACCTTTCTGCAGGAAATAAAAACCCAAATCCCTCCAATCGACATCCTTATTGATGATGGTGGACACACGATGAATCAGCAGATAGTCAGCTTTGAGGAGCTTTATGATCATGTAAAGGAGGACGGTATTTACCTAT
>JBILPR010000528.1:0-2522 GCA_044373795.1 Algoriphagus sp. | reverse complement strand
AAGTTTGGGAATCAGACTTGTCGGAGTAATGGAATCTCTATAGTCTCTTTTCCCTCCGGGAATAGTGGTGAAATTCCAATCATTTATTTTTTGGAAAGGAAGCACGCTTGGAGCGATGTAATCAGGTTCACTGATTCTGAAATGCCCTCTCATTTGCTGATAGATTTGGAAGGAGATGGGTTTTCGGAATTGTCGGATAGTTAAACGGAACTTGGCAGGATCCTGGATTCGGGACTGTAATCTGTCTATAGCCTGCTGGGCAAGCTTGAAAAGCAAAGTGGAATTTTCTTCATAGTCTATTTCCGGATAGTTGATCAATTCACTTACGAGTTGATTGATCGGAGTGTCTTTAATCATGGCGCCATGTCTAACCCCGACTAGGTCCACCTTTCTTTCCCCTGTCAGTTCGACCACCATAATTTCTTCTGCCAAAGGTTGGAAGTCAAAACCTATGTCGGTGTTTAGGTCAAAGTTTTCAAACCAAACTTCAGGGTCGCCAAGTGTCAGCGATATTCGAGGAATTTCGATGATGTTTTTCTGGTAATTAGTGACCAGATCCATGTAATCCTCTTCAATTTTTTCCAGCTCCTCTTCTGCGAAAATATCTACCTGACCCGTGTACATGTGTTCCCGCACTTTTTGAATCACATAGGCTTTTACCTCGGGTTTGGTAAGATCCGAAGCTGAACGCACTCCTTCCATTTTTCCAGTTTCGGGTAAGGTTTGGATTAATGCTCTTCTGGCGTTTAATCCAAAAGTTGCTTGTTGCTTTTCTGCTTGATTTTGGATTAAGGAAATGATCTTTTCCTGTCTTCGGAATTGAGCTTCGATAAGGGAAGGACTATTGACCGGCTCAAGGTTTGGTGTCAGACTTTCTTCATCCAATTCTACAAAACTCATCTTATTCAAAACTGAGTTGGGGTCTTGTGCTTCTTTGATCACCGTCTCGAAGTTGTCATGGGCGATGACGGTCAGCTTATCCAGCTTGTCAATTCCGGTTCGCTCTCCGTTGAACGGAAGCCGAAGTCCGCGTCCAATAGTTTGCTCGATCAATACGCTGGCATTGGCTGCTCTCAGCGGTACAATGGTGTAGAGGTTAGAAACATCCCAACCTTCCTTCAGCATGTTGACGTGGATCACGATCTCGATTTCATTTTCGGGCCGCTCCAGTTCTACAAACTGTCGATCGATCTCTTCATCTTTTTTGGTACTGGAGTCGATTTGAAGTGCTTTTCCGATAAACGCCCCGTTGTAAAACAGGGAAGAGTTGATGTATAGAAAGACTTCCTTGGCATGTGCAATGTCCCGACAGACTACCAATACGAAAGGTTTAACCAGTTTGGAATTGGTGTTTTTGGAATAGATTTCGAGTTCTGCTTTGGTGTCCAAATGAATGGAGATACCATCCTCCAACTTGATCCGCTCGATTTCCTCCTGAGTCATTCCTTGCGCCCGGAAGTTTCGCCGGGTGGCAATGGCAGGATTTTTCACATATTTTCCATCTTCCAGCGCTCGGGCCAGCGAATACTCATAGACAATATTTTTAAAGGGTTTTCCCTTTTCATCGATCGGAGTAGCGGTCAGTTCCAAGCCAAGAATTGGTTTCAATTCATTGATGGCTTTCTTGCTGCTGTCCGCATGATAGCGATGCGCCTCGTCCATGAGGATGACCAAATCATCCAGCTTGGTCAGGTAATCCCAATAAGATTGTCCCAGGTATTCGGAAAGTCGCTTGATACGCGGTGCCAAAGCAATCCCATCTTGCTTGGTGCCTTTGCTGTCGGAATTGAACTTGGCGACATTGAAAATATTGATTCGGATTTCTGTGTTGTTGAACAGGCTTCCAACTTGATTGTAATTTTCACCTGTAATGATCAGAGGTTTGTTGTGAACAAATTCAGCAATTCCGGAAAAGACATACTTCCCGTAAGCGGGATTCCCAAAATCCTCCATCAGCTTTTCGTAAATGGTCAGGTTGGGAGCCAAAATGAAAAAGTTTCGAATGCCTTTTTCCAGATAGAGGTATGCGATAAAAGCTCCCATTAAGCGGGTTTTTCCCACTCCGGTGGCAATATGAAAGCATAAGGAAACAAAGTCACGCTCAAAATCCTGAACCCCAGAATGGAGGGATTTTACTTTTTCCAACTCGGCCTTGAGGTCAGCGTCTTTTTCTAAAGAAAGAATCTGCTCTACTGCAACGAGGATATCCAGGGACTCCTTCAAGGGTTCGCGTAGAGAAAGACGCTGCTTTATTTGATGGGCAGTCTTGTTCATAGTCTATGTAAAAAGATCGTTAGAAAAGATTTTGCTGATTGGGAGAGGAAGATTTTGTGGTTTTGGAGGGGGGAGTTTTTTCATCTTCCGGGTCAGATGGGGATTCGGATTCTTCCGGTATCGGTCGGAGTTCCTCGGGAAGATTGATGATGTTGAGGCTGTAGTCGTCCTTCCCAAACTCACACTTGCCCAATAACAAGCTTGGGATTTTGCGGATTGTAATATTTGAAAACCGATTTTCACATTCC
>JBILPR010000022.1:0-28364 GCA_044373795.1 Algoriphagus sp. | reverse complement strand
AGCAATATGTGCAACAGTCGCTCCTCCCAAAAAAACTGCTGATGCAAGCTGCGGCCAAGAAGTGATGGACTGACCAACTTCCAGAAGTGATGCCTTCATTCTTGGGGAAAGGGTATCCAGACCAGTTATTTTAAGACCTATTGCTACTTTTTGGGTGTTAGAAATATTTTTTAATGACCCTATATCTATATTCCCCATAGCCCCGTGGAATAATTCTCTTTCAGGTTCCAAGTCAAATCGCTCCACATCCAACATTCCTCTGTCAGAGGTATCCATCATCACCGGGACTTGATTGGCCCGAGCTTTCTCCCGGAGGAGGACCTTGATGTCCAGGCTATCACATTCGTCAACCAAAAGATCAAGTTTCCCTCCTTTATTGATAAAATCGTCAATATTACCAGGTGTGATACCGTCCCGGTATAAGGTAAGTTTCAGATAAGGGTCAATTTCAGAAATCTCCCGAGCGGCAATAATGATTTTCTCCTCCCCAAGGCTTGTGATTCCAGCCTTTAGTCTATTCAAATTACTGAGCTCCAGCGTATCAAAATCAGCAAGTCGCATCTCACCACAACTTCTTTCGAGGGCCATGGCTAAAGCAACACTTTGACCAACTGACAACCCTACTATTCCAACTTTTTTGGTGGCAAGCTCATCCTGCTCAGAGGGCGTGATTTTATAATTATTTCGTATTGTTCTTACTCGTATAAATTCTAGTTCGGGCAGAACATGAACTAATGAAAATCTCCAAGGGTAATAAACCCAGTTACCATAGGTTTCCTTATCATTTGAGATAAAAAAATTAGAGACCAACTCCTCAAGAGCTGAACTCGAGAGCTGTCTCTGGGGCTGTTGAGATTTGATGAGGTCACCAACTTGGCTTTCAATTTTATCTATAATCTGAATGTGCGGAATTTTCTTTAATTCAAGCAATTCTTTTAAATCTGATGAAACTTCCGGATTCAATATTGTTGGTGAAATTCGACCGTTGAGATCAAATTTTCTTGCTGCAAGCATGTTAAATTAATCGGGTGGGTGATAAGCCTAAGTGAAGTTAATTTTTTCAACTACAAGTTGAATTAAATATTCTTTATTTTGACATTCTTCTTACAAATATTTTTCTAATTTCAAGATAGTTATGGTTTGTTTAGCAAATTGGTTTGCTTTTTAGTCAGAAAAAGAATTATTTTAAAAATGGGTTTAACTTAACCTGCGAAAAACTTGCTTAATGGAAGCTATAATTGAGGAAAAAATAAAAATTCTGTATGTTGATGATGAAGAAAATAATCTTCAAGCATTCAAAGCCACTTTCAGACGCGATTACAAGATTTTTTTAGCGATATCAGCCAAAGCCGGCCGGGAAATACTTGATAACGAGAAGGTTGATATTATCATAACAGATCAGCGGATGCCTGAGGAAACAGGCGTTGAGTTTTTAGAGTCAGTAATTCCCAAATTCCCCGAGCCAATACGGGTCCTCTTGACAGGATATACCGACATCCAAGCAGTAATTGATGCTATCAATAAAGGTCAGGTGTATCACTACCTCACTAAACCATGGGAAGAGGACTACCTTAGAACAGTAATCAAAAATGCATTTGAGATTTTTGTCCTTCGAAGAGAAAATGAAAGATTGACTCAAGCTCTCATTAAAGCAAATGAGCAGTTAGAATTCTTACTGAGACAGAATCTTCTTTCTTAATTAATACCTGGCCGCTAGTAAAAGCTGGAGTTCCTTGTGCGTTAAACCAAATTTCCTGGCTAAGTACGCATTTGTGAGGCTTCCTCTATAGGTATAAACTCCTCTCAAAAACCATTTATAGTTGAAAATCATTTCTTCAGCACCGCCCAGGTCTGCCATCTGAAGAATAATCGGCGTAAAAATATTGCTCAATGAATACGAAGCTGTTCTGGCCACTCGGGATGGAATATTCGGAACACAATAATGGATGATGTCATGGACCATGAAGACGGGTTCATCATGAGTAGTCATTCTTGCCGTCTCGATACATCCTCCCTGATCAATACTTACATCTATTAAAATGCTGCCATGCATCATATTGGCAACCATTTCCTCACTTACTACGATTTTATTCCGGCCTTTTTCAGCTCTTAACGCACCAATTACGACATCCGCTTCAGACATCGCCTGGCTCAAACTGAAATTATCTATAGTTGAAGTGTAAATCTGCTGACCAATCAATTGTTTGATTCTTCGAAGCTTGTAGATATGGTTATCAAAAATCTTAATATTGGCACCTAATCCCAAAGCAGTTCTTGCAGCATATTCTGCAACTGTCCCCGCTCCAATAATAACAACCTGAGTAGGTGGAACACCTGTCACTCCGCCCATAATTAATCCTTTTCCATCATTCACGCTTGACAGATATTCTGCAGCAATCAGCATCACGGTACTTCCAGCGATTTCGGACATTGCTCTGACTACCGGCATCCCTCCCACCTTATCTTCAAGGTATTCAAAGGCCACTGCGGTTATCTTTTTCTCATTAAGCTTTTGGATAAACTCCTGATTTTGGCTTCCCAGTTGCAAAGCAGAAATCAGGCAGCTTCCTGTTCGCATCATATCCATTTCTACCTGAGTAGGAGGATCAACCTTGAGCACAACATCTGCATCCAGAGCTTCTTTACTGGTATAAACTACTTTAGCTCCTGCATCTGAATAATCCTGATCAGTGAATTTTGCCTGCAACCCGGCACCTGTTTCTACGACAACACTGATTCCATTATTCGAAAGCAGCCCAATGGCTTCTGGAGTCAGACAAATCCTTTTCTCCTGTGAAGAAGCTTCTTTTGGTAAACCCACAATTAAGGATTTTTCACTTTTTCTAACCTGAGCTGGCGCCTCTTTGGGTATCAATCCCACGGCTGTTACTTCACTTAGTTCAGATGGCATCATGGATATGTTGAAATGTAACTTGTCGTTTGAGATCGGAAATTGATTCAATCTTGATTAAGAAAAAATTTTCCGGCAGAAAAGCTTCAATATTCTCAGCCCATTCCAACCAGCAACAATTTCCACTATAAAAATACTCTTCTATTCCAATATCCAATGCCTCTGTAGGATCGTCTAATCGATAAAAGTCAAAGTGGAAGAATACATTCCCCTCTTTGTTTTCATACTGATTGACAATCCCAAAAGTTGGACTGCTTACCTGATCAAGGATTCCAAACTTCGCAGCCACCGCTTTAATGAGTGTAGTTTTACCTGCACCCATCAATCCCTGAAAAACCCACACCTTTTCTTTTCCAGCTTCGCTGATTAGCTCAGAAGCTGCTGATTCTATTTCGGAAAGTTCGTAAGCAAAAGACTTCAAGCTTTGATCACTATTTTGGTGAGAGATGAACGACCGGAATGATCATTTCCTCCAAAGATACACCTCCGTGCTGAAAGGTGTCTTTGTAATAGTTGACATAATAGTTGTAATTATTGGGGTAAGCAAAAAAGTAATCCTCCACCGCGAACACATATGTGGAGGAAACATTCAATTTTGGCAACTTCGCTTCTTCAGGTTTTTTGATTTCAAAAACTTTCCCAGCTTCGAAATTCAAGTTTTTTCCCTGCTTGTATCGAAGATTTGTGGTTACATTTTTATCGCCAATAATCCGGTAAGGCTTGTTGACTCTTTTTGTCCCATGGTCTGTGGTAATAATCACTTCGGATCCAGAATTCTGAATTTTTTTAAGCAACTCAAAAAGTGAAGAATGCTCAAACCAGCTACTCGTCAGGGATCGGTAGGCGGATTCATCAGGTGCTAATTCCCGAATCATTTTCATATCCGTACGGGCATGGGAAACCATGTCCACAAAATTATAAACGAGCACATTCAGATCATTTTGGAGAAAGGTATGGAACTGATCTAATACGGCTTTTCCTTGCTGGGTTTGAATGATTTTATGGTAAGAAAACTTAATTGGCAATCGGTTCTTTTCAAGGTTCACCCGAAGCCAGTCTTCTTCAAAATTGTTTTTCCCCTCATCTGAATCCTCGTCCTCCCAAAATTGGGGAAACTGTTTCGCCATATCCATTGGCATGATCCCGCTGAAAAGTGCATTTCTTGCAAAAGCCGTTGTAGTCGGTAGAATACTATAATAGGTATCCTTGTCCTTGATATTAAAATAAGGAGTCAGCAAATGTTCTATGGTTTCCCATTGATCTAATCGAAGATTGTCAATGACGATGAAAAAGAGTGGCTTTTTCTCCTTGAGCTGAGGAAAAACCTTCTTCTTCATCAACTGATGTGAAAGCAAAGGTTTATCAGGATTTTTCTCATCCATCCAGTCCAGATAATTATCCTTTATAAATCGTGCAAAAGAAGAATTCGCCTCCGTCTTTTGAGTTTCCAACACCTCGAGCATGCTTTTATTTTCTGTCGCATCTATTTGCATTTCCCAATACGTGAGTTTCTTATATATAGTGGCCCAGTCATGGTGATCTTGGGCATCACCAAAAGCCATACTTATATTCATGAACTCCTGCTGATAGTTCATATTAGTCTTTTGATCAATGAGTTGCTTATTTTCAAGCAGCTTTTTTACGGAAAGCAGGATTTGATTTGGATTCAGAGGTTTGATGAGATAGTCTGCAATTTTTCCCCCAATTGCATCATTCATGATATGTTCCTCTTCACTTTTGGTAATCATCACCACGGGTATCTGTGGCTTAATCTGCTTGATTTGCTGGAGTGTTTCCAGCCCGGTCATTCCCGGCATCATTTCGTCCAAAAAAATCACGTCAAAATTTTGGGCTTCCACTTCCTCAATCGCATCTACACCTGAGTTGACGGTAGTGATCTCGTAACCCTTCTGCTGAAGAAAAAGAATATGTGGCTTGAGCAAGTCGATTTCATCGTCTGCCCAAAGTATCTTGGATTTTAGAGACATTACTGGTTCCTTTTGTTTTAAAATTATAATTACTTTTGAGTCAATCAAAAGAGGCCTCGTTGAAAAGCCAGAAAATACTAAATGACCCGGTTTACGGATTTATTACGATCCCGAGTGAGTTGATTTTTACGATTATTGATCACCCATTTTTCCAAAGACTACGGAGAATCAAGCAGCTTGGATTGACGGATTTTGTCTATCCAGGCGCCCTACATACTCGATTTCATCATGCGATTGGTGCCATGCATCTCATGAGCATCACCCTTGACAATCTACGCATAAAAGGTACCGAAATCACTGAAAATGAGTATGAAGCAGCATTAATTGCTATTCTGCTTCATGATATCGGACATGGTCCTTTTTCCCATGCATTAGAATACAGCTTGCTCAAGGGCGCTCCTCACGAGGATCTGTCCTTGCTTACTATTGAACTCCTTAATCAAGAACTTGGTGGCAAACTCGACTTGGTTTTAAGAATATTTAAGAACCAATACGGGAGAAAATTCTTCAATCAACTGGTTTCAAGCCAATTGGATATTGACCGATTGGATTACCTGCAGCGAGACTGTTTTTTCACCGGCGTTTCCGAAGGAACCATCGGTGCAGATCGGATCATTAAGATGATGGACGTGAAAAACGACCAAATAGTCATCGAGGAAAAAGGCATTTACTCCATCGAAAATTTCCTGAGTGCCAGAAGATTGATGTACTGGCAGGTTTACTTGCATAAAACAACTGTAAGCGCTGAAAAAATGCTGATAAACCTGATTCAGCGAGCTAAACAATTGCGGCAAAGTGGCATTCAATTTCATGTCACTGAAGCATTTGACTTTTTCCTACAAAATGATTTCAGCCTTACTGATTTCAGAAAAGACCCTTCTCTCTTGAAATTATTTCTGGAAATGGATGACTTCGATATTTGGGGTGCAATCAAACTTTGGAAAAACCATCCGGATTACGTGCTTCGAAATATCTCTCAAATGTTCCTGACCAGAAATCTATTCAAAATAAACCTTACAAGTGAGCCGTTTTCAGAGCAGGAAATTGAGGAATCCTGGATGAAAACGAAGAAAAAACTTCAGATTCCGGAAGAAGACATGGATTTTTTCTTTTCCCATGGAAAGGTGAGTAATTATGGATACCTCACAACCGACCGAATAAATATTCTGACGAAAAAAGGTGAGGTAATCGATGTCGCCATTGCCGCTGATCTTCCCAATATTCAGGTGATGAGCAAAATCGTCGAGAAACATTATATATGTAAGGCTAAAAGCCTAAATTTAGTTAACTAAAATCTATCAACGCTGAACATGGAATTTACCCTGGCCCAGGTAGCTGCAATTTTGCAAGGAAAAATTGAAGGCGACGAAAACCAAAAAGTTTCCCGACTTGACAAAATTCAGGATGGAAAACCCGGAGGTATTAGCTTTTTGGCCAACGAGAAATACGTCTCACACATCTATGAGACCGAGGCAACGGCGGTCATTGTGTCAAAAGACTTCGAGCCAACCAAGCCTCTCAAAACAAATCTTATACGAGTAGAGGATGCCTACACTGGATTTACCATTCTTTTGGAAGCTTATTCTCAACTTTCCAAGACCTCAATTCAAGGTGTTGAAGACCCTTCTTACATGGATACCAGCAGTCAAATGGGGGAAAATGGATACCGGGGTGCATTTTCTTACATCGGTAAAAATTGCAAAATTGGAACCGGTGTAAAAATCCATCCCCAGGTTTACATTGGAGATAGGGTAGTTATTGGTGACAATACCATCATTTATCCAGGAGCAAAAATTTGCGCTGATTCTCAGATCGGAAATTACTGTGAAATCAATCCGGGTGCTGTGATCGGAGCAGATGGTTTTGGATTTGCTCCTCAGACTGACGGGACTTACAAGGCTATTCCTCAATTGGGAAATGTCATTCTTGAAGATTATGTAAGGATTGGATCAAATTCCACTGTTGATTGTGCGACCCTCGGCTCCACTATTATTAAAAAAGGAGCAAAAATTGACAATCAGGTCCAGATTGCACACAATGTCATCGTGGGAGAAAACACCGTGATTGCTTCACAAACAGGCGTTTCAGGTTCTACTGAAATCGGTAAAAACTGCGTAATTGGAGGAAAAGCAGGTATTGTAGGACATATTAAAATCGCTGATTTTACTACGGTGGGAGCAAATACCGGTGTATCAAAAACAATTAAAAAAAGCGGAGAAGTCCTGTTCGGATACATCGGATTTGACATAAAAGACTTCTTGAAATCCTATTCAATCTTCAAAAACCTTGAAGGACTGGAAAACCGCCTGAAAGAACTGGAAAAAAAGCAGTAAATTTGCCGTCTTGTTCATCCTGAAAGGCTTAAAAATCTGATGAAAGTAAAACAACACACCATCAAAAAACAGGTGGAATTAGCGGGAGTAGGGCTTCATACAGGAGTCATATCGAATATGACTTTCGTACCCGCACCTCCTAATCACGGAATTAAATTTCAAAGGATTGACCTTGAGGGTCGTCCCACTGTCGACGCAGACTGCGACTTGGTGGTGGACGTCTCCAGGGGAACCACGCTCGAGCAAAATGGTGCCCGTGTTTATACCGTTGAGCATGTGCTCGCTGCCCTCGTAGGATTAGAAATTGATAATTTATTAATTCAACTGGACGGCCCTGAACCTCCAATTATGGATGGATCTTCCATCCAATTCATTGAAGTACTGGAAGATGCGGGATTTGAAGAGCAAAACGCCTTGCGAAGATTCTTTGAAGTCCGCGAAAGTATCCAATATAAAGATGTAGCCCGGGAAGTGGAAATGGTGGCTTTGCCAACCGATAACTATCGGGTGACTGTGATGGTGGATTACAACTCTCCGGTTTTGGGAAGCCAGCACGCGTCTATCACCGACATAAGTCAATTCAGAACTGAAATCGCCTCTTGCCGTACTTTTTGCTTTTTGCACGAACTCGAAATGCTCTACAACTCCAACCTGATAAAGGGTGGGGATCTGAACAATGCCATCGTGGTAGTAGACAGGGTCGTGGAAGAAAAAGAGCTTGTCCATCTTGCGAAGATGTTTAACAAGCCTAAAGTTGAAGTAAAAAAAGAAGGCATTTTGAACAATGTTGATCTTCGTTACCGAAACGAACCTGCAAGGCATAAATTATTGGATGTCGTGGGTGATTTGGCCTTGGTGGGAAGACCATTGAAAGCTCAGATTTTAGCTGCTCGTCCCGGACACGCTGCCAATGTAGCTTTTGCAAAAAAGCTAAAAAGGGCTATGGAAAAAGCTGGTTCCAGCCATATTCCCTATTACGATCCGAAGCTCCCGCCAGTAATGGACATCAATCAAATCAGCAATATTCTCCCTCACCGCTATCCTTTCCAATTAATTGATAAGATCATTTACCTGGATGAAACAGTTGTAGCAGGAGTTAAAAATGTAACCATGAATGAGCCTTTTTTCATGGGGCATTTCCCTGGAAACCCGGTGATGCCGGGAGTGATGCAGGTGGAAGCTATGGCTCAAACGGGAGGAATTTTGGTTTTGAGCTCGGTGGAAGATCCGGAAAATTATTGGACCTACTTCCTCGGAATAGAAAACTGTAAATTCAGGAAAATGGTACTTCCAGGAGACACCCTTGTTTTTAAGTGTGAACTATTAGCTCCAATCAGAAGAGGAATAGCAAAGATGCGTGGAGAAGCATACGTCGGAAACACGCTGGTGTGTGAGGCTGTAATGACCGCAAGCATAACCCGAAAAGAATCATGATCAGCACAATGGCTCACATAGACCCAAAAGCTGATTTGGGTACCAATGTCCAAGTAGATCCTTTCACCATGATTCATGAAAATGTAGTCATCGGAGAAAATTCCTGGATTGGATCAAACGTAACCATATTCCCTGGTGCCAGAATCGGTAAAAACTGTAAGATTTTCCCAGGCGCTGTTATTGCCGGGATCCCTCAGGATCTCAAATTCCAAGGGGAGGATTCTACTGTCGTGATAGGTGATAATACCACGATTCGTGAATGCGTGACCATCTCAAGAGGAACCGTTGATAAGCAAACCACCAGTATTGGAAGCAATTGTCTTTTGATGGCGTATGTCCACGTGGCACACGATTGTGTGATTGGAAACCATGTCATCATTGCCAATTCTGTACAGATTGCAGGCCATGTATCGATTGACGATTGGGCAATTGTTGGCGGATCCAGTGCTGTTCATCAGTTTGTGAAAATCGGGATGCATTCAATGGTATCCGGTGGCTCACTTGTCAGAAAAGACGTTCCGCCATTTACCAAAGCAGCCAGAGAACCACTTTCTTATGCAGGAGTCAATTCACTTGGCTTGAGAAGAAGAGGATTTTCCAGTGACAGCATTGCTCATATTCAGGAAGTCTATCGATACCTTTTCCTAAATAGCATGAACAATAGCAAAGCGTTGGAGGAAATTGAAGTCAACCTGCCTGCAACCAAAGAAAGAGATGAAATTTTGAATTTTATCCGCTCCTCCGAACGAGGCGTGATGAAGGGATATATCAATTAATATGCTTGAAATCCAATTAGATGGAGCGTCGAAACGCTTCCAATTTGAATGGATTTTTAAAAATCTAAGCTTTTCCCTTTCCCAGGAAAATTCTATCGCTGTCACCGGAAGTAACGGTTCAGGCAAATCTACGCTTCTGAAATGTATCAGCGGATCAATTCCATTGACCTCCGGCAAAATTCTTTATAAAAAGGATGAGAAATTAATTTCTGAAACCGAATGGTTTTCGAATCTGACTTTCGCTGCACCTTACATGGAATTACCTGAGGAATTCATGTTGGAAGAATTGTTGAAATTTCACTTCAAGTTCAAATCTCCTCTCAATCAGATTTCCGTTACCGAAATGATGGAAATCATGTATCTGAGTCCGCATAAATCCAAACCGGTAAGCCATTTTTCTTCCGGAATGAAACAGCGTCTAAAGCTCGGATTGGCATTTTTTTCAGATGTTCCATTGATACTTCTCGATGAGCCAACATCAAATCTGGACAAAAAAGGGATTGATTGGTACTTGGAATTGATTGCAAGATTCTCCTCGAAAAGAATTCTCATCATTTGCTCAAATGATCCCAGAGAATATGATTTCTGCGAACAAAAAATCGTTTTGGAAGATTATAAATAAAGTACGGCTTTGAACTTTAGCCGATATATTTAATTTTACGGGTATTAAATACTTTTGAATATGAAATCGACACTCCTTCGAATTGCTGTTTTGGCTTGGGTTATGGTGATTATGCAAAGCTGTGGCGGAGATGATCCTACACCAGCACCTCCACCAAAAACAGCCGAACAATTGGCTACAGAAGCTTTGACCGGTACGGGAACTCAGACTTGGGGAATCGCCGGTGGCGGATCTGTAACAAAAAGTGGCACCACGGTGACAGATTTGTATTCAACTTTCGAACTGATTCTTACTTCGGGATCTGCGAAAACTTACACTTCGAAAAACAACAATGACTTGTTTGACAATGCGGGAAACTGGTCTTTTGTAGGAACCAATTTTGATAAATTCATTCTGACCGGTTCAAAACCTGCCGCCGGAAGGGAAATCTCTTTCACCAGAACAGGAGATAATCTTCGATTAGAATTTACAATCCCTGCTCCGGGAGCCAGAATAAACGGGACATTTGCAGTTGCAGGCTCTTATGTATTTACAATGCTTAAGAAATAATCACAAATCACTTATTACCAAAAAAGGGAGCTTTCGGGCTCCCTTTTTTTATTTCAAAGTGATGAGCGTAACTCCCGCTCCTCCCCGATCTGCATGCTCGTCTTCCATTTTTTTCACCGGACTCATATGCTTTAATAAATTTCGGGTGATCTCTCTTAAGATCCCATCGCCTTTTCCATGGACTATCCGAAGATCCTTCACTCCCAACATATGGCCTTCATCAATGAAAGTCTGAATCAACGGTAAAATTTCCTCCCCTCTTTTACCTCTCAAATCGAGGTTGTAAGAGAAATCCATCATCTTCTCATTCGTATTGTAACCTCCACGGGAAGCGATTGCTTTGACCTCTTTTTTAACCTGGGTGTGGGATATTTTTTCAAGTCTGGAAATCTTCACATTAGATTTCAATTCACCAATCGCGATTTCAGCCTCATTATTTTTGATTCTGAGTACTTCGGCGATCGCTCCGTTATCTTTCAATCTTACCCAATCCCCTTCACCGATTTTCCCCCCAATAACCTCAACCTCAGGGTCCTTGATCACAAGTTTCTCGGGCTTCACTTCTTCTTTGAAAACCTCCAATTCTTTTCGAATCTGTTTCGTAACTTCCTTTTCAGCTTGTCCTTCTTTAATCCCCCTGATAGCAGATTCAATCTTTTTATTGGTTTGGTCAAGCAATGCTTTTGCCTCTTGCTTAGCTTCCTGGATATATTTCTTTTTCGTCAGTTCAAGCGTTTCCTTCATCTGATTGTATTCCTGAAGGCGCATTTTCAGCAGTTTTTCTTTTGATTTGGCTTCAGCAAGAAGGATTGAATATTGATTTTTTTCATTTTCCAACTGGGTCAAAAGCCGATCGTATCTTACGCGCTCCTCCCCAATGTTTGCCTTTGCATACTCCAGAATTTCTTTTGAAATCCCGATTTTCGAAGCTATTTCCAAAGCAAAAGAAGAGCCTGGCTTTCCGATTTCAAGTTGGTACAAGGGCTCCAATCGATCCACATCGTAGCGCATGGCACCATTTACAAGTCCTTGATTCTTGTTTGCAACTTGCTTCAGATTACCGTAGTGCGTAGTAAGCACACCAAATGCTCCCAATTTATTGAGCGACAAAAGAATTGCCTCGGCGATTGCTCCACCAAATTGCGGTTCTGTCCCTGTTCCAAATTCATCTATGAACAAGATCGTTTTTCGATTCGCAAACTGAGTGAAATGCTTCATGCTCATCAAGTGCGAGCTATAAGTACTCAAGTCGTTTTCCAGATTTTGCTCGTCACCAATGTCTATGAAGAAATTATCGAAAAGCGAGCTTTTGGAATCCGGATGAACTGGAATCAACAAGCCGGCCTGAAGCATGTATTGAAGCAGGGCAACTGTCTTCAGGGCGACTGATTTACCTCCTGCATTTGGGCCGGAGATCACCAAAAGACGCTCATGTCCTCCCAGATTCACATCCAAAGGGGTAATCTTTTTGCCTTGGGTTTTAAGCGCCATTTCCAAAATCGGATGCCTTGCCTGTGTCCAGGAGAGGATTCGCTCTTTGATGATTTCAGGCTTAGTGCTTTCTGTTTTCTGCGCAAATTTAGCCTTTGCCCGGATGAAGTCGATCAATCCGAGAAAATTAGTGGCTTTGCGTAAAGCAGGAATTGCAGGTCTCAGCCTATCGGTAAGCTGGGTCAAAATCTTTATGATTTCGCGTCGCTCCATATATTCCAGATCGCGAATCTCATTGTTGATATCGAGCGCTTCCTCAGGTTCCATGAAGACTGTCTGCCCTGTCGCTGATTCATCGTGGATAAATCCCCTCAACTTTCGCTTGTTTTCGGCGGCCACAGGGATCACCAATCGCCCTCCTCGGATAGTCATGGAGGCGTCTTCAGGGGTAAGGCCTTTGGCACGAGCTTCTTTGAAAATACGATCCATTACTTTGCGTAAGCGACCTTCTTCGTAAATAATCTGAGCTCGGATCAATTGTAATTCCTTACTGGCATTGCTTCTGATCTTACCTTTTTCGTCAATGATGGCATCGATGGCTTTGAGCAAACCCAAATCCAGATCTATCAATAAACCAAGCAGCTGATTCAAAATCGGATAAAACTCGCCGTTCTTTTGAAAGAAAGTAATGCAACCCTTTAGCGTCAGCAATGCACCTTTGAGTTCGTAAAAATCTTCTTCGTCCAGAAACGCACCTTCGAGTTTGGCTTTTTCCAGGTACGGAGTGAGATTGGTGAAATGAGAGGAAGGGAATATTTCCCCCGAAATAAGTATCCTCTGAAATTCTTCTGTTTGATCCAAAAGTTTGGTCACCAGATTGTAATCCGAGGAAAAAGCTATTCGATCAACATATTCCTTTCCAAGCGATGAAGTGCATTCATCCTTAAGAAGGTCTTTGATCTTCAGGAAATTGATTTTTTGTTCGACGTTTGAGGGGTACAGCATTAGAATTTATCTTCGATTCCACCGGAAGACTCTCTCACTACCAAAGAATCTACGACACGCGCGTAGATTCTGTCCATGATTGCCGGGTCTTGCAAATAGTATATCATACTTCTGGTGAAAACAGAATCCTCCACTTGATGTTTGACAAATACTTCTTTTTCAAGTAAAGAATAAAGTACCTGAGAAGAATCGTAAGGAATCGGCAAAGAGCTCGCAATTCCTTCTGTCAAGTGAATATCTATCAGGACATTAACCATCTTTTCCTCTGAGAGCAAGTCTTTCGGTTTGGGGTTTTCGTCACATCCTGCCATAGAAAGGAGGAGCAAACAGGCTAAAACAAGTCTTTTCACAGGGCAAAATTAGGTTTTTTTAACGGATAAACTTCCCAGCCTTTCAGCCAGCTTAATTTTATAATTCGCCATTGTGCTTTAACTTAGGCTGTTCAAATCACCCCTCATGAACGAGCTGTTTAGCAAGTTAAGAAAGTACGAAATAATGATCCGAAAGGTGGCGAATAACCACCTTCAAGGAGAATATCAATCGCTTTTCAAGGGGTCAGGACTTGAATTTGACGATTTGCGTCCTTATCAGTACGGGGACGACGTAAGAACGATCGAATGGAAAGTTTCCGCCAAAGGTCATGGCACTTTCGTGAAAACTTTCCGCGAGGACAAAGACCAATCAGTCTATTTTCTTCTGGATATCAGCGGAAGTCAGGACATCGGTCAGCCCGGACATAAAAAAATCGATCAGGGAAAAATAATTGCAGGAGTATTGACTCTGGCAGCGGTTTTTGAAGGTAGCCAAGTAGGATTGATCAGCTACTCTGACCAAAAGGAAAAGCTTATTCTTCCAGCAAAAGGTGGAAGACAAGGTGTGAAAATGATCCGGGGAATTTTTGAACATGAAAACATTTCACTCAAAACTGATCTCAACTCCATGTTTTCATTTGCTTTGAACCTGATAAAAAAGCGAAGTGTGATCGTGGTGATCTCGGATTTCATCGATGAAGAATATGAGCGTTCTCTTCGGGCAATGGCCGAAAGACATGACTTGGTAGCTATCCAACTCACCGATCCGAGAGAGTCCGCACTTCCATCTTTGGGAATTATCCCGATTTACGATAAAGAAAAAGGGAAAACCACTTGGGTAAATACAGCCTTTGGGAGCTTTTCCAAAAAAATAGCCGATACCTTTACAACAGAACGGGAATATCTGCGGGAAATCTGTAAGAAAAACCAAATCAACTACCTTTCCATCGATACCACTCAGGACATTGTAGGTCCACTGATCGAGCTCTTCAAGTATCGTAACAAAAGCATGAAACGTGGGTAAAATCAGTCAATTCTTTATTTTCTTCCTTTTTCCTGTCTTTGCTTTTGGACAGCAAGTTGAAGTCAATGCTTATTTCATGCAGGACTCCACCAAACTTGGAGAGAGAGTCGGATATGTACTGAAGGTGAAGCATCCTGAGACAACTCAGATTATTTTCCCGGATTCGACATACGATTATTCTCCTTTGGTTTTACTTGAGAAGAAGACTTTCATCTCTTCCACTTCTGAAGGAATCACGGAGGATAGTACCATTTATTATTTCTCAAATTTCTCTTTGGAGCCAAGCGTGTATCTTACTCTTCCGGTTTATGAGTTAGTCAGATACGACAGCGTTACCTATTTCCCGAATGAAGCAGAACTGAAGTTAAAGCTCACCTTGGACAGCATACCAGAGCAACCGGTATTTCAAGAAAACAATGTTTATCAGCCGCTAGAAAAGTCTTTGAACTGGATCATGGTGGCAATTCTGATAGGCGGGATCTTGGTCTTGCTCGGTGTCCTCTATCTTCTTTTTGCGAAGCGAATCAATGAAGTCTGGAGAGAACGAAAAGAAAAACGACGCTGGAATCAGTTTGAGAAAAAATGGAAAATCAAGACCTCCCAGCTTGAAGAGTCTCCATCTATCGAAATCGCGGACGAAGTAATCGGTCTTTGGAAAGGCTATATGGAAAGCATCACAGGGCTGCCGGTGAAGGAATGGACCTCCAGCGAAATCAGCGAAAAACTCGATGACCAGAAGGTTTTTGAATCTCTTCGGTCGATCGATATGATTATCTACGCTGGAAAATCAGCTGAAAACGATCAATCAAGAGACTATTTGCTACAAGTTGCAAAAGAAAAACATCAGGAAAATCTAAACCAAAAAAAGCATGAGAGAGCAGTTAGCTGAGTTCTTTAGCTGGTCTTGGTTTTTGCCTGAGACATTCAAAACCTACGAATGGGAAAATCCCTGGATCCTTAACCTGATCTGGATTATTCCGCTTTTCATGCTGATCAGGAAGTTTGTGAAATTCCTGAAAAACCCGGTCTTGGAGCTTTCGCTTCCCAAGAAAATCAGTAGAAATAATCCTTGGACCTATCTGAGACTGATTCCCACCGGATTCTTTTTCATCACTTTGATTCTGATCGTCATTGCATTAGGTCGCCCGCAACGCAGCAATGAGCGAGTGGAGCAGTTTACCGAAGGCATCGACATCATCTTGGTGATGGATATTTCGGAGTCCATGGATTTGCAGGATTTCACTCCCAACCGACTGGAAGCTTCCAAAAAAACTGCTATCGACTTCATTAACGGCCGCTTTGGAGACCGAATCGGCATGGTTGTTTTTGCAGGAGAAGCTTATTCTTTAGCTCCTCTGACGAATGATTACGAGCTTCTTTCTGATTTGATCAGTGAGATCTCCTTCGACATGATGGAGGCAAAAGGAACTGCAATTGGATCTGCCATTGCTTCTGCCACGAATCGAATGAAAGATGCTGAATCGACTTCCAAGGTTTTGATTTTGCTCAGTGACGGAGAAAGTAACGCAGGAAATGTGGATCCCCTTTTCGCCGCACAACTTGCTTCAGCTTTGGATATTAAAATATACACAATTGCGGTGGGCAAAGACGGAATGGTTCCTTATGGTACCGACTTCTTTGGCCGTCCTCAGATGGTGGAAAGTTATTTGGATGAAACCACTTTGCGGGAAATCGCAAAGATTGGAAACGGTCAATTTTTCAGAGCTTCCGACGGCGGTACTCTCCAAACAATTTTTGATGAAATCAACACGCTCGAAAAAACTGAAATCCTGGAGAATCGATACAAAGAAACCGCAGATTACTATCGGGTTTACTTGTTTTGGGCGATGGCGTTTTTCTTCCTTTGGCTGATGGCCAAGAGCAGTTTCCTCAACAATTTCTTGCTGGATTAATTCAGTTCAACCTTTTCTTCTTCCATTTTTCGAGCCTCGGGTTCATCAAGGAAAACCATAATGGGGGAAAGAGCGCGACTATGATCATGGCTGAATAACCAGCGGGAAGTTGGGGACTTTCATCGTAATGGTTCAGCACCTGATACCGCTTGTAAGCAAATGCGTGATGATCAGAGTGTCGTTGAAGTTGGAAAAGCAGGAAATTGCTCACGATATGACTGGCATTCCAACTATGAATCGGGGTCACCTTCTCATAGGCCCCATTCGTTAGTTTCTTTCGCTCCATGCCATAATGCTCCAGATAATTCACAATCTCCAGAAGCGAAAAACCAAGGACACTTTGTGCAAAAAAGAAAACTGGAATCTCCCAAACCAATCGGTCCATCCAAACAGAAAACCCTGCAAAAGCCACTCCCACGAACACCAATGGCCAAATAATAAACTGAATCATCTGGTTTTGAAATGACCACACCGTATCTCCTTTTTTTCGAAGTCTTTCTTCTTCCAAATCCCAAGCACTGAGATATCCATCCTTCACGGATCTTATCCAAAATCGATAGAAAGACTCCCCATATCGACTCGTGGCAGGATCATCAGGAGTGGCTACTCTAACATGATGACCTCTATTGTGCTCGATGAAGAAGTGCATGTAGCAAACAGTCATGAGCAAAACTTTAGAATAAAATTGCTCGATTTCCTCAGACTTATGGCCAAGTTCGTGGGCAACAGTTATTCCAATTCCTCCGGTAAGCAAGGCCGTTCCGCTTACAAATGCTAGCCATTCCCACCAGTTTAGAGGTTCGGTACTGATTACATAAAATGCCCAAACGAGAACTCCAAGCTGTATATAAACCCAAAGGAATGTGACAAGTTTGTAAAAATATTGCCGGGTCACTTCATTTACAGCTTGCGCCGGAACATTGCTTGTATCGGTGCTGATCAGATAATCCATCAAGGGTACCAAAACGAATACAAAACCATGAATCAAAAACATATTCACTCCTCCCAGATAAAATCCTGCTACCAATAATGCGGGTAAAATCAAGGCGCTGAAGAATCCGATTTTCTTAAGACTTTTCATATTTGGGTTATTAAATCGACTAAATCTAGAAATTCTCTACCGAAAAGAAAACTCGGAAAGGCTTCAATTTTTCAATCTTTAAAACCTGATTAAAATCACCTTTCTGTGCCAGTTCAGTCAACATTTTAGCAGGCTTTTGTTACCAAATTTGAGAAATAGTTGAATTATGTCGCTGTCACCCGAATTGATCCAAAAGTACAATATGCCTGCCCCCAGGTATACTTCCTATCCGACTGTTCCGCTTTGGGAAAATAATGTTTCCGATCAAAAATGGGAGAAGCTTGTTAAGAAAGCTTTTTCTGTATATGGAAAAACGGAAGGGATAACGATTTACATCCATTTACCTTTTTGTGAAAGTCTCTGTACCTATTGTGGTTGTAACAAGCGAATCACAAAAAACCATGCAGTCGAGGATCCTTATATTTCAGCGCTGCTGAAGGAATGGAATAACTATTTGACTCTTTTTGACAGCAAACCAAAACTTGCCGGAATCCATCTTGGAGGAGGCACGCCAACTTTCTTCGCCCCTGAGTCACTTTATGACTTGCTCAATCCGATCATTTCGGCTTCCGAAGTAATGGCAAATGCAGAATTCAGTTTCGAAGGTCATCCAAACAATACGACTTTTGAACATCTGGAAACTCTCGCCAAGCTTGGTTTTGACCGGGTCAGTTATGGGATTCAGGACTTTGATCTTACAGTTCAGCAGGCTATTCATAGAATCCAGCCTTTTGAGCGAGTTAAAGAAGCCACCGAAAATGCCCGAACTCTGGGTTATACCTCGGTGAATTTCGACCTGATTTACGGTTTGCCTTATCAAACTCAGGCATCCTTGGCTGATACATTTGACAAAGTCGCCAGCCTTGCTCCGGACCGGATTGCTTTCTACAGTTATGCCCATTTGCCCTCTGCTTTTCCGGCACAAAAAAGTTTTGAACAACATTTACCGCAGGAGCAAGACAAACGAGCATTATATGAATTTGGCAAAGAACTCCTTTTGAAACTTGGATATGAGGAAATTGGGATGGATCATTTCGCCTTGCCAAACGACCCGCTTTGCGTTGCTAAGAAAAAAGGGAAACTTCACCGAAACTTCATGGGCTACACCACTTCTCCATCCAAAATCTTACTTGGACTTGGATCAAGCAGCATCAGCGACATTCATTTTGCCTATGGACAGAATGACAAACGAATCGACGCGTACCAAAACATGATTAACAAAGGAGATTGGGCGATTGTGAAAGTCATGTTCAAACCGAAGAAGACATTCAAACCGGAGAGATTATTCTGGATTTGATCTGCAATCAGAAAGCTGAAATTCCATTTAGCTTCCGGGAGAAATTGGGATCAGACCAAGTTGAAAATCTCCGCCAAATGGAATGGGATGGACTTTTGACTTGGGAAGGTAATGTCCTCAAAGTGTCCAGAGAAGGAATCGCATTGGTGAGAAACATCTGCATGCAAGTCGATCTCAGATTGGTAAAAACCCAATCCAAGGTAATGGCATTCAGTAAATCTATCTGAGAATTCCTACTCGCACATGGTGATCTCCACTTGCTGAGACCCATAATTGAAAACCTGCAGGTTTGGACTAAATCCATGGATTCCCAGACCAAGTCCTCGGAAAATAAAAATAATTCCAATTACTGCTCCGAGATAGGGAATAGCTTTTTGAAATTTTTGCCTTGCTGCAATAGAAATTAAAGTGCCTGAATACATCAAAACCATGAGTAAAGGAATCGTGCCTATTCCGAAAAAAAACATGTAGGCAGCTCCCAATACCGGACTTTGAAGCCCCAAAGCAGCAACCAAAGCCATGTAGACCATACCGCAAGGCAACAATCCATTTGCAAGTCCGGTGGCAAAAAACGCAGAATTTCCTCCTGCTTTCAAAAAGTGATTTAACTTTCTTTTCACCCAAATGACCACTCCGGATAGAGCAGGAATGGTCAGAAACTGATCTGCTTTTTTGTAACTGAGCGAAAAAATCAAAATGACAAGTCCCATCGTAATTGAGAATCCTTGCTGAATCCCTGCGAGAGATAGAGAAAAACCTACGCTGCCTACGACTAACCCGAGCAAAGCATAGGTCAGGCTTCTGCCCAAATTATAAAGTAATTTATGTTGGAAATAGGACGAATTCCCCTTCCCCCCTACTGCCAAAGCGATAGGTCCGCACATTCCCACACAATGAAATGAGCCAAGAAACCCCAGAAGTAGAGCCGTCCAAAGCATTTATAAATCGATCTTTTTCTCTTCGTAGTAATCTTTCCCTCCTTCAGTCCAATTGAGTTGGAACTTCCAATATCCTGCTTTTAAATTTTCAACAGGAATAACTGTCTGACCTTCCTCAGCAGCAGTAAAACTAAATACCTGATCCAAATTAGAATCAGAAGGCCTGAAGAGTTGCAGTTTTCCTGAAGCTCCGCTCGGAAGGTCAAGCAAAACAGTTTTGGAAGCAGCATCGTAGCTGATCACTTCCCTATCAAGCTTTAGAGCTGAGTTTTCCTTGTCAATTTGGTTTTGGAATTTAATCTCTTCCTCGTAGTAATTTTCAGTTACCAGCTCAATCCCATCCATTCTTACTGAGATCACCACCATCGTAATGATTAAAGCAACAAACCCGATGATTGTTAATAATATTCCTTTTCCCCAATCCATTTTCCTTCCTGTTTTGATTTAGCCTACTTATTCAGAGGAGCCATAAAATTTGTTTTGATCTGGTCTATTTCTTCCTGATTATGCATCAGGGCGACTCTGACTTTTTCCTGGCTGATTTTTACCTGGTCTTGATTTCGAACGAGGAAAAACCTTCCTTCAAACTTGGTCTGAGGCTCCAGAATCCATTCTTTAGCTCCGATTATTTCGACTTTCATCCCTTCAGCCAGAGCTTGTAATTCAACTTTTTGCGGTTCAAATGTTTTATTTATTAATGTAATTTGGTACAAGTTGGACACAGTTCCGTCCTCCCTTGCCTGAAAAGTCATGCCCGGAAATCTGGTGATGGTTCCCTGCAAATCTTCTCGTGTCACAATCAAAGATACAAACGCCACTACCAACAGAACCAATACGACCGAATAGCCTTTCACCCGACCGGTTACCAGTTTTTGAAAACCTTCCTTTATACTGTTTTCAGAAGCGTATCTGATTAGCCCTTCAGGACGTTCCACTTTCAGCATTACTTCATCGCAAGCGTCAATGCATGCGGTGCAATTCACACACTCCATTTGAGTACCGTTTCTGATATCGATTCCCGTAGGACAAACCTGAACGCAAAGATTACAATCCACGCAATCTCCTTTCCCCAAATTCTCAGATTGGTTTTTCTTAATTGGGCCTCGGGGTTCACCACGCACGTAATCGTACATGACATTAATCGAATTGTCGTCCAATAAGACTCCTTGCAATCGACCATAAGGACATACCACAATACAAGCTTGCTCTCTAAACCAGGAAAATACAAACATGAAAATTCCTGAAAACGCCAACAAACCGACAAATCCAGCCATGTTGGCGGAAGGAGGTTGGGAAACAATTTCGATCACCTGATCTACTCCTATTAAGTAGGCCATTACCAAATGACCGATCATTAGCGAGATTACTACGAAGACAGAAAGTTTAATTCCCTTCTTAAAAACTTTCTCGGCATCCCAAGGCTTTTCGTTTAGAGCTCTTTGCTGATTCGCATCCCCTTCGATCAGATATTCGATTTTTCGAAATACCATCTCCATGAATAAGGTCTGCGGACAAGCCCATCCACACCAAACTCTACCAAATACTACAGTAAAGAGAATGATGAAAACGAAGAAAATCAACAATAGAAAAATGAGCAAATGAGTGTCCTGGGGCCAAAATGCCGCCCCAAAAATGATGAATTTCCTCTCAAAGATATTGAATAGCATGTAGGGCCTTCCTCCAACCTGGATAAAAGGGCCTGCGAATAAAATAGCAAGGAGAACCCAAGAAAGGTAACTTCTGTACTTGTAAAAAAGTCCTTTGACTTTTTTGGGATAAACCCAATTTCTTTTTCCGTCATCCTGGACCGAAGCCAAGGCATCACGAAAAGAATCAGGATTCAAATGGGGGTTTTTCTTAGCCATGGTATAGGCGATATACTGCCGGGAAATAAGTTATTCCCGGCAGTTTAATTTTACTCGATTGTTGCTACTACAGCTGTGCTATCTGTCACTGGGGCCTCTGCGGGAGCAGGAGAACCTGATGTCAGCTCACCCTGTGGTTCTTTAGGATTAGCAGCAGTCTTTCCTTTGAAAGTAAGGACATAGCTGGAAACTTGCTGCATTTCCTCGGGAGTCAATTGATCCTCCCAGGGAACCATTCCTTTTTCCACTACACCATATTTCACAATCTTAAACACATCAGAAATTAAAGCTCCGTGAATCCAATATTCATCGGTTAAGTTTGGACCAATTCCTCCGCCTCCATCTACTGCGTGACACGCTGCGCAGTTGCCTTCAAATATGGTTTTTCCGGCAGCCAACGCTCCTGCTGACTCGTCGAATACAACTGTGGATTCATCAATTCCAGATTTTGCATTTGCATTTCTTTCCACAGCGGCAATAGCTTCGATTTTCAATTCCTCTTCGTATTCTTCAATTTGAGTTGGGCCTGTTCCGAGGACAGTATAATTGACAAAATATGCAGCAGCAATTACAACACTTCCAATAAACACGTATTGAAGCCACGGAGGCATGAAATTGTCTAGTTCTGTAATCCCATCGTAGGAGTGATCAGCCATTACTTTATGGCTTTCCTGACCTACAGGATCCATTTTTCCTGTTACAAACCTCTCCTTGAAAGTTTCCCACCAAGTTGGTTCATTTGCCATTTCAGGATTTTCTTTTCTCAATACAGATGACATAAAAGACATCAAATAGATCATCAAAACCAAGAGCAAAACGATCACTCCCAAGATGATTGCCAGGATAATCAACAAAGTCAACTGACCGGAATCCATGGCCTGCATCTTTGCAAACCATGGTGAACTTTCAGTTTGGGCCCAAGCCACATGAGAACCCATGAAGCCGCAAAGGGTAAGTAAGGCGATTAAATACTTTTTCATGGCTGGTTTTTGGTTAATTTTTCATCATCCATCGGCATGGATTTCATATAATCGATATGCTCTTTTGGCATTCTCATAGCCCATAAGAACACTCCCAAGAAAAACAGGATAAAGATGAGAAGCGAAATAATCGGATATATTTCAATGTTCTCGATGGATCTTAATACTTCTTTATACATGGCTATATCCGTTTATTGTTTTTCGGCAGTTGCCTTAATATCAGTTCCTAATCTTTGCAAATAGGAGATCAATGCTACGATTTCGGTATTTGGCATCACTTCAACCCCTGCATCTTTCAAGCTCTTCACGATTTCTGCAGCCTGAGCTTCCAGGTTTTTATTGGCTTCAAGATCGAATCCTTCAGGATAAGGAACACCCAGTTTTTGAAGCGTTCTGATTTTGGCAGGAAGATCCGAGTAGTCCATTTCATTTTCCACCATCCAAGGGTAAGGAGGCATTAAGGATCCCGGTGACATACTTCTAGGATCCATCATGTGGAAATAGTGCCAGCTGTCGGGATATTTTCCGCCAATTCTATGCAAATCCGGTCCGGTACGCTTTGATCCCCATAAGAATGGACGATCATAAACGAATTCTCCGGCTTTAGAATACTCACCATATCGCTCAGTTTCAAATCTGAATGGTCTGACCATTTGAGAGTGACAACCCACGCAACCATTTTTGATGTACAGGTCACGACCTTCCAATTCAAGAGGAGTATATGGCTTTACAGAACTGATGGTCGGGACATTAGATTTTACCAGGATAGTCGGGATGATCTCGACCACACCACCAATCAAAATTGCGATTGTAGCTAATACGGCAAAGAAAACCGGCTTTCTTTCCCATGCTCTGTGCCAGAACTCTCCTTTTGGATTGTAGGCTTTCGCCAAAGCAGGAGCCTGATCATCCTCAGTTGGTTGGAAGACTCCTTGTTTCGCAGTTTTGATCATGTTGTAAACCATCACAATCGCGCCACCCAAGTAAAGAAGACCACCGAACGCTCTCAACATATACATTGGAACCAATTCCACCACAGTCTGAAGGAAGTTGCCATAAGCCAATCGGCCCATGTCGTCAAATTCTCTCAACATGAGGAATTGAGTCAAAGCAGCCACATACATCGGGAGGGCGTAGAAAAGGATGCCCAGAGTACCCATCCAAAAGTGGGTGTTGGCTAGTTTGGTAGAATACAAAGTAGTCTTCCAAAGTCTTGGCCACATCCAGTAAAGCATACCGAAAGTCAGGAAGCCATTCCATCCTAATCCACCGATGTGAACGTGTGCTACTATCCAGTCAGTGTAGTGAGCAATGGCATTTACATTTTTGAGTGAAAGCATTGGCCCTTCGAAAGTAGCCATACCGTAAGCTGTCACAGCCACAACCATGAATTTCAATACTGGCTCAGTTCTTACTTTATCCCAAGCACCACGAAGAGTCAAAAGACCATTCACCATCCCACCCCAGGAAGGAGCGATCAACATGATCGAGAAAACGGTACCAAGCACTTGAGCCCACTCTGGCAATGCTGTGTAAAGCAAGTGGTGAGGTCCAGCCCACATGTAAATGAAGATCAGAGACCAGAAGTGAACGATTGAAAGTTTATAGGAATAAACCGGTCTGTTAGCTGCCTTTGGAAGAAAATAATACATCAATCCAAGGAATGGAGTAGTCAGGAAGAATGCGACCGCATTGTGACCGTACCACCACTGCACCAATGCATCCTGAACACCCGCATAAGCTGAGTAGCTTTTGAACATGGAAACAGGAAGCGCCAGAGAATTGAAAATGTGCAATACTGCGACAGTAATGAACGAGGCCAAGTAGAACCAGATAGCCACGTACATGTGTCGCTCTCTTCTCGTGATCAGCGTACCGATCATATTTGCCCCGAAAGCAACCCAAACTACCGCGATGGCAATGTCAATAGGCCACTCCAGCTCTGCATACTCTTTGGAAGAAGTCAATCCCAAAGGCAAAGTGATCGCTGCCGAAAGAATGATTAATTGCCAACCCCAAAAGTGGAACCAGCTCAGGGTTTGATTCCACATCGGGGCTTTTAGGAGCCTTGGCATGGAATAATAAATACCTGCGAAAATCGCATTTCCGACGAAAGCGAAAATCACGGCATTCGTGTGTAGAGGACGAATCCTACCAAACGTGGTGTAGGGATTGCCCAAATTGGCCTCGGGAAGGAATAACTGTGTGGCGGCAATTACCCCCACCAGCATGCCAACCAGGCCCCAAATCATAGTCGCAGCTCCAAAATACTTGACAATTTTATTGTCGTATTGGAACTTCTCCAGCATAGCATCATTCATAAGACTTAGGTTTTGTTGGTTGATCTTTTATTGATTTTTTCGGATGATTATCAAAGAGAATCCTAACTGAGGGCGTGTAGTCATCGTCAAACTGTCCGCTTTTCATAGCCTTGAAAAACAAGAACAGAAACGTACCAGCCAACACCAGACTCACAGCGATTAATAGAAAAATAACTTCCATTTTAATCTGTTTTTTGGGTTAATAAACCTTTTTTCCATGCAACCGCATTGGTTGCCAGTGTACTAAATATCACTACAGAGATACTGCTCACAGGCATCAGAACCGCACAGATCACCGGGCTCAAAAGCCCCTGCACGGCGAGTGTCAAACCCACTATATTGTAAAGAAAGCTAAGAGCAAAACTTGCTTTTATGATGTTCCGGCTGTCTTTGGCAAATGCCAGAAAGAGAGGAATTTTATCAAAGGAATCGGCATCCAAAATCGCATCACTTGCCGGCGAAAAATGACTTACCCGATCTGTCACTGCTACCCCAACCTCGCTCGCCCGAAGAGCTCCCGCATCATTGAGCCCATCACCTATCATCAGGGTATGGTGACCAGCATCGTTCAATTTCTGAAGGTAGTTTAGCTTATCTGTCGGGCTTTGGTTGAAGTTGAATTGAATGCTTTCTCCCAAATTCTCTTTTAGAGAACCCTGCTCATGAGAATGATCACCAGATAAGACATGAAGTTTGTAAGGATTTTCCAGTTGGCGGATGACCTCCGAAGCGCTTTCTCTCAAACCGGATTCAATGTGAAAATATCCAATCTCCGATCCTTCAATGATCAAAAAGACCATGTTTCCACCTTGGATATTGACTTCGGAAAAATTTCCAACAAATTCCTTCGACCCCAATCTGACCAGTTGGCCCTTGTAACTTGCTTCAATTCCTTGACCTTTGATTTCTTGAACCTTGGCCAGAGCTAGCCCATTTTTATTACCCAACCAATAATTGATTCGATTGCTCAAAGGATGGGTAGAGCGATCCACCATTGATTTGAGGATAGAAAGGGTTTCTTCAGAAAGATCTATACCGTTGTAGGTGATTTTCGCATTTGCCGGGTCGGTAAGAGTACCAGTTTTGTCAAAAACAACTGTATCAAGCAAAGCCATCCGCTCGATCACACCTGCATTTTTGAGGTAAAATTTCCCTCGCCCAAAAATTCGCAATGTATTTCCAAGGGTAAAAGGAGTGGACATCGACAATGCACAAGGACAGGCAACTATCAACACTGAAGTGAATGCTTTGACAGCGATAGAAAAATCAGAAAACGACCAGACAATCAATGTCACGAAAGCAATCGCTAAAACCGTCCATGTGAATCTTCCGCTGATTCGGGTAGCTAAGGGTTCTAAAAGTCTTTCTTTACTTTTTTCGAAAGACTCATTGTTCCAAAGGTCTGTCAAATACCCTTGGGAAGGAGATTTTTGAATGGTTAGCAGAACAGGCTCTCCTTTTTGGCGACCACCAGCATAGATCAACTCACCTTTTTGCTTTGGCACCGGAACCTCTTCTCCAGTTACAAAACTATAATCGACATTCGCTTTCTGGCTAAGCAGGATTGAATCTGCTGGTATCAATTCCTCGTCCCTAACCAAAATCAAATCTCCAACCTGTAGTTTCGTTAGTGGAATTACTTCTTCTACTCCTTGGACCATTTTGGTCACTGCAATTGGGAAATAAGATTTATAATCTCTGTCAAATTCAAGCGTGGCAAAAGTTTTTTGTTGATAGAGCTTACCTAGCAAAAGAAAGAATAAAAGTCCGCCAAGACTATCCATATAGCCGGATTGATTCAACCCGAAGATATCCCAAAGAGAATAAAGAAAGAATGCAATAATCCCCAACACAATGGGAACATCCATGTTGATTTGGCTTTGCTTCACAGCATTCCAGGCAGATCTATAATAATCAGACGCAGCATAAAATACCACCGGTAGGGATAAAACTACATTGAGGTAATTGAAAAGTCCCTTGAAGCCTTCCCCTAGGAGTTTCGCCTCCGAAAAATATTCCGGTATGCTAAACAGCATCATGTTTCCAAAACAGAACCCTGCTACCGCGAGTCTTTTAATTGTCCTTTTATCGGATGTGTAAACTTCCTTTTGGTCCAGATCGGAAAGATTGATTATGGGTTCATACCCGATGGTGGAAAGAAGGTTTACCAATTCTTTCAGGCTTACTTTGTTGTGCAGAAATTTGATTTGTACTTTCCTTTTCACAAAGTCAACCCTGCTGGAAATAACACCAGAGTGGATATGGTAAAGATTTTCAAGTAACCATATACAAGAAGCACAATGGATAAGGGGGATATAAAAAGTGACATGACTTTCAACTTCGTTTTGGAAATCAAGCAATCCTTTTTGAGTGTCTGCATCATCCAGATAATCAAACCTATTTAATTGGTAGGACTTAAGCTTTTGACTTTTTCCGGGGTTGACTTCGATCTCATAAAAATTACAAAGGTCATTTTCAGACAACACTTCATATACTAGTTTACAACCTTGGCAACAAAAGCTTTTTTCATCTATTCTCAGAGGATGCTCATCACAGTCTTCCCCACAATGGAAGCATTTAATAGTAGTCTGAGGGGAAAGCGATGATTTCATTTTCTTAATTTATTCTAAAATTACCGCAGGATTACCTTGAAATACATGACAATAATCAGCAAATACCATGACTTACACCGATAGGAAGAAAGAAAGCCGGTCGCTCCAGATTTTCCCTTTATAAAAATGGAAAAGAACTTTAGTAAGGTCTGCCTGGTAGTTTTTGGTGGTGACCAACAGTGTACACCCATGCTTTACTGCGTAAGACCAGAAGTCCCCGATCCTTAAAAAATTGAATTTGATGAAGCTGGTTTCACTGGTAGCTTGAGCTACTTGTTGAATGAGTTCCTGCTCTTCCCTAATTTTTGATTTTGGAATAAAACTCGGAGAAATAATGGTTGCTTTACTATCTCTGATTGAAGGGCCAAAAAGTTTGATAAAATTCTTTATGAGTTCAGCAGATTGACGTGTCCCATCGTAATGAAAAAGTAAATGTTGAATTGAAAAATCAGGAACATGCAGTAGTACAGGGATATTGCAAACTTCTTTTTCTAAAGGTTTTGGCAAATCGTGGCTATGAAGCCAATCTAAGACTTGATATAAATCCACTGAAAAAAGCGTGACATTTTCAGTATCAAAACAGAGTCCTGTTTCAGATTTATTTGGGTGAAAACCTTCCGCAAACGTTTTACAGTGATATTCTTTTAATATCTCTTCCGGTAGCTCAAACTTAGTGGCAATAGAGGCTCTCAGCTCCATGATAAAACTTAATTTATGCCAAAGCTATAATTTGAGATCACAAGACCACGTGATCAAAGCCATGCTAAAAAATGATAAAAATCAGGTTCTACATGAAAAACACAAATGCTGTTAATGAAAATCTTATAAAACAAGAAGAAGACCTGCTTCTAACGTTTATTGAAATAAAATTATGCACCGGTATAAACGCAAAAAACCCAGCTAGATAATAGCTGGGTTTGAATAATGTGGCGGCGACCTACTCTCCCGGGTGTAACCCCAGTACCATCGGTGC
>JBILPR010000175.1:0-8971 GCA_044373795.1 Algoriphagus sp. | reverse complement strand
TCTTTACCGGGTTTGGCGATACTGCCTATAACTGTTTCCGGTTTTTCAGATAAAAGACTCACTTCTAATCCGTCAATGATTGAGGAAAGAGAAGGCTGGAATTTTCCGTTGGTGAAAACCAAAACATCGCCTGAAAACCCCTCGAAAATCGCTGATTCAACTGTTTCGGCTGACACATCAAACGGTTGAGCAGGGGAGAGTTGAGAGAAAGTTAGCTCCAGTTTTTTGGTAATCCCTGTAAATTTATATTCCTCGGCTTTTGCTGCAGGGAGTCCCTGCGCCAGGTAGCTGGTTTTAGCTTCGTTTCGGGCTTCTTCGAATCCTGATTGGGCAGATTCCAATAATCCCTCGAAAAGGTCTTGTTTTATCAAAGTACTCATGAGTCGTTTTTTAGAGGAAAATCAGACAGTTGCTTCAGAATCGACTGCTTCTTTGATCCAGTCGTAGCCTTTTTCTTCCAATTCCATTGCAAGTTCTTTGGTTCCGGATTTAACGATTCTGCCTTTGTAAAGCACGTGTACGAAGTCAGGAACAATGTAATCCAGCAATCTCTGGTAGTGAGTCACTACGATTGTTGCTGTCTTGTCAGACTTCAATTGATTTACACCATTGGATACAATACGGAGCGCATCGATGTCCAATCCTGAATCTGTTTCGTCAAGGATCGAAAGTGTAGGCTCAAGCATTGCCATTTGAAAGATCTCGTTTCTCTTCTTTTCCCCACCAGAGAAACCTTCATTCAATGATCTGCTCAAAAGCTTTTGGTCGATTTCGACTAGCTTCATTTTCTCCTTCATCATCGTCAGAAATTTCACGGCGTCCAAAGGTTCTAGTCCTCTGTATTCTCTCACCTGATTTACTGCAGTTCTGAGGAAATTGGTTGAGGAGACTCCCGGGATTTCCACAGGATATTGGAAAGCCAAAAAAACACCTTCTCTTGCACGGTCTTCAGGCGCAAGATCCAGTAGGTTTTTTCCTTTGAAAATTACCTCGCCTTCAGTCACTTCATATTCTTCTCTTCCTGCCAAGACTGAAGCAAGGGTTGATTTTCCAGAACCGTTTGGTCCCATGATTGCGTGAACTTCGCCCGCTTTTACTTCCAGATTGATACCTCTCAAGATTGGAGTTCCTTCAATGGAGGCATGGAGATTTTTTATACTTAGCATGATTCTATTTTTTCAATTTTTCAATGATCTATTTTTTCAAATAGAGATTACCCAACAGATCCTTCAAGCGTCAAAGCCAAAAGTTTCTGAGCTTCAACTGCGAATTCCATCGGTAGTTGGTTCAATACTTCTTTTGCATATCCATTGACAATCAATGCTACTGCATCCTCCGTAGAGATACCTCGTTGATTACAATAAAAAAGCTGATCTGCACCGATTTTGGAAGTGGTCGCTTCGTGTTCTACTTTGGCAGTAGGGTTGTTGATATCGATGTAAGGGAAGGTATGAGCTCCGCATCTGTCACCCATTAATAAGGAGTCGCACTGGGAGAAGTTCCGAGCATTGGTTGCTCGTTTCATCACCTGAACCTGACCTCTGTATGAGTTTTGTGATTTTCCTGCGGAAATTCCTTTCGATACGATTCTTGACTTGGTGTTTTTTCCAATGTGAATCATCTTAGTTCCGGTGTCAGCCTGCTGGTAGTTGTTGGTCACAGCTACAGAATAGAATTCACCGATGGAATAATCACCTTTCAGAATACAAGAAGGATATTTCCAGGTTACAGCAGAACCTGTTTCTACCTGAGTCCAGGAGATTTTGGAGTGGTCACCTGCACAGATGCCTCTTTTGGTAACAAAATTGAAAATTCCACCTTTTCCGTTTTTGTCACCGGGAAACCAGTTTTGAACGGTTGAATATTTTACTTCAGCATGAGCTCCTGCGTAGATCTCTACAACTGCTGCGTGAAGCTGATTTTCATCTCTTTGCGGTGCAGTACATCCTTCAAGGTAACTTACATAAGATTCATCTTCCGCTACAATAAGGGTTCTCTCGAACTGACCTGTATTTGCTGCGTTGATTCTGAAATAAGTGGAAAGCTCCATCGGGCAACGAATCCCTTTTGGAATGTAGCAAAACGAACCGTCAGAGAAAACCGCCGAGTTCAATGCTGCATAGTAATTATCTGTCATTGGGACTACCGATCCCAAATATTTTTTAATTAACTCCGGATGCTCTTTTACGGCTTCGCTGAAAGAACAAAAAATAATTCCAAGCTTTCCTAAAGTATCTTTAAAGGTTGTTGCAACAGAAACTGAATCTAATACGACATCAACGGCGACTCCCTCAAGTCTTTTTTGCTCATTCAAGGAAATACCCAAGCGCTTGTAAATTTCAAGCAATTGTGGGTCTACCTCATCGAGGTTTTTTGTTTTCTTTGCCTGCTTGGGTGCTGAATAGAAGATCAAAGATTGAAGGTCAATTTTTGGATAATGAACATTAGCCCAAATGGGCTCAGTCATATTCTCCCAAGTTTTATAAGCCTTAAGTCTCCATTCAAGGAGCCATTGAGGTTCTTCTTTCTTCGTAGAGATCCAACGGATAATTCCTTCATTCAATCCAATCGGAGCTTCGTCGGCTTCCATATTGACTGACCAGCCGTGTTCGTATTCTTTTGAAGTAAGATCTTCTAAAATTTGGTTGTCTTTGCTCATGGGATGAGTTATTTAGACTAATTATATATTGACTACGAATGTACAACATATAATCAAATTACAATGTTCGAGGCAGCTCTAAAAATCTAAAAGCCCATTCAATTCATGATTCAAAATGGTGCTCCGTTTGATTTTGGGGCACTTTAAGTCAAAAAAAAAGTGCTGCGAATGCAACACTTTAAATATTCAGAACTCAAAAATTATTGCGTATTTCTTTATTTAGATTTAATCTTAATTGGATTATTTTACCGCTTCAAAAAACTGGATTGGGCGATTTATGGATTCTTCCAAAACGATCAAAGTCTCTGTTCTGTCGATTCCATCCACTTTTTGGATGGTATTAAGCACCAATCGGAGGTGGTTGGTGTCCCTGCAAATTATTTTCGCAAAAATAGAATAGTTACCTGTCGTATAATAGGCACTGACTACTTCTGAAATGGACTTCAATTTTTCAATTACATTGTCATAGAGCGAACTTTTTTCAAGATAAATTCCAAGGAAGGCAGAAATGTCGTATCCTAATTTTGAGAAGTCAATATTCAGTGTGGCACTTTTTACGATGCCCATATCCTCTAATTTCTTCATTCTAACATGGACAGTACCTGAAGACACGAAGACTTTTTTCGCAATTTCTGTGTACGGGGTTTTAGCATCCTCATTTAACAGAGAGATGATTTTGAGGTCTATGTTGTCGATATCTAAAATTTTATCCATTTTCCTTGCTCGGATTTAGATGATTTATAATTAATGCGGTTGTAAATTAGAGATTGTTCAAAATAATGCAAAATTTTTTTTTCAATTTGTAATTTTATCTGAAAACCTTTTACTTTGGGCTTGAATAGAATGACTTCAGAAATATTTGGTCATCTAATCAATAGGTCAAATTTAAATTTGGTTTTTGTTTATTTTCCAAATTTTGAACCTAATTAATTCGAAACTTTTAATCTCTAAAGTTATATTTGGGTTTATATTCTGAAAAGAGTCTCGCTGATGGCGAGACTTTTTTGTTTTCAGCACCTTGATAAAAAAAGGGAATGGCATTTTTAATTAAGTGGATAAAAGGGTTGATGCGGACTATTTCCTTACAGCCCTAAATTGGTTTTGACAAAAAGGATAAAGGCCTTTCGAAACGAGAAATATAAAATACCAGGCCGGTTTATCTGCTTTTTTTTTGAGCGGTTGGTTCTGGGTTGATCCCTGTTTCTATTTTTAAGGGATCAACCACTTCAACTATGAAAAAGATCTTTTCGATTTCGATTTTCACATTGGCTTCAGGTCTGGCTTTTTCACAAGTCAAGCCTTTCAACCCCGGAAGCGTTTTTCCTGAAGCCAACCCGAAACTCAAATTCCATACTGTCAAGGGCGAGCGGCATGGGCCTTCATTTTTCAAGAAATTTGAATTTCCAGAAGTAGAGTATGTATCGGGAGAAACTCTGAATTTTGAAAAATATCATACCGTGGATGTGATGTATCATTGGTACAAAATCTGGGCGGAGCAATATCCCGATATCGTAGACTTATACGTGATATCGGAATCTTTCGAAGGGAGACCCGTTCTGCAGATGACTTTGACCAACAAGAAAACTGGTAAAGACACGGATAAGCCTGCCGCTTATTTTGAAGGAGGTCGGCATTCGGGTGAGATTACGGCGAGTGAATCGATCCTTTGGCTCACGCAGCATTTGCTGGAGAGTTACGGAAAAGATCCCGAAATCACAAAGTTGATCGATACAAAAGCTATTTACCTCAGGCCACAAAACAATCCCGATGGCTCGAATATGTACCTTTTTACGGAGCAAAGTAATAGAAGTACGGTTCGACCGCACGATACAGACCGAGATGGATTATTGGACGAGGATCCTTCTGAAGACTTGGACGGAGACGGAATCATTTATCAAATACGAAAAAAGGCCGTAACTCCTGAGGAAAAGGAAAAGGCCAATTTTATAGTAGATCCTGAGCATCCATCCGGGAAACTCATGAAGCGCGTCTTGCCCGGAAAAGGAGAATATCTGATTTATTCCGAAGGGATTGACAATGATGGTGACGGGTCTTTCAACGAGGACGGAATCGGTGGCCTCGACCTTCACAGAAATTATCCTGAAAACTGGAGACCTGATGTAGCCGGAGATTTGACCGGAAGAGGTTACACACAATTCGGAGCCGGTGAATATCCGTTGAGTGAGGTGGAATCAAAATCTACCGTGCTTTGGATGCTGAGTCATCCGAATATTTCTGTGGTAAATTCTATGGATACGCGTGTTCCGATGCACTTAAGACCCCCTTCTACTTCGAAAAGTGAGGAACGAATGTACCCATCTGACCTGGCGATATACAGGAAAATGGACGAATTGGGACTTTCCTTCACGGCCTATCCTTGGGCCGGAGATGTCTATGAGACTTATAGTACCCGATATAAAGCGGATGAAATGACTGGTGACCCGCTTAAACCTACTCCTTTGTTTGGTCACGGACCTGATTTCGGGTACTTCTATTATGGAAGTATCTGGTACGGAGATGAACTTTGGAACAATGGAGCAATGAAGGATTACAACAAGGACGGCATCTATGACGATTACGATGGTCTGGTTTGGGATGAGGAAGAAAATGGTGGCAAAGGATTCAAATCCTGGACAGCTTTTTTACATCCGACTCTGGGTGAGGTAGAGATCGGGGGCTTTCATCCTAAGTTCTTTGGACAAAATGGTCCGCCATGGCAGCTCGAAAACTGGGCAAAGAAGCAAGCGCAATTCAATCTTGCAATGGCTTTGAGACTTCCGCAACTCGCAATTTCAGATATGAAAGTAGATAAAACCGCTCCCGGAGAATTTGAAATTACCCTGGAATGGAGTAATACCGGAGGACTTCCGGTGGCTTTGGAGCAGGCCAAATTGGTGAAGATTGTACAGGAAGATCGGGTGATGCTTGACTTTGATAAGGAGCTGACCAAAGGCTATGAAAATGCAAAAGTCAAAATCATCAGCCCTGAGTTATTTGAGAAAACGATTTACTCCGGATATACCGGAGTTGGGGATAAGAAGTCCGCGACTTTCAAAGTGAAAGTAGAAGGAAATGAAGAAGTCAAAGGAAAAATCAAACTTTCTTCCACTCGAGGTGGTCTTCTTGAAAGAGAATTCACATTGAAATAATAGTTTAGATGATGATTAGAAAATTAATAGGAAGTACCCTTTTTCTGAGTTTGTTAGCTGTTCAGGTCCTTTTTGCACAGCAAAAAAGAGCTCTGACTCATTTCGATTATGATGGTTGGGAAAGCCTGAATTCGGAGAAGATTACGAAAAACGGGCAGTGGGTTGGATATCAGGTTTCCCCTCAGGATGGAGATTCGAGGGTTGAGATCTTCTCATTTAAAAATCCGGATCAGAGAATCAAAATACCGCGAGGTACAGGCTTTTCATTTACTCCGGATGATGCTTTTGCAGTGGGGAAAATAGCTGCGCAAAAAGACTCGGTGAAAGTGATGAAGCTCAGAAAAGTAAAAAAGGAGGACATGCCCTTTGACAGCCTTTTTATTTATCAAATGAGCAATGGCAACCTGATCAAAATTTCGCAGGTTAAATCTTTTGCACTTCCCACAGAATCGGGAAGCTGGATTGCGATCCATTATGAAAAGGAAAAACCAAAAAAAACTGACCCGGCGGATTCAACTTCGAAGGCCGAGAAGCCAAAGAAAACAGACGGTACGAAGCTTGAAGTCAGAAAGCTGGATGGCTCGGCGAGTTATCAATTTGAGCGGGTGAAATCTTTCAGCTTTGCTCCAAACGGGGATTATTTGCAATACGTGCTTGCTGAAGAAGACACGCTGGACAATGCCGCGATTTATGTTTTGAACTTGGCCTCCGGCGAAAGCAAACAACTTTCCGAAGGAATGACTTCCTACTCAAGTATGACATTTTCTCCAAAGTCAAAATACCTGATTTACCTGGCAACAAACGATTCTACAAAAGCTAAAAAGCCTTATCACACGCTTTTCCTGACTTCAATTCCTTCCTTCATTACGGAGGAAATTGCCTCAACAAACTCAGCCGGAATTCTTGAAAATGGTCGGGTGAGCGCTGATGGAAATCTGAAGTTTTCTGAAAATGAAAGCAGGTTGTTCTTTGGAGTGTCTCCGGACTATGTGACGTATGCCTATGGGGAAGACACCACGATTTTGGATGAAGAAAGAGTAAGCCTTGATATCTGGGGCTGGCAGGATTCTGAGATTCAGCCGATGCAATTGGTAAAAAAATCGACTGACGAAAAGCAAAGCTACCTGGCAGCGTTCGACCTCGGAACAAAAAAGATCACCCAATTGGGAGATCCGGAATTGGAAAATGTGATGCTGGAATCCAGAGTTAGACGGGATTTTGGATTGGCATGGACTGATGCGCCTTATCGCAGAAACTACAGTTGGGATGTTCAAATTGGTAGGGACTTGTATTTGGTAGATTTTAGTACAGGAGATAAAACCCTGATTGAAAAAGATGCTTCAGGTTCTCCGGACATTTCTCCGGAAGGAAAATATGTCCTATGGTATGATGGCCGCGATAGTTCATGGGTTGCTTTCGATATCGCTGAAAAGAAGAAAATCAGTCTTACCAAAAGCCTTCCGATTCCTTTTTACGAAGAGCTTCATGATTCTCCATCACTTCCGGGAAGTTATGGAAATGCAGGCTGGTTGGCTGGAGATGAGGCAGTTTTGATCAATGATCGATTTGATATCTGGAAAATAGATCCCAAAAAACCTCAGGATGCTGTAAATCTGACTCAAGGTTTGGGAAGGAAAGAGAATCTGGTTTTCAGAAGAGAAGTGCTTGATCGTGATGAAATCAGTATCAATCCGAAATCGGAATTACTGCTTTCGGCTTTCAATGAAGTCACCAAAGACGCGGGATTCTATACGAGTCCGGGCGATGGCAAGTCTGCCCCCAAGCAAATCCTTATGACTGCAAATGCTTACAACGGTTTGCTGAAAGCTAAAAATGAAAAGAACATTCTGGTTAGAACAAGCACCTACACAGACTATTCGGATTTGTATTTGGGTGATTTGACTTTTAAGAACCTTCGGAAAGTTTCAAATCTTAATTCTCAACAAGAGAACGTGAAATGGGGATCGGTCGAGCTAATTTCATATCTGGCAAATGATGGAGTTCCATTGCAGGGTTTGCTTTTCAGGCCGGAGAATTTTGATTTGAATAAGAAATATCCGCTGATCACGTATTTCTATGAGAGAAGCAGCGACGGTTTGCACAACTACAGAGCTCCGGCGCCAAGTGCATCCACGATTAATATTCCCTATTTTGTGAGCAATGATTATCTGGTTTTCGTGCCGGATATCAAGTATGATATGGGATTGCCGGGACCAAGTGCATACAATTGCATCATTCCCGGGATTCAGGCAGTGATTGCAAAAGGTGGAGTTGATGTTGCCAATTTGGCGATTCAGGGACAAAGCTGGGGTGGATATCAGGTGGCCTATTTGATCACCCAAACGAATATGTTCAAGGCAGCTGGAGCAGGTGCACCGGTTGTCAATATGACGTCAGCCTATGGAGGAATTCGTTGGGGTACAGGTATGAGTCGCATGTTTCAATACGAGCAAACCCAATCCCGAATAGGAGGGACGCTATGGGAAAAGCCTTTGTATTATCTGGAAAACTCACCTTTATTTTATATGGATCGTGTGAAAACGCCTGTTTTGATCATGCACAATGATGCAGATGGATCTGTGCCTTGGTACCAGGGAATTGAGATGTTTATGGCTTTGAAGCGATTAGACAAGCCGGCTTGGCTACTTCAATATAATGGAGAAGATCATAATCTCGTCCAGCGAAAAAATAGAAAAGATCTCTCCATCCGGATGAGTCAGTTTTTTGATTTTTATCTCAAAGGGGCTCCGGCTCCCAAGTGGATGACAGAAGGTCTTCCTGCGGTGGAAAAAGGGAAAACGCTTAAATATGAATTGAATAATTAACAAAAAGACCGCCTCTTTTCAGGAGGGCACTGGAAAAGTGGCTAAAACTGAAGGTAAACTTTTGAGAGCGATTAGGTCAATGACAATATTGGCTTAATCGCTTTATTTTTGTATTTCACTTGCTTTCAAAATCTCTCTCTAAAAGCCTATGTAGAGCTAATTTTGATGAATTTCAGCGACTTTTGGTTATTTCAGGGATAGTTTCAAGATTCTTTTAATATTTACGGTGAATAAGGCTATGGCGGCTTGCATTTCCATGTTATTTATCCCGTAGGATATCGCCCTTCCAAATCATTGTGCATTTTTTAACTCTCCGTTTTTCGCTTCTATTTTATACC
>JBILPR010000174.1:0-8974 GCA_044373795.1 Algoriphagus sp. | reverse complement strand
TTCTGGTTTGGGATTTTGAAAGTAATAGGTGTTTCTCCTGCGGAAAGCTTGGTTGAAACACTCTTTGATGGGACCATCGGCAGGTTTATTCAATTCAGCACGTTTACGATTTCTTTCGGGATTTTGGAATGTCTGATTGGTGCAATTTGGCTATTCCCAAAGTTCACCAAAATTGCTTTCTGGGCATTGATTCTCCATATGGGAGCTACTTTTTTACCGGTTTTGGTTTTGCCCGGAGAGACTTGGCAATACTGGTTTACACCTACGTTGGTGGGTCAATACATAATCAAAAACTTCGCTTTGATTTCAACCGGTTTGTTCATCAACAAGACGTTTGAAAATGAGTTGGTAGTCAGCGAATCATTGGTTTGAAAAGCCCTTTTTACTCGTTAGATCTACTTTTAAACCTTCAATTTCAGATTTAGAATTGATTTTCTTAATTTGAATTTCACTCGAAATTCAGGCTAAAATTTCGTGGCTATTATTTCTCATCAAAAACTTAAATTTTTCAACTGTATGGCTATCCTACAACCAGGTTCTTTCGGGAATGAAGTGCGCGAGTGGCAACTCTTTTTAACAAAACATGGATTTTATTTAGATCCCATTGATGCCTTTTTTGGTGCCAGCACAAAAGTTTCGACAGCCACTTTTCAGGTTGCAAATAATTTGGCTCCTGATGGAATCGTAAAAGATAAAACACTGGAAATTGCTATCAAGCTTGGGTTTTCATTACCAGGATCTTCCAATTGGAATTTGAACAAATCACCCATTGCCAATGCCGGCGCGGATCAAACCATCACACTTACAGGAAACAATAATGTCGTCGTACTCGATGGAAGAGGAAGTGCAGATCCCGACGGGGTTTTGGTTGCGTTCAACTGGAGATTGGTTTCAGGGCCAACTGTTCCTGTAATTGCAACCCCGACTAGCTCTCAGACAATTGTAAATAATTTGAATCCGGGTACTTACATTTTTGAACTCACTGTCACAGATGACCGTGGAGCGAATGCGAAAGATACGGTTCAGGTAAAAGCTGTTGTTGCGGAAAACAAATCACCCATTGCCAATGCAGGCCCGGATCAAACCATCTCATTGACCGGAAATAACAATATGCTTATTCTTGATGGGAGTGGAAGTGCAGATCCCGACGGGGTTTTGGGGGCGTTCAACTGGAGATTGGTTTCAGGGCCAACTGTTCCTGTAATTGCAACCCCGAATGGCTCTCAGACAATTGTAAATATTCTTAATCCGGGCACTTATATTTTTGAACTCACCGTCACAGATAATAGAGGAGCTTCTGCCAAAGATTCTGTTCAGGTAAAAGCTATTGTTGCGGAAAACAAATCACCATTTGCCAATGCTGGCCCGGATCAAACCATCTCATTGACCGGAAATAACAATTTACTTATTCTTGATGGGAGTGGAAGTGCAGATCCTGACGGGGTTTTGGTTGCGTTCAACTGGAGATTAGTTTCAGGGCCAATATTTCCCGTGATTGCAAATCCAAGCAGCCGGCAAACGGCCGTGACAAATCTTGTGGAAGGGATTTACATATTTGAACTCAAAGTCACAGACGACCGCGGAGCTACTGCAAAAGACATTGTTCAGGTAATCGCAGTGGCAGGAGTTAACAAAGCTCCGATTGCAAATGCAGGAAGAGATCAGCATTTGAGTATTTCTACTGCAAATAATGGCGCCATCCTGAATGGAAATCAATCCTTCGATCCTGACGGAGGTCAATTGGTATTCGGATGGAAACTGGTGTCAGGACCTCAAATTCCCCTGATAATTTCACCTAATTCTCCGCAGACAATTGTAACAGGTACCGTATCCGGCGTTTATATTTTTGAATTAACGGTAACAGACAATAGAGGTGCCTCTGCCAGAGATACGGTGCAGATCACGATCACACCGATTCAAAATCAACCACCCATTTCAAATGCAGGCATTGATCAGGTAATCAAATTTTCGTCCCTAAATAGTACCATCAAACTGGATGGAAGTAATTCCAAAGATCCGGATGGAAGTGTCATCAGGTTTGGCTGGCGCCTGATCTCGGGCCAAGGCAGCGTAGTGGTTAAATCTCCCAATTCGGCACAAACAAATGTTTCCGGCTTGAGAGAAGGAGTTTACCGGTTTGAATTGACTGTGTCAGATTCCAAAGGTGCTGCATCAAGAGATACCGTTCAGGTGACGGTCAAAAAATAACTCATTAATCAGGCCTGAATAATGATTTTTGTCTCGTTGCCTTGGGATGCTAATTCCAGGGCAGTTTGCAAATCATCCAGGTTAAACTGATTAGAAATGAATTTGCCGGGTTGAATAATCCCGCTTTTGATCAAATGTATTGCTCTTCTGAAATCAGCCGGATGTTCATAGATTATGGATGGTACCAGGGTGATTCCTTCTCTCACAATTTTTAAAGGCTGGAACTGTGCAAGCTGTTCGGAAAGCCCGACGAGTATAATTTCGGATCCTCTTGGCGCAGCCTCAGTGGCAAGAGTAACAGTTTTGGCAGATCCGCCGCATTCAAAGACAGCCATTACCTGCTCTTTTTCCCAGCTTTTGTTGAGATCTTCAGCCGATCCTTTTGAGTGAGTTGCTCCGAGCTTTACCGCTGTTTCAATTTTTTGAGAGTTGATTTCAGTTACAAAAACCCGATAGCCCAGGGATAAAGCCAAATCCGTAAGCAGCATTCCTATCGCGCCTAATCCGATCACGGCGATTGAATCTCCCGGCTTTACTTTGGACCTAAAAAGTGCATGAACCCCAACTGCGAGAGGCTCAATTACCACAGCGTTTGAATCGGAAATTTCTGAAGGAACTGACCAGCAAAAACTCTCAGGAACGCATACGTATTCTGCAAAACAACCCGGCGAGTTCAGTCCGATAGTTCTTTTATTCGGGCAGATGGAAGAGGTTCCTCTCATGCAGTGAATACATTTTCTGCAAGGGATATTGGGTTCAATCACCACTCTTTCACCGATCGTTCTTTCCGCTACACCCTCTCCAAGTTTATCGATTATCCCCAGTCCCTCATGACCAATGATAGTGGGTTGATTCAGTTTTCGATGACCGAGAAATAAATGCACATCTGACCCGCAAATCCCTATTTGAGAGATCTTGACACGAAGCTCACCAATTGCCGGTTCCGGGATTGCAATGTCCCGAATCTGAATTGAGTTGGGTTTTTCCAGAAACGCTGCTTTCATAATCGGGTTGATTTAATAGACCAGATAGAAATCCCCATGATGAGCAAAGGGATCGAGAAAATTATAAACAGAACTTGAATGGGAAGGCCGAAGTCAACGAGATAGCCAAAAATAAGGGGGCCCAAAATCGCTCCAAATCGGCCAACTCCCACGGTAAATCCAACTCCGGTAGTCCGGATTTCTGCAGGGTAAATCCGAGAAAGAATCGGCCAAATTCCGTTGAATCCGCCTTGCACAAATATCCCGATCAGGAGAATTAAAATGAAAATCAAAACAACTGTCAGGGTGGAAAAGGCATAAATCAACATCACGCAAAACGCGCAAATCATAAACGTGAGCTGACTTTGCCTCAGGCCAAATTTACTTCCGATTGCCCCGATGGAAGCTGATCCGAGTGCGGCGCCGACGTTGAGGGTGATCCCAACCAATGCTGCCAATTGAAACGAAAGCCCGGCGTCTTTTGCAATCCCGGGAACCCAACTCATCAGGGTATAGAGCGTCAAAAACCCGAAGAAAGCAGCAATCCATGCCTTGATGGTTGAGTCCTTAAACTCCGGTGTAAACAAGGATTTGACAGATGTCTCTTTTATGTTTTGATCCATTTTTGGCAAGACCTCAAGCGCCCTCAGATTCATTTTTTGCATCAACTTGTTCACTTTTTGAAGCGAACCTTCCGATTGATTTTTTAACAGGAATTCAAGTGAATCAGTCATGAAAAAATAGACCAACAACAGCGTTGCAAACGAAAAGCAACCCGCGATGATGAATGCAAAATGCCATCCGTAAATTGGGATGAACTTGGCACAGACAAAGCCGATAACGATTGCTCCGACAGGCCAACCTGCCTGAACCAGTCCAATATTAAAATCGCGGTATTTTTGATTTGAGAATTCGGCAGCTGTGGCAGTCATAGTGGGTAAAATTCCGCCAATCCCTAATCCCGTCAGAAATCTTAATCCCAACATCAGGAGAAAATCATGGCTAAGACCGACGCCAAACATCCCCAGCGTAATCATCGAGATGGAGATTAGGAATATTTTCCTTCGGCCAATTTTGTCTGCAAGCGGGGCAATCAGGAAGCAACCCAACGTCATTCCGGCTAAACCCGAGCTGAAGACGTAGCCCATTTCGACTTTGGAAAGTCCCCATTCTGCGATTATTTCTGAACTCGAAAATGAGACAATCAAGACATCGATCCCATCACTGAAGTTTAAAATAAAACAGATCACCACCATCAGGATTTGGTGTCCGGACATAGGTTGGCCGCTTAGGTCAATTTCCTTCATGTTGATTTTGGGTTGATTGATCTTTGAGAAAAAGCCAGTGAAGAATTGGGGCGCAATATATCAAAAGAAAGGGCTGGTTTTTCCCGATTTGGGTGACAACACGATCAAGGAAAAATCTTTATTTCTACCACCTATTTAATCTGAGTTCATTAATTTTCCAGAATTATTTTCCGAAAATATTACACCTGTCCAGAGATTAAATAGTCAATGATCTCAATTTATTGATTTAGTCAAATCCTCAGAGAAAGGGCAAATTTTCAGATTGACAGGCCTTAGGAATTTGATTCCAATCAAAAAAACCTGTCAGAAATGAATCTGACAGGTTTTAGCGGCTTTGCTTTTGAGCCAAAATCGGGTTTTATCGGGGGCTTTGACCCGCCTTCATTTCAATGACTTCAGGCTTTTTGATTGTGTGCCAAATCTACTGCCAAGCGTATCTGCTTCCAGTCGATGTCTCCAAGAAGTGCGCATTCCGCACCCAGGACAAATCCCTCAGGTGAATTTTTGAAGACATCCGTTACTTCTGATTTCAGATTTGAAGCGCTTGCTGTAGAGATGGCTCCTCTTTTTTCCAATCCACCAAAGACGGGTCTTTTAAACTGATCATAAATATCCTGTGGGTGGAGCATTTCATTTCCCACTTTCATACTGCAGTTCACGATATGTCCGGGATAATCCACGAACGGACTTAGGTCATTGTAATCGCCCACATAGTCACAGATGTGTAAAACATTACAAGGACAAGCATCATTGATTTCATTCATTACTGCCAAATCAAAAGGCTTTACATAGTTTTTGAAGATAGCAGGATCTTGAAATCTAAAGCCTTCTCCTCCCTGGGTGGAAGCTAAAAAGCCGTCTACTCCAAGTTTGATACATTCTCTGGCGAAAATAAGCGTGCTCTCAGTTATGATTTCCATCCCTTTTTTGACACGTTCAGGATCCTGCTTCATGTGCTCAGTTAAAACTTCAGAGGTTACAGAATGTCCTGCGCTCATAAATGGCGAATAGAGTGTAGCGATTACTGGAGCTGATTTTTTCCCTTTTTTGACGAGTTCTTTAACTACGTAGAGTTGGCTTTCGAAAAAATCCTTTTTGTAAAAAGGCATTTTTGACCAGTCTTCGGGTTTTTGGATGCTGGAAAGAAGCGGGAATTCCGATTCGTATTGGATTTTCACAAAATCAATATCCACTGCGTTGAAGTACTCCAGATGCTTTTGGACCGCAGCATCGCCAGTTTTGAATCCTTCTCCAAAATGGACGAAAAATCCGGAAGGGGTGTAGCCTTGATTTTTCCCGGTTTGAATCAGGTTGAAGACAGCTTCCCGTTTGTCAACTTTTAGCCTTGAATTAATTCTTGGGAGAGTCCAGCTGCTTGTTAACGCAGTTGCTGATATAAGACCAAGGGATTGAAGGAACCTCCTGCGATTTTGCAAATAGTTGTCCATGATTCTGTTTTTAGGGATTGGCTCTGTCATTGAATATACCGAATGTTTTCAACCTGAAAAATACCTGAGACGGACAGATTTTTTTTGATCCAATCTTCCAGGATTTAGTCATGATCTTGACCTCCTTTTTCGCTATTTCATTCTTTTTTAATCTTCTTGTCGGGGTTACTCAAAATTCAGACCCCATAAATATGCTGATCCAAAAACTCGTTTCTGAATTTTCCATTCGGGTCATGCTTGGTAAGAAGCGCTTTAAATTCCTCGATTTTTGGATAGCGGGAGGCTAAAGAAGCATGAGAAATGGTAAACAGTTTTGCCCAATGTGGTCTTGGATTGAAGCGGTTTAGCTTTTCTTCCATTTGAGGAAGAAGCGCCATTACTTCAGGGATTTCCTGTTTCCAGGTGGTGTGAACAGCAATCGAATCCCGCTTGTAAGCAGTGCTCATCCAAAGTTCATCCGCTTTGATGCTTCTGATTTCGGAGATGAAAAGGTGAGAATTGATCTGTTCCGACATCTCGGCCACAGCCATGATGGCCTCGTAGCCATTTTCCAAGGGAACAAAAAACTCGGATTGAAGCTCTTTGCCGGCACTTGGCTGGAATTCCATCTTGAAGTGAGGCAATCGATCATACCAAGGTCCGGGAACTCCGAGTTGCTCGGAGCAACTTTCCGGATCCAATTCGGGAACCGGGTGCATTTTGACAGCAGACTTTTTTGCTCCAAAAAATTCCTCCGGAAAATTCAATTCCTCACCCGGGACAACTTTACTTTTTACCCAAACCTCAGCGATTTTGTCACTTTTCCAGTCGATGAAAAGGCTCACGCTGTATCCTGCGCCCATGATTTCTTTGAAATTATCCTTCAGAGATTCCATTGGCATATCGCGATAGACTACTTGAGCGATTTCAAAAGTGGGCAAGAGATCCAACGTTACTTTGGTAACCGGACCCAATCCGCCCAAGCCAACTACCGCTCCGTAAAATTCAGCATCCTTATCTCGGGAAAGTGTGACGAGTTCGCCCGACGCATTGACAAACTCAATAGCTGCGACGCTGGTAGAAAGGTTTCCATTTTCAAGTCCCGAACCGTGAGTAGCAGTGGCGATCGTGCCGGCCACGGAAATATGGGGAAGAGAAGCGAGGTTGTGCAGGGCAAAACCGTTTTCATGGAGGTAGCGCGAGAGGTCGCCGTATTTGATTCCTCCCTCGACAGTGACCTGACTTTTCTCCTTGTCCAATGAGATGATCTTATTCAGATTTTGAAATGAAATCAAGTTTTCGGTGCTGTCGGCGATCCGATTGAAAGAATGCCGGGAACCCAAAACTCTCAGATGATCACATTTTTTGACAAGATCCTGTACTTCTTCCAGAGTGGTGGGATAGTGTACAGCAGAAGTACTGAATTCGAAATTTTCAGCCCAGTTTTTCAATAATTCAGGAGTTAGAGTTTCCACAGGTTTTTTGGGAGAGCATGAGATCATCGGGTGAAAAATCACTCCCCCAATCAGGAGGGATGAGTTTTTAAGGAAAGTTCTTTTTTTCATTTCGGGATGAATTGGTGAAGAGGTTTATTTTTGAATCTAAGTCGATCTGATTTTAGAATTTACATAAGAATCAATTTGAGGAAATAGTATGATTATCCCAAAAAATAGGAGGGACTTGTATCTTCCTTGTTTTACAAAAACCTGAAATACATTTAGTAAATCAAAGATTGCTATGAGAATCATCTTCCTTTTCTTCCTGACTTTCGCCTTTTTCTCATGCAAAACTTCCACTTCTCCGGAAAACGCTGAAGAGTTTATCAAAGGAGTTTATGGAAATCCGGGAACCTTACTGAAGGCAGGTTATAGATTCGATTCTCTGGGGATGAATGCAGTATTTGTCCGGAGCGGTTCTCTCAACAAAGAGTTTTATGAGACTTCAAAGAAGCAGGGAGTAAAGGTGTTTGTGGAGTTTCCCACGCTGAATGGAAAAGAGTATTTGGTTGATCATCCTGATGCCTGGCCAATTAATGAGAAAGGAGAGAATGCCCCTCCGGCTGACTGGTTTATGGGGATTTGCCCAACTCATCCGGGTTTTAAGGAATACAGATCGGATCAACTTAAAGAGATTCTGAAGGAGTATGCAGTGGACGGAATTTTTCTGGACTATGTGCACTGGCATGCTCAGTTTGAAACACCCAATCCGATCCTGCCGGAAACCTGTTTTTGCGATCGGTGCACCAGTGCGTTCGCAGTTGTCATCGATACCATAATCCCGGGCAATACCATCCCTCAAAAGGCGGATTGGATTTTGAAAAACGCTGATCCGGAGTGGAGGAAATGGAGAGTAGGAGTTCTGAATACCTGGGTGGAGGACATGGGAGCTATTCTCAAAGAATATCAACCTGAAGCCAAATTGGGAGTGTTCCATTGCGCCTGGTATCCTTCGGATTATGATTCCGCATTGTACCGCACGATGGGTCTGGATCCGGTCGCATTGGCCGAGCGGGCAGACGTTCTTGCTCCCATGCTTTTTCATAAAATGAAATCAAGACCAGTCTCTTGGGTGGGAGAGTATGTCGTATGGCTTGGTAAGACTATTGACGTTGAAAAGAAAGGTAAACCCCAAATATGGGCCATTGTGCAATCCCACAATAATCCGGGAATCGTCAGTCCGGAAGAATTCCGAAAGGTGATGATCGAAGGATCAAAAGCTCCGGCTTCAGGAATCATGATGTTTTCCGATCAATCGCTCGTGGAGGATCCTAAAAAGATCGAAGTCATGAAAGAACTCTATTCCAAAGGAAGGCCTTCCATCCGGTAAAAAATCTTGCCGAAACTTTAAAGTTTTACCTCTGTTTTTTTAGGACAACAGTCACTCCTGTCTAACCCGGAAATTTCGGCGGTATCTGGTGATATTGCCGGATCTTCAATTTCCGGAGTAAAATTTTACCCGATTGTATGGGCCAAAGAAAAGAAAGCAAAATGAAAATCCACGAGGATTTCTTGTCTATAACTGATAAGCCAGGAATAGAAATAAAAAAATA
>JBILPR010000173.1:0-8983 GCA_044373795.1 Algoriphagus sp. | reverse complement strand
TTTTTCAAGAGTTGTTGATTCTTGAAAAAAATAATCCCAGAAAAAATTAGTTTTTTGGATCGATTCTTGAACATTTGGGAAGTAAGTAAAAGTTGCTTCCCCCTGAAGTAAGAAAAGCCCGATTTTTGGGCTTTTTTTTTAATTTTCGTTTGAAAATCTATTAAGAATTACACATTGAGATGAAATTATTCCCCACTTTTTGCCTGCTTTTCCTTTCTATTACTTCTCCGGTTTTTTCCCAAAACTGGGATTGGGGTGGTCCGATAGATCCGCTTCAGCAAAAATTCGAAGTGAAGCATTACCGGTTGAATTTGGAAATCCTGCCGGAAACTCGATCCATTCGGGGATCGAATACAATCACTTTTTCTTCTCCCGAAAAGCTCGATACCTTGAGACTCAATCTCATTGATGAATATAAAGTCGAGAAAGTGCTCATGAATGGGGAAGAGGTTCAATTCAACCATTTGAACAATATTCTGGATATCCTGCCCAATGATTGCACCTGCAATTCGGCGGAGGTTTTTTACCACGGCAAGACTCCGATTGCCATTAATCCGCCTTGGACAGGTGGTTTTACATGGGAAAAGGATTCCTTCGACAATCATTGGATGGGGCTTTCGTCCCAGGGAGAAGGTGCCAAAATCTTTATGCCTGCACTGGACCATCCTTCGAGCGAACCTACCGAAGGAGTGGATCTTTTTTTCACTGTGCCGAAGCCATATTTTGTAGCTTCTAACGGGAAACTTATGGATGTTAAAATGTTGGAGGACCAGCTCGTTTACCATTGGTCCACGGCCTATCCGATCAATAATTACAATGTCAACTTTACCTTGGGGATTTTCCAAGAGGAGAAGCTGGAATTCACATCTGTTTCTGGGGACAAGATTCCGATGCATGTGTGGGTTTTGCAGGAGAACCGGGCAAAGGCAAAAGAACTTCTCTCCATCTTAAAAACCAGCACGGAAACCCTTGAGAAGTATTTCGGGGCATTTCCTTTTCCGGAGGATAAAATAGCGGTGGTCGAAACTCCCTACCTCGGCATGGAGCACCAAACCATCAATGCGTATGGGAATAATTTCCAGTTTGTACCCATGGGAGATGTACAATACGACTGGTTACTCCATCACGAACTTGGACATGAGTGGTTTGGCAACAAAGTCTCTGTCGGGGACTGGGCGGATATGTGGATTCATGAAGGATTCACCGCTTTTGGGGATTGGATGTTTTATTGGGAGCATGGCGGTGAGCAAGCATATTTTGATCAAGCCCAATCAGTCGGAAGATCCATCGAGCATATCAGTCCCGTTGTCAGCCCGCCGAATAGTACCGAAGAGGAATCCTATCATCCCGAGATCTATACCAAAGGAGCTTTTGTGGTTCATTCCCTCCGGGGAATTCTTGGGGATGAGGTGTTTTTCCCAATGCTGAAAGCCTTTGCTTCCGATGAGCGATTTACTTATCAGAATCGGGTCAACACGAAGGATTTTACTGATTTTGTGGCTGAATATACCGGACAGGATTTGCAGGGATTCTTTGACTTATACCTGCTTACAACTGACCTACCCGAAGTAAAGGTGGCGAAAAAAGGAAAATCTGGATATCAGATTAGCCTGAAAGGGATTGAGTTTACGATGCCCGTAGAAGTGAAAACCTCCGAGGGAATTCAGAAAGTGATTTTGGGTTCAAAGCCTGTTTTAGTCTCAAGCAAAACCCTGCCGGAAGTAGATCCGAGAGGTTGGTTAATGTTGAAGAAGTAATCCTCTTATTCTTGAGATTGCTTTTTGCGCAGGAAGTGATTCTCAACGGAATTCAGATTTTAATTTTTGGCTTTTATCGAAGGGAAAAAGTTGACTGGTGATTAATTCAATCTTTTCGAAATCTGTGTAAAAGCATCCAATTGATTAGATCGTTCCAACGGTGAAACGCTCGGCCTCAAGCTCAGCCGGGTAAAAACATGGATGTCGGAATCCATGAGCTGAACATCGATTTTGCTGCCATCTAAATGCTCCAGTCCTTTGTAAATAAGCACGGTACTGGTCGTGCTGGCTGTCGGGTCAGCTTTGGAATGGAAGGACTTCACGTGGGTTCCACTCGGAACTGTAATCCCTTTTTCCAGGCCTTTTCTGACTTTTTGAATGACTTCGTTTAATTCGCTGACGGTTTCATGAGGTCTGAAGTGGTACCAATACTTATCTTCTTCGGCGGTCTGATCTACTTCTATGTAAACCAGCATGGGACCGATGAGGTCAGCGATAGATTGGAGTTTAGTAGTAGGAACGATAATTGGGTCAACCAGGAAAATGTTTTTCGGTTTGATATGGTTATTGAAATAGCCGGACTGCATTAATTCCACCAGCAATGCAGCGCTTGTGGATGAACCGACTAAGCTGATTTTGGTATAGCCCAAATCTTCCAGCAACTCATATTCCCGGATGATAGCTGCACGCCAGTCCTCCCATTTCGAAGCCCGAAAATCTTCATAGGTCCTGCCGTGGCCATCAAGCAAAACGGAAGAAATCCTGTAGGAAGAATCAGTAGACCAATCCATAAATTCATCCCATTCAAAAGTCGAGGCTGAGTATCCGTGAGAAGCGATCAAAACGTGCTTTTTGAGATCTTCTTGGGTTGGGGCAGGGTATTTGGCAGAAACCAGATAATCTTCCGGTGTGTAGAGCGAGGGATCAAAGATCACATCGCCGTCAAGCATTTCGTCGGTTATATCCGGAGTAGCATTGCAGGCAACAATCAATATAATTGACAGGCAGATTGAAACATTTCGAAGTAGCGCTTTCATTTTTCCTGATTAAAAAGTTTGTAATAAACAGTCAGATGGTAAAAGAGGGGCTGAAAGGTGCCGGGAGTTTTGTTTTCATCTTGCATGTTGAGGTAATACCCAAGGCCCAAATTCAAAGCAATCGGCAATTTCTCAGGAGAATAATTAAAGCCCAATTCTGGTGCAAGGAGAAAGGCAGATGAGGGAAGGTCATCAAAAATTTCATACTCAAGATCTGTGTTCAGATAGCCGGTATTCAATCTGCCAATCAGATGATAAGGTTTGTTTTTGAAGAAATACCAACTGCCGGAAAAGATGTAACTATCCTGTTTTAGAGCATTGGAATTAATGGCGGTGCCAAGTCTGGAAGTAACAAAATCAAATCCCACAAATAAACGATTGGGCTTGAAATTGGCGAAGGAATACTGGGCAGAGATTCCATTCTCCCAATACATCTGTTGGGTCTTTTGCAATCGGATGCCGACATTGAATTGTTGCGCTTGTAAGTTGAAGCTGGTACAAAAAAGAAAAACGAGTAAAAAACGGATTTTCATGATGTCTAAAAGTGATTTTTCAGCAAGTGAAATTAAATTCTATCTACCTAAAGTTACTCAATTCCGAAGCTATAATTAGTCTAAATTTCTTTCATTTTGAAAGAGGGACCTTCAGTTTTCTAAAAGTCTTTTGAGCCCTTTTTAATTAAAGTCTCGCCACAGTCAATCCTCCATCCACAGTGATCACTTGTCCAGTCGAGTAGGGAAGATCCCCTCGAACCAACGCTGCAACCACTTTTCCCACATCTTCGGGCTGACCCATTCGCGGTTCCAACGTCAGGCCATTGGCTATCCGATCCTGATAAGCGCCTTTTACTTTTTCGGTCATATCTGTTTCGATCACGCCGGGCCGGATTTCATAAACAGGAATTCCAAACTCAGCCATACGCACTGCCAAGACCTGCGAAAGCATGGATAATCCGGATTTTGACATGCAGTAAACCGCCCGATTTACCGAAGCCAAAACAGCCGAGATTGAGGTGATAGTCACGATTGAAATCTCTGCTTCAGGAGATTCCCTTTTCAACTCAATCATCCATTTGGCAATTTCCTGAGTCATGAAAAATGTCCCGCGCTGATTGATTTCCATCAGGTGATCGTAATCTTCCTCGGTCACTTCCAAAATATCCGCTCTCGTTCTCGGGGCGACTCCGGCGTTATTGACCAGAACATTTATTGTTCCAAATTTTTCCTTTACCACTTTCACAATTGCTTTTCGGTCTTCCGTCTGACTGATGTTTCCGGGAGCATAGCAAACTTCGACGCCCAGACTTCTGAGTTCGTCTAAAACAGCTGTGACTTCTGATTCCGGCCTTAATCCGCTTACTGCCAGGTCAAATCCATTTTCAGCCAGCTTTCTGGCAATTCCCAAACCGATTCCACGAGTTCCGCCGGTGATGAGCGCTACTTTTTTCATGATTCCTTGAGCTGTTTAAGTTGGGAGTACTCATCCATTGCCTTGTAGAAAGGATCAAGCGGATAGCAACCTGAGACCATTCCGTTTCTCGGAGCGGTCGTACAATCGGAGAAAGTGCGACAGATTTTTCCTCGCTTCATTGAGATTCCGCTGAGTATATCCGCCGGAAAATCAGGGTAACTCAAGACTAATCTGCCCAAACCGATCGAGTCAGCCTGAGCTGACTGAAGGACGTGCTGACCTACATTTGGGAGCCATTCCTGAAGATAAGAATAAGCCGAGCCTACGACATAAAAACCTGGAAAAGCCTTTTTCACTTCTCCAGTAATTCGGATTTGTCTCGCTACTCCATGCATCGGGTCTTCCGGCGGAAGGTATCCGTCAGAGGGAGGAAAAAGCGCCGGACGCTGAATATGAGGATTGTAATAGGGACTGCCGGCTGTGGTGCAAAGGAGTTCGATTTCGAGTTCTTGCAAAAGCTTTAGAAACTCAAAAGGCTCAGTCAGGTCTTCTTTCTTTCCTGTGGAATCACCGCCAAAAGCCAGTTTGTACTCAGTTACGACAGAAGGAATACCTGTTTCATCCGGACCTTTTTGAAAAGGCATCCAGTCAAAAACGCTCAAACGAACGCCAATCTCCAAACCCGGAGCTTCAGCTCGAATCCCGGCCACAACCTCCCTCAGGAATCGGGTTCGGTTTTCGAACGAACCTCCGTATTTCCCCTCACGGTCATAAGCGCTCAGAAACTCATGCCCCAGGTATCCATGGCAATGCTTGACATCGACAAATTGAAATCCTGCTTTTTGGGCTAAAACGGCGGCTTTTACATAATCCCGAATGATCTGATCGATTTCAGAGTCTGTCATCAGAGGATAATTATCCGGCAAGCCAAACTTCTTATTCAGAATCGGGTGTGGATAGAGAATCCTCGGTTCCATCTTCTTTTTATCGTTGGGTTTGCAGAAGCGACCAGAGTGGGTCAACTGCAAGCCAGTAAGCAGATCATCGGTTCGGCCAAAAACTTCCTGATGCGCATCCTGCACCAGTTGGTACAGCTCGACAAAGTCCTGAAAGTTTTCCTCATTCATCAGAAGCTGATTCGGGTTTGCACGTCCTTCATGTCGGACAGCAACAGCCTCGCAACCCCAAAGTAATTTTGCACCGCTGATTCCAAAGTTTCTCCACCTTCTGCGGGTGAGATCGGTTGGCCGGCCGCCCTCAGTTCCGTCCCAGCCCTCCATTGGGAGGATGCAAAAAGCATTTCCGATTTGGTTGCCGGATCTTAGCCGATGTGCTTTCGCAAAAGGAGAATTTTCGCCGGATATCAGTTCTTCATCGAAACCCAGCTCAATTCCTTCTTTTCCAAGATGACCTCGAAACTGCTCTGCTGTTTTGAGCTGCGCCACTCTTGGATACTGTGGTTTGTTTTTACCCCCGCTCATTTCGCAATGCAATTATAAAAGCTGTAATATTTTTCTCCGCGGACTATTCGCTGCAGGAGCAAAGCAAGTTCCCGCGCATGATAATCTCCCCACATGCTTGATTCCCCATGAGGTGCCAAAGCCGGATCGGGCGCATAATCCCAGCCATTTGGCTGATGGTAAATCGAATGCAAAATCATTCCCTGGTGATCTGAAGCTGTGGAAAGATAGGGTTCGCTGAAAAGCGTCTGAGCAAGCTGACCACCTGTTTGGATGTATTTTGCTGATCTATCCGGATCGGAATCCTTCAGCCAGTTTCCGATTCGGAGAAATCCCTGAGCAGCAATACCTGCCGCAGAGCTGTCGACTGGTTCATGAGCATTGTATGGATCAGAAGGCCTATTCAGGTAATCTCCCATTTTATGCAAATTAGGGGCTCCGGTATCCCAGTAAGGAATGCCGTCAGTTGGAGTATTTGCCAGGTAAAACTCCGAAGTTGCGATGGCTGCCTGCGAAAGTTCGGCGATCAAAGCTTCTTTGGAAATGATTTCTGAATAATCGGATTCCGAAATTTTGTCCAAAATCTCCAGCGTCTCGCCAAGACCGGCAATTGCCCAAGCAAGCCCGCGGGTCCAGGTGCTAAATCCGGTGTAGCCTTGTTGGGAATTGGGGCAGCGGTAATTTCCGTCATTCGTATTGAAAATTATCTCGTGTGCGGTTCGGCCTGAAACATCATAGCGATCCCTGCCTTTTCCATAGAAAATCGAATATCGCACTGTGCTCAACAAATGCTGAATGGCCCGGTGGAGGAGATTGATGCGCTTGTCATTTTCTCCTTGAAGCACATGGCCCAAGGCATGCGAAAGGATCAAAACCCGGCATGTCCGGATGGTATCCACAAAAAGCGAATGCGGGCCATTGAAGGAGTACATGTATCCGCCTCCGGGAATATTGGTCCAGCGCAGCGCCTGAACAGATCCGCTGACTTTGATGGCAAGTTGGTAAAACTCTTTTTCCCAGACAGAACCTTCGATTTTGCCTTCCTCCATCATTCGCAGAAGATTTCCATAGGTGCTCACATTGTTGAACCCATGGTCATGAACTCCTGTATGAGTAAGATGTGGGGCCATCTTCTTCACCGTATTCTCTCTGCCGATCTGAAGAAATTGCTCCTCTCCGGTGGCATCGAATTGAAGCAAAGCTGATCCATATTGGAAACCCTGAGTCCATTCGGTCCAACCACGAGTGACATATTTCCCTTTTTCGGTAAAGACTGGTGCTCCCTTCGCAGGGTCAAAAGACTTTTGTATATGGAGAATTTTTTCAGATGAAAGTTCCCAGAATCTTTTCAAAGGAGCGTTGAGCTGTGATATTTTAAAAGAAGAATCAAGCTGCATGAGTAGATTTTTGGGTAAAATGATGGGTCAGCATCAGGATAAGGGTTAATACAAATAAGATACAATACATCACATAATCGAGGGGAAGATCTCCGAAGCGATCCGGCACAAATCCAGCAAGTGAAAGCACAAAGTAACCTAGTGCAAAACTTGACAGAATGATGAGAGATTTTGGTGGGTTTTTGAAAATCACAGCCCCCAAAACCACCGGAGCGATCATCGAAGTACCGGTGAAACTCACCCTCGCCAAAAGGACCAATTCATCGCTCATGTAGGTAGAAAATACCAACACGATTATGGAGAAAATCAAAATTGAGATCTGAGTCACTCTCATATTGAATTTGTCCGATCCGGACAAAAGTGATCTCAGTTCAGTTCCCAAAGCAAAAATCTGCGCATTTGTCGTGGAAAGACAAGCGGCAAACAAACCTACTACAGCAAGAGCTGCCACAGGTTCCGCCTGATCAAAGAGGAGGGAATTTGAAAGGAAATCCGCAGTGCTGGCATCCGGATATTTTACCGCGCCATACAAGCCAATGAAAGCAGTTGGCAAAATCACGAGAATTGCAAAAATCCCAACAGCGTAAGCCATTTTATGGACTGATTTCAGGTCTTTCAACACCACCAACCGGGTTGTAAACTGTGGCTGGGAGATCGGAATGAGGACAATTGCAATCGCAGATGCGATCAGGAATGGACTGGTGAAAAGCCCTTTTGGACCGGGCAGACTCAGTAATCCGGCGTTGGTTTCTGCCACCTGTGCCAAAGCAGGTTCAAGTCCTCCTGCCATTTTCAGGCAAGTCATGCCAATGATCCAAATAACAACGAGTAGGATCACCCCTTGAATAGCGTCGCTGTACATGATGGCTTTCAGTCCGCCGATCTCAGAATAGATCAACATCAATATTACCAAAATCGCTGACCAGGACCAGTAGGGAAGCATATCCGGGAAAGCTGCATTCAGAAATATCGAAATCCCGCGTATCTGAATTGCTACGTAGGGAATCAGAAACAGAAAGGAGCTTACGAAAATGAGGTATCCCGCATAGCGATTCTGATAGCAAGTTTGGATAAATCCGGCAACGCCTTTATAGCCTGTCGTAGCTGCTCTTTTGCGCAGGGAATATCCAAACCAGATTAGAATAAAAACCATGAACGCATCTGAAAGAGCAAGAAATATCCAGGCGCCTACACCGTGAGTACGGAAAAAATCCGGCATTCCCATGAACGTAAAAGCACTGAACAAAGCGGCAGAAAAGGTCAGGAAACCGAGGACGGCCCCAATATTCGAACCGGCCAACATGAAATCGTCTGACGTCCGATTTTTGCTGTACGACTTATAAGAAGCATATCCCAGCGAAGCCAGAAAAAGGGCGAAAAAGAAAATCAGCCATTCAATCATGGTTTTTTAGGCTCTTCATGTGGGAAGAAAACTGACCCGAGGTAGGTGAGTAGTACCACCAAAGCTGTGATCAGGAAGCCTGACCAAAAAATAAACGGGATATTAAATAGCTCCGGAGTCAGCTTGTTTTCTTCGAAAACAAGCCAATAAGAGCCTGCCGCAAGTGCTATTACGGCAAAGATGATGGCATTCCAAATTTTGGGCTTCATGTGTTTTGGGTTCAGGAAAGTTTGGCTAAAGGGCTAAAATGGCTATTGAATTAATCAAGAACGGCTCAAAATAGGAAATATCCTTTTCAATACCAGCCTGATTTATCAGGCTTCAAAATTTTTGTGTTTGGGATGAAGAGATTGAACCTTTCGAGGAAAAGCATTTGAGATTAATGAAACTTATCCGTTCCCCTTTGGAATATTTTTCTAATTTTGCACCAATTTGGACCTAAGTAAATTCTTTCTCTCAATCCCCAACTTGAAATGCCTAAAGACAGTAGCATAAAGCACGTTCTCATAATTGGTTCCGG
>JBILPR010000527.1:0-2542 GCA_044373795.1 Algoriphagus sp. | reverse complement strand
TGAAAGTCTTTGTTTCACAATTTCCCAGTCAAGTAAATTTTTTTCAGCCAGACTTTCCTCATATGCTATATCCAACTCTCTTTTTTGGGAGTCGGAAACCGACCAATCAGAATGAACTTCATTCTCGTTCTTAAGCATTCTTAAAATACTGGTAAGAAGCTTTTCATCTTTCACCTCATCAATTATCTTATGAAGTTCAGTTTTTACTTTTTGCAATTCCATGATATTAATTTACGTTGATTTGGTCGGAAATGGCCATAAAATCACTTGATTTTAAAAATGGTAATAATAAAAATAGCCTCCGATTCTGAATGCGATCGGAGGCTTGGGTACTCAATGTATCTCTAACTTAAAATGGGTATTTACCCTGAGCAATCATGTAATCTGCAATTCCTCTTCTCAGTTCTTTGGTGTTGACAAGGTCAGCTTTGGTGAACCGCTTCAGCCCCATCAGCATGACTTTCTGCTCGTCTCCGCTCGTAAAACTTGCGATGGCTTCCTTGGCCGCTGCGTTGATTTTGTCCACCGCTTCGGTCAAATAAATTTGGGTCATGGCGATTTGATTTGCACAGGCGGCTTCGCCTTTCATGCCTACCAACTTCTCGGTTCTGAGAAGTGCTGATTCTGAAGCATAGATCTCGATCATGACATCTGCAAGATTCATCATCACTTCCTGCTCGCCTTCGATTTTATCCTGAAGCGCCATGGCAGCTTTGCCGCCGACCATCAGGAATACTTTCTTTAGCTTTTTCAGTACTTCTTTTTCCGCAGCGAATAGCTCTGAAGTATCGATAGTCTCGAAAGAAGGAACCGAAGTAAGCTCTTTCGAAACCGCCATTGCCGGTTCGAAAATATTGACCTCACCTTTCATTGCCCGCTTGAGTAGCATTCCAACCATCAGCATTCGGTTAATTTCGTTTGTGCCTTCATAAATTCTGGCAATACGGGCATCGCGATATGCTCTTTCCATTGGAGCTTCGGCAGAATAGCCCATTCCTCCATAGACTTGTACACCTTGATCCACCACATAATCGAGAACTTCAGAACCATGGATTTTGGCAATCGCACATTCAATTGCAAATGCTTCGACTCCTTTCAATTTTGCTTCCGCCTCGTTCATTCCTTCGGAAATAAAGGTATTCATCCGATCCTCTATGTCTTGGCCTGCACGGTAGCAAAGAGACTCTGTAACGAAAGTTCTCAAAGCCATTTCAGCTAGTTTGGCTTTCACCGCTCCAAAAGTATTAATGCTCACTCCAAATTGCTTTCGCTCTGTGGAGTACTTGATCGCGTGAGTAGTGACAGTCCTTACGCCACCCAAAACTCCCGCTCCTAGTTTCACCCGGCCGATATTCAGAATATTCACTGCGATTTTAAACCCATTCTGACGATCAGAAAGCATGTTTTCAACCGGTACAGGGCAATCGTTGAAGAATACCTGACGGGTAGATGAGCCTTTAATTCCCATTTTTTTCTCTTCTGCATTCATCGTTATTCCTCCGAATGTCTTCTCAATGATGAAAGCAGTCAAGTTTTTATCATCTTCGATTTTTGCAAAAACAATGAAAAGGTCTGCGAATCCGGCATTTGAAATCCACATTTTCTGTCCGGTGATCATGTAATGTTTACCGTCAGCAGAAAGCGTTGCTTTTGTTTTTCCGCTGTTTGCATCAGAACCTGCATCAGGCTCAGTCAGGCAATAGCAGGCAGCCCATTCACCTACCGCGAGTTTGGGCAGGTATTTCTGCTTTTGTTCCTCGGTCCCATAATAAAGAATTGGCAATGTCCCGATTCCGGTATGAGCACCATATGTGGTGGAGAATGAACCTGCCCCACCGATGATATCTGCAATCAGCATGGACGTATTGAAGCTCATGCCCATTCCTCCGTACTCTTCCGGAACAGCGATTCCCAAGAGCCCGAGTTCTCCGGCTTTCTTAAAAATTGCCGGAACCAGATCCGGGTTTTTCATGCTGTCAATCTCTTCGATATTGGGAGTGATCTCCGTATCGATGAAATCCTGACAAGCCTGAGCCATCATTCTTTGTTCCTCATTAAACTGCTCAGGTATAAAAATATCCTGTGCCGGGGTTTCTCTGACGAGGAATTCGCCCCCTTGGATGGATTTTGTTATTGTGGCCATATTTTTTAGATTTTAGACTTTAGACATAAGATTCTAGACTAAGTCAATTTGGGTTTTCAAATTTTATAATACGTGCGTAAAGCATTTTCTGGATTTCGGTAATCTCGGTTCCTAACTCGTCAAGTTGATTCTGTTTAATAAATTCTAATTCAAGACTAACATAAAGTTGCGTTTCAAGCTCGCAAATTGAACCATGGGCAACTCCCAGAAAACACAGGAACTCCTTATATGTCCGTCTTCCTCCTCCTTCTGCAATATTGGAAGGAACTGAAACCGCAGCTCTTCTCATTTGAGATATCAAGCCAAACTTTTCTTCACCTGGAAATTTTGAAGTAAGGATGTACACTTTCGCACATAGCTTGATGGATCTTTTCCAGACAAATAGTTCCTTGTAGTTAT
>JBILPR010000526.1:0-2543 GCA_044373795.1 Algoriphagus sp. | reverse complement strand
TGAATATTCAGGCTCGGATTGATTGAGAGCAATCGCTCTTCCATCCATTCGGCTTTTGATTGGCCAATGTTTTTTTGAGTCGCGGGAAGCTGCCGGTTGACATTGGTGATATCGACCACATCTCCATCAATAATCGTCATCTCTCCCACACCGGATCTGCCAATAAACTCAGCTGCGAATGAGCCTACACCTCCAAGTCCAACAATAAGTACATGCTTTTTAGTAAGCTTTTCCAGTCCTGCCCGACCGGTGATTAATTCTGTCCGGCTCAGCCAGGTAAACTCACTCATGCTAATTTTCTGATTGAAATTCGATTCCAGTTTTCCTTCAGCAGAGTGCCAAGATCCTCCACGGAGAGCTGCAAAAGTAAGGATGCAGCCTGATAAATCGAAAAAATTTCCAACCCCGAATCGTCCGTCTCCAGAAAGATCCGATCCAAAGGACAAGACTTAAGCCAGTGCGAAGCATTAGAATCCGCAATCAAAAGCCCTTTTCCAAAGGAAAAAGAGACAGGGAAGTCGAGTAATTGGATGGCCAATCTGGGATTTTGATTAAACCCATGCCAGATAACGTTTGGAGGATTTTTCGAACTTTTCAAAAACTCCAATAAAATATCCTGCCCTTTGACACAGTGTAAAATCAGGGGAATATTTAATGTGCAAGCCAATTCCGCCTGTGCTTGAAAAGCCTCTTTTTGGATGGAAATTTCTGGCCCTTTTAGCCGGTCAAAGCCTGATTCACCAATCGCCAAACATCTGGGATTTTTGGCTATTTCTATGATCCTCTCCACATTTTCCGGCCAATCTTCTTTCAAAAACCAAGGATGTAATCCTGCCGAAAAACACCCCGAGTCTGGAATATCAAATTCGGGTGAAAGACTGAAAATGCAATTTCCTGGTTTGATGTGATGGGTATGGAGATCCAAAAACTTCATTGCGAAATATCTCCATTTCTATCGCTATCTAAAAGAGAAAGCTGGAAACTGATTCCGGCTTTCACACTTTTTTAGTACTTGTGGTTTTCTTGATTTCGGATTAATCCAGTCGGTTTCTTTCTTCAGAACTTCCTGAATCACTTTTTACCCGGAAGCTTTCTCCTTTGGAAAAATTATATTTCACCGTAAATCTTACTCCCTGATTATTTCTGTATTGTCTGAAGTTGGTATCTATCTCTGCAAATTTTATATCTGCATAGATCACCTGAGTTCTGAAGAGGTCAGTACCATTTACAGCGATTGTCAATTTATCCTTCATGATAGACTTGGTAATACCAGCATCTACCCAACCAAATCCATCAATCATCCCTTGTCCCCAGATCTGAGGCCCGAGGTATATTCCTATAAGTTCAAGTTTGAATCCTTTCGGAAGATTCAAATTATGCTGAGTTCTCAACATATACGAAGTCTGGGCATTGTCTAGGTAATCATCCCCAATCAGAGACTTGAATCTGTTGTAAGTGACCTGAACCATATTAGATGTACTCCACCATTCTTTGATCTGAAGTGGCGCGATTGCACGGAAATTCACATTTCTGGTTTTGTCAAAGTTGTCGGTAAAAGTCACCGTTGTTTTGTTTTCCTGATTCTGGATAAAAACCTGCATGAATGCATCTTCCGTCTCTGAATAGGCAAGGCTAAATTGGTAGCTTCCTTTGACCACATGGTTCATTTCAATATTGTTCGAATACTGAGGTTTCAGGTTCGGATTTCCTGTCTCAGCAGTCAATGGGTCAATGTAATAGATGAATGGATTAAGCAATCTGTAGTTTGGACGTGTAATTCGGCGATTGATGTTATAAACGATTTGATAGTTTTCACTTACTTTATGCTGCAGGAATGCAGTTGGGAAAAGGTTGAAGTATTGCTGGGTATTCAACTTTTTTAGAGTAACCGAGTTTCCGGAAATGTCTGAGTATTCACCTCTCAAACCTGCCTGGAAGGAAAGTTTTTCAGAGAAATTTCCTTTGTAGGTAGCATAAGCGGCTAAAACATTTTCCTTATAAATGAATCTGTTACTTCCCAGTTGCTCTTCGAAAGGACCATCTTCGACTGATTTGGTCAGGTCCAGATTGTTGTCAGATTCTACCCAGGATCTTTTTACGCCGGTTTCCAAAGTTCTGCCCTTTCCAAGAGGCTTGATGAAATCCACTTTCGCAGTGAAGATGGTGTAAAACATATCATTCTCCGTCAGGATTCTGTCATTAGTCAGGTTTGACTGATTAGTTCCAGTCCAATATTGGTTACTCAACAGGGATTCCCCGTCAGAATTCATTCGGGTGAAATCCAAATCTGTTGAGATTTTGGTACCAATCGTATCCAGTTTAGCATCGTAGTGAAGATTGGCAAATAGTCGGTTAGTCCGGCCGTCACCATCGTTGTATGAATCCAGGTAACTTACCTCATTCGACCCCGAAGAGGTAATATCCGTCATTGAATTATTGATGCTTGCATTGAAGTTATCAGAGGCCTGTAGGTTCAATCCAATGTTTTGGTTTTCGTTGATTTCATAATTTGCCGAACCAATGAAAAACAAGTTATTGTTGCG
>JBILPR010000172.1:0-8999 GCA_044373795.1 Algoriphagus sp. | reverse complement strand
TTCCATGGGAATTGTGGCTTTTCCTGTTTCCAGATTTTTCACCTGCTCATCGGGTCTCCGTTCCATGATGATGATTTCATCAAGCGACATTTCTTCAGGTTTCAGGAAAAAGCGTATTGGTTTACTCAGATCGTTTTGGTTGATCGTACGGATTGATTTTTCAAACCCGAGATAAGAAACAACCAATCTTGCAGGAAGGGAAACTGATTTGATTTGGAACTTCCCCTCCAAATCTGCCACTACTCCTGTGGAGACATCGTTTTCCCAATAAATATTAGCCCCCGGCAAAGGTTCGGAATTACTAACATCCAATACTTCCCCTGAAAGAACTCCGGTTTCCTGTGCGGAAACACTTCCAACTGAGAGTAGAGTAATTGAGAAAAAAACCGCTAAAAAAAATTGAACCTGTGACTGCATCAGAGAAATTTTGAGAATATAAATACCAAAGCTAGACGATTGAGAAAGATTAATGTTTGTTAATTCTCCGAAAAGATTTGTGTGCGGTCCTTTGGCAAGTACAAAAGGACTTTCAAAGTGATCTTTATTTTATAATTTCAGGCCATGATTTGGGCTTACCCGGACGTCAAACTCACCCTTTTGATCGCAGGCCTATTCGCCTTGCTTTATTTAATATATCTATTCCGCTATTGGTCAATCAATAAGAAGCTGGAAGTAGAGAAGCGCAGACTATTTACCAAAATGGTTTTGAGAGGTTCTTATTTCATTTTGTTTCTGATTGCTTTTGCCGGACCATCAATTGGAGTTTCTACCAAAGAAATCCAGGAAGAGGGAAAAGATATTTTCATTGCGGTGGATCTTTCGCAGTCGATGAATGCAACTGATATCGGTCCAAGCAGGCTTCAACGGGTAAAGTTTGAGCTAAAAAACCTAACCAAAAGCTTTCCTTCGGATCGGATAGGTTTGATCATTTTCAGTTCTGAGGCTTTTTTGCAATGCCCGCTTACTTTCGATCAGAGTGTTTTGCAACTCTATATAGACGGACTGAACACAGGACTTGTCCCGAATCTTGGAACCGATCTCAATGCGCCGTTACGAATCGCGATGGATCGATTCAAATCTGATGAATCGCAGGAAATCACTTCCAAGTCAGTTATTTTGATTTCCGATGGTGAAAACTTCGGAGATGATCTGGAAGGAATTGGTTCTGAAATGAACGAACTTGGGATTAAGGTTTTTTCCCTTGGAATCGGAACGGAAGCAGGAAGTACTATTCCGAGAGGAAATGGTGTGGTCATCGATCCGGAAACCGGAAAGCCTGCCCGGACAATTTTAAATAAAACTCCGCTTCAGCAAATTGCTGCAGAGACGGATGGACAATATTTCGAAATCTCAGATGAAATTTCCGAAATCGGAGATTTGACCGGAGCTCTTGAGCGATTGGAAGGCGGAGTAACTGGTTCGCGAGTTGTAGAAGCCTCAGCCAATAAGTATTTTTACTTCCTGTTGGTTGCATTGGCGCTGGCGCTTTTAGACATGATTTTACCACTCAAAACGATCAAGTTATAAGATGACCTGGAGCAAAGTATTTATGGCTGTTTTTCTTTTGATTCCCGGTTCCTGGACTAGGGTTTCGAGGTTGAATTTTGCCATTGACACCGCCGCTGACAGTTATGCTGAGGCTAAATACGATGAGTCTGTCAAAAACCATCTTTTCCTGATTGAGGAGTTTCAATACAGTTCTGCTGAATTGGACTTCGATTTGGGACTCAGCTACCACCATTCTGAAAAGCCTGAAGAGGCCGCAGGATACTACGACAAAACCTCGGTATCACCGAATAAATTACTCGCATCATTTGCTTATAATCAAGGCGGTGTCATCATTGGAGACAAGCAGGAATACGAAGCCGCTTTGAGTAAATTCCAATCTGCTTTGATTCAGGATCCGATGAATGAAGTAGCGAGATACAATTACGAAATGCTGGCAAGATGGCTGCAAAGAGATGAGGAACGCAAAAACCAAGATCCAAATAAGCCAGAGCCTTCGGAATTTGCGAAGCGCAAAAAAGCAGAAGCCGACAGGCTGGTGGAGCAATTCCGATTTAAGGACGCGCTCAATTTATTGAACGAGGCATTGCAACAGGATGAAACTGTTGCGGCTTACCAGGAGTTTATTACTAGTCTGACTGAAATCGTCGAAATAGATGAGAAATAGAATAGCCTTAATTTTGGGAATATTTATCTGCCTTGGTTTGAACTCACTTCATGCCCAGACCGCTGGTGATTTTTTCAATCGGGCGGCAAGATCATATGTCAAAACGGATAAAGATCAGGCCTTACAGTCTGTCAATGAAGGTTTGGGGAAATTTCCCGGTGATATAAAGCTTCAGGCTTTGAAAGAAAAACTCGAAAAGGAAAAAGAAGAAGAGGAAGAGCAGGAAAATAAAGAGCAACAGGACAAGCAAAATCAGGAACAGCAGGACCAGAAGCAAGACCAGAAAAGTCAGGGTGAAGAAGGTGAGCAGGACGAGAAGCAGAAAGACGGAGAAAAAACCGAAGAGGATAAAGCAAAAGAATCTGAGTCCGGCAATCCAACCGAAAAAAGTGATGACCCTGCAGAAGAAGGTGCCAATGACCAGATGGATGCAGATTTAGCCGACAAGCAAAAAGCAATGGAAGCTTTCAAAGAAAAGCTGAAAGCCATGAACCTGACTCCGGAACAAGCTTCCCAAATTCTGGAAAGCATGAATGCTGCCGAGCTTCGATACATCCAGCAAAACAAAAAGAAACCGACTGAGAAACCGAAACGGGGATTACCGGATTGGTAAGAGAGTCGGAAGACCGGAGACGGGAGACGGAAGAATGGCAGATTTCGGATTTGGGATGTAAGATTTCGGATATAAGATTTGTAATGTCGGATTTGGGAATTGAGTTGTGAAGTTATAATTCAGGCCACTTCCATCATCGGTCTTCTGTCCAACTAAGCGAAGGAAATAATATCGCTGCCACATTGCGGATAATCAGACAACAAAATTACTAATAAACTGACCCAACAAACCCAAATAGAAAGCATGATCAAAGAAGTCTACATCGTTTCTGCAGTTCGTACACCGCTGGGAAGTTTTGGAGGTAAACTCTCCGGTTTGACAGCAATTGAACTTGGAAGTATCGCCATCAAAGGAGCGCTAACCAAAGCCGGAGTGAAGGCAGAAGAAGTGCAGGAAGTGTTTATGGGAAATGTGCTGTCCGCAAATCTTGGACAAGCCCCTGCCAGACAAGCATCAATCGGAGCTGGAGTCGGATACAATGTCCCATGTACCACCATCAATAAAGTCTGCGCATCCGGCATGAAAGCTGTTATGTTTGGCGCCCAATCCATCATGCTTGGAATCAACGACGTAGTCGTGGCGGGCGGAATGGAAAGCATGTCAAATGTGCCTTTTTACGTCCCTAAAGCAAGATTTGGCTATAAATACGGCAACGCAGAATTGGTTGACGGATTGGTAAAAGATGGTCTTTTCGAAGCCTACTATAAATTCCCTATGGGAAACTGTGCGGATAACACTGCCAGAGAAATGAAAATCACTCGCGAAGAGCAAGATGCCTATGCGATTCAATCGTATCAGCGATCCGCAGAATCCTGGGCAAATGGCTCCTTCAAAGACGAAGTTATCCCCGTTGAATTACAGGGAAGAAAAGGCGAGACAATTTTGATCGAGGAGGATGAAGAATTCAAACAAGTGATGTTTGACAAGATTCCTTCTTTGAGACCAGTATTTGAAAAAGATGGAACTGTCACTGCAGCAAATGCTTCCACCATGAATGACGGAGCATCCGCTTTGGTGTTGATGAGTAAAGAAAAAATGGAAGAGCTTGGATTAAAGCCTTTGGCAAAAATCAGAGGATTTGCTGATGCTGCCACCGATCCGCTTTGGTTTACCACTGCTCCTGCTTTGGCTATTCCGAAGGCAATCAAGCATGCAGGTTTGACTGGAGCAGACATTGATTATTACGAAATCAACGAAGCTTTCGCGGCTGTGGCATTGGCCAATCAAAGACAACTCAACCTTGACAATGACAAATTGAATGTCTTCGGTGGAGCGGTTTCTTTGGGTCATCCACTCGGAGCTTCCGGTGCCAGAATCATCACTACGCTGAATTCTGTCCTTCATCAAAAATCAGGAAAAATCGGCGTTGCAGCCATCTGTAATGGCGGCGGTGGAGCTTCGGCGATGGTCATCGAAAAACTCTAACTCTCAAAAAAATCCTCAAGACTGAAAGGTCTTGAGGATTAATATTTCGTCCAATGAAACTCCTGACTACCTTCTTCTGTCTCTTATTTTTTGCAAAAGCAGGAATAGCTCAGGACTCCATTCGCACTTATTACGACGATGAATCCAGGCTTTTGAAAGAAATTTACGTTCGCGTGAATGGTAAAGCGGAAGGAATTATCAAGCGATTTGACGAGGAAGGAAAACTCACCCAAATAGGAATGCTGGCAAACAACCAAAGGAATGGCTTGTTTGTCGATCTTGATCCTGAAACCGGTGACACGGTTCGGATTATTCCATTTATCAATAACGAGCGATCGGGAGTTTCCAAAAGCTTTTTCCCAGGAGGCGCTCTTCAGCAGGAATCCACTTTTATCAATAATGAACTTCAGGGAGAAGTGATCACCTATTTTCCCTCCGGACAGGTCAGCGACCGGACCAATTTCCAAAACAACAAGCCTGATGGGCTGAGTCAAACCTATTATGAATCCGGCAAACTGAAATCAAAAGTGAATTTCTCAGCAGGCAGATACAACGGGCTTTTCGAAGAATTTGATGAAAACAGACAGCTCACCTATTCTGTCCGCTATAAAAGCGGAGTTTTGGAAGGTCGTGAGACACGGTATTTTCCGGACGGAACTATCCAGTCTGTTCGAGACTATTCCGAAGGTATCTTGGATGGGATTTATGAATTGAATTACCCGAACGGGAAACCGGAAAGACGCGGAAATTATATCAATGGACTTCCCGAAGGAGAGCGATTTGAATTCTATTCGAGCGGAGAGATTCGTGAAAAATCAGTTTACAAAAAAGGAGTTCCAACCAAGCCCACAGAAAGGTTTTATTCCAGCGGAGCAATTCGTCAAAAAGTCGTCTTCGATTCGAAGGGATTTTTACTTTCAGAGATTAGTTTTCATGAGAATGGTCAGCTTAACTTCGAAGTGAAATATCTGAATGATGTTCCGGAAGGTGAAGTGAGAGTATTCAGAGAAAACGGCACGCTCGAAGAAGTATTCACCTATGTGAATGGAAAAATGGACGGAATCCGACAGTACTTCGATGAAGCAGGAAACCTGACCCGAACCGAGACTTACGAAAAGGGCAACAAAACCAATAAATAAACCACCCGCAAAAGGCAGAAAGGGAAAGCTTTTTCTATTTTTGCCAAAACTCTTTCAGAATGAGCAAAGCGATCAAGGAAACCCATTTCCAATTCCCCGGACAAGCAGGATTTTACAAAGGGAAAGTGCGGGATGTTTATATTTTCGAAAAAGAACTCGTAGTGGTCGCTTCTGATCGGATTTCGGCTTTTGACGTGGTCCTTCCCCGACCTATTCCTTACAAAGGCCAGGTTCTCAATCAGATTGCAGCCAAATTTCTGAAAGCAACTTCCGATATTGTTCCCAACTGGGTGACATCAATTCCCGATCCCAATGTCACAATAGGACATCGCTGCGAGCCTTTCAAAGTAGAAATGGTCATCCGAGGCTATATGGCAGGGCATGCGGCAAGGGAATATTCCGCAGGTAAAAGAATACTTTGCGGAGTTGATATGCCGGAAGGTATGAGAGAGAATGACGCTTTTCCAGAGCCCATCATCACCCCCACCACCAAGGCAGGCGAAGGACACGATGAAGATATTTCCAAAGAAGAAATTCTTGCTCAGGGAATCGTACGTGCAGAAGATTACACAGTGCTTGAAAAATATACCCGGGCACTTTTCAAAAGAGGTCAGGAAATGGCTGCTCAGATGGGGCTGATTCTGGTGGACACTAAATATGAGTTTGGTAAATTTGGCGACGAAATATTGCTGATTGACGAAATACACACTCCGGATTCGTCCCGATATTTCTATGCAAATGGATACGGTGAAAATCAAGATAAAGGATTGCCTCAGAAGCAGCTTTCAAAGGAATTTGTAAGACAATGGTTGATCGCAAATGGTTTTCAGGGAAAGGAAGGACAAACTGTGCCGGAAATGACTGACGAAATTGTAGAAAGCATCTCTGATCGCTATATTGAGCTTTTCGAAAAAATCACCGGAGAAAAATTCCAAAAAGCAAATACAGAAGAAATTGAAGCTCGGATTGAAAAAGCAATTCTTGCTCATTTAGGATAATAAAATCAATAAAACCGACTATGAAATACTCAATCGATAAGAAAGAACAGTACGTTATTTTCACCCCTCTTGAGGAGAAATTAGATTCTCTATTGGCTCCTAAATTAAAATCTGAGCTGTTGACCATCCATGCTGAAGGTTTTGGAAACCTCGTTTTGGACATGGCTCAGGTGAAATATGTAGATTCAAGCGGTTTGAGTGCCCTACTTGTAGGTGACAGAGAATTCAGCAGAATTGGCGGAATTTTCGTGATTTCGGGTGTTCAGGATCACGTCATGAAGCTTTTGAAGATCTCTATGCTGGACAAAAAGCTGAACTTGGTTTCCACTCTTGAGGAAGCAGGTGAAGCTATTTTCATGCATGCTATTAATGGTGGGGTGGAAGGAGAAAGTGAAGGTTGATTCCCGAGTTTGAAGTAACAATTCTGGGAAACACCTCTTCTATTCCGGTCCACGGAAGAAATCATACCTCGCAGGTGATCCGCTATGGCCAGGAGCTTTTGCTCCTGGATTGCGGGGAGGGAGCGCAGATTCAGCTCAGAAAATACAAGGTTAAGTCGTCCCGAATCACACATATCTTTATCAGTCATCTCCACGGGGATCATTACCTGGGTTTAGTCGGCTTGCTGTCGAGTTACAACCTCGCGAAGCGCACAAAGCCTCTTACAATTTTTGGCCCTCAGGGACTGGATGAAATCATCATTACCAATTTCCGCTGGAGCAATACCAAACTTGGTTTCCCATTAACTTTTGTGAAAACTGATCCTCAGGCATTCAACTTATTGCTTAACCTTCCTGGAATCGATGTTTTCAGCTTCCCGATGAAACATCGATTACCCACAACTGGATTCCTGATAAAAGAGAAACCGGGATACCGAAGCTTGGTAAAAGAAAAACTCAGAGCAACTCCCATCCCCCTCGGCGCAATTCAAAGCCTACGAAAAGGAGATAATTACAGAGATTCTTCCGGTAAGACATATTCTCTTGAGGAGTACACGTATCCGCTTCCTCCAATGCGGGCGTATGCTTTTTGTTCCGACACGATCTTTGATCCCGAATTGGCACAATACATTTCAGGCGTTGATTTGTTATATCATGAATCAACTTTTATGGATTCTGATGAGAAAAGGGCTGCATTTACCTTCCATAGTACAGGTTCCCAAGCTGGAAAAATTGCAAAAATGAGTACAGTTAAAAAATTACTTTTGGGACATTTCTCTTCACGATATGTGCATCTGGAGCCGATGCTTGCCGAGGCGCAGGTGTTTTTCCCGGATACAATACTCAGTGAAGAAGGTCAAACCTATGCTTTATGATGAATAAAACTCAAAATTCGCGCAAGACAAACCTGTTCATTATACTGGGAAGCATATTCCTGACCAATGCCATTCTTGCAGAAATCATTGGAGTGAAAATCTTCTCAGCTGAAAAAACCTTTGGTTTTGATCCGGTCAATTGGTCATTTTTTGGCGAGTATATTCTGGATTTTAACCTGACCGCAGGAGCGGTGATTTGGCCGATCGTATTTATCACAACAGATATTATCAATGAGTATTTCGGCAAAAAAGGCGTGAAAAAGATCAGCTTTCTGACGGCTGGTTTGATTACGTATGCTTTTTTGATTATCAGTTTAGTGACTGTTTTGACACCTGCAGACTTCTGGCTGGAAGTGAATTCCACCACTCCGGACGGAAGCAAATTTGATATCAGTTTTGCATTCAATACGATTTTTCGCCAAGGGTTAGGAATCATTCTGGGCTCATTGACTGCCTTCTTGTTGGGTCAATTGATAGATGTTTTTGTATTTCAAAAGCTAAGGTCAGTTACCGGATCCAAAATGATCTGGCTTCGGGCGACAGGATCTACACTCGTTTCTCAGTTTTTTGACTCCTTTGTGGTTTTGGGAATTGCTTTCTATGTTTTTGGCAACTGGAGCATCAGTCAGATTGTGGCGGTCGGACTCATTAATTATGTTTATAAATTCTCAGTCGCCATTCTTTTGACCCCGCTTTTGTACCTCGCACACGGATTAATTGATAAGTATCTAGGCCAAGAATTGGCAGAAGAAATGAGTAATGAAGCTACGACTGATCGGTCTTTTTTATAATTAAAAGATTTGAAAATTGAAAGATTGAAAAATTTCCCGCTTCTTAATCCGTCTGTTTAAGAGCCTTAAATTCAATTTCTTAACTGAATAAAACTTAACTTTAGCTTATGAAAACACTTGCTCTGAGTATTTCTTTGGAGGACTTGCTCAAATCATTAAGCAAACTTTCCCACTTCGAAAAAAAAGCCATTCATACATTTTTAGAATCTGAACTGTCAAAGGAAGAAGTAAACGAATCTATTGAAACTTATTTGCTTTCAGAGAAAACCCTAGCCAAGGATTGGTTAAAAAAGCAAGAAGATGAGGCATGGAAGGATTTGTGAAAGGAGATATTGTAGTAGTAAATTTCCCTTTTTCAGACCTAAGTTCTTCAAAACGAAGACCTGCCTTAGTACTTGCTTATGCCGAAAATGGTGACTATTTATTTTGTCAAATTACTTCCAAAAACATAAAAAATAGCTGGGCTTTGCAATTGCCACAGGAAGAAATCATTGAAGGCGAATTATTCAAATCAAGCAACGTTCGACCAAACAGGCTCTTTACTG
>JBILPR010000525.1:0-2545 GCA_044373795.1 Algoriphagus sp. | reverse complement strand
CCGATTCCGTGAGGCATTGAGTTTTGTGATGGAATTTGCCCGATTGGGAAATAAATACCTGGCAGACACTGAACCTTGGAAAGTGATTAAAACGGACGAAGTTCGGACTGCGACAATTTTGAATATTGCGCTGAATATTGCTGCAAATCTTGCGATTGTGTCTGAGCCATTCCTGCCATTTACCGCAGCTAAGCTTTTCAAAATGTTTGGCTTGGAGAAAATGACCTGGAATCAGGCAGGCAACAGCCAATTGCTTTCCGCAGGTCATACGCTGGAAGAAATGGGATTGCTTTTCGAAAAAATTGAAGACGAAACAGTAGAAAAACAAGTACAAAAACTGATGGATACCAAAACTCAAAATGAGGCCGAAAACGTGCCGGTTACCCCAATGAAAGAAATCATTTCCTACGATGATTTTGCCAAGCTGGACATGCGAGTCGTGACAGTTTTGGAAGCGGAACCCATGCCAAAATCAAAGAAACTGCTCAAGCTGAAAGTAGATACAGGTCTTGGTCATCGGACGGTTTTGAGCGGAGTTGCGGAGCATTTTGATCCCGCATTTTTGGTCGGAAAGCAAGTGACGATGCTGATCAATCTTGCACCGAGAAAAATGATGGGCATCGACTCCGAAGGAATGATCCTGATGGCGGAAGACAAAGACGGAAAGCTTAAATTGCTGGTGCCGCATGAGGGAACGGCGAGTGGATCGACGATTTCGTAGGTTTCCGTCACTGCGAGCTTAGCGAAGCAGTCTCATAGTTAAGAAGCTAGAAACAAGAATCAAGAGATTAGAAACAAGAATTTTTGAGATAAAATAAGTGAATAATGCCTGTTGGGATTTCAGTTCCTGACAGGCTTTTTCGATCCAATAATCATTCATTAATTAGGATGAATCTACTCTGTTGCTCTCGTTGACCATCCTGAATTGATTTTTTTGGTAACTTGATCAACAGGAAATTACATTTCAATGGAAAAGGATATCAGATGGAAACAACGATTGGAGAATTTTTCAAAAGCAGTTAAGCTTTTGGAGGAGATTCAATCTCTGGAGTTGAATCAGCTTTCCCAATTGGAGAAGGAAGGAATCATTCAGCGGTTTGAGTACACGCTGGAGTTGGGATGGAAGACGTTGAAAGATAAAATGGAATTTGATGGTCTCGTTTTGGACCGGATATCCCCGAAGGTGGTAATCAAAGAGGCTTTTCAGGCGAAATACATCGATCAGGTGGAAATCTGGATCGAAATGATCAATGATCGAAATCTACTGAGCCATTCCTACGATTTGGAAACTTTCGAAGCTATAATCCCATCCATCATAAAGAAATATACGCCTCTCTTGGCTGACCTTTGTAAAAAATTCTCAGATCAAACATGAACCAGGATTTTGGAATAACCGAAAAAGGAAGAAAGATCCTCACCGAGATTTTTGGAAGGTACCCCGAGGTTTCAAAAGTGTTGGTGTTTGGTTCCCGGGCTAAAGGTACGTTTGGGGAGAGAAGTGATTTGGATATGGTTGTCATGGATCCAATTGACCGACGCACTTTGGGCAGCTTATGGATGGATATCAATGAGAGCGATTTGCCTTTTACCGTTGATCTTCAAGTTTGGAATGCAATACGCAATGAAAATCTGAAAGAGCATATTAACCGCGTCGGGAAAATTATTTATGCTAAATCGCCTGAATCGGTATTGGAATAAATAGTAGTAGATATTGGCTGGAAGACCGATGCTGGAAGACCGAAGTAGCCTAAGAATTTTAAACAAAAACAAATGAATTAAGCCTGTTGGGAATCAAGTTTCTGACAGGCTTTTTTTTATTCTCAAATATTTCGTTTGATTATTCAAGGAATTTGAGAAAAGTACAAATTCAAGAGAATATTTTGATAGGTTTCTTTTTAAATAAATAATCCAAGGAATACAGAAGGTGTTAAATCGTGAACGAAATTTAATTCTGAAAAATTACTTTTAAATAATACACTTTTAGATTTTATACATCTTTTTGATGATCAGTGATTTGGAAATATAAAAACCAATCTCTAAAATCAACTTATCAATTAATTATTTTCAACCACAACAGTTAGAATTCTGAAAAAATAACACCAGACCAGTTGAAGATATTTGACCGATGAATCTGATTGAATACTATTAGATTTTCAATCAAAACCAGTTAAAAATTATTTATAAACCTTGAATACTTATATTTAAAAACCTGCACCATGAAAATATTGATTCTATTTTTCTTTTTAATTGATCCTAGTTTATTGTTGGGAAAATGGATTATAAAATTTGATGGAATTACCTTCAATGTGATCAATTCTAAAGCATTTAATGCTACACCAAAGGAACAACAAGATCAAATTCTTGAAATGGGTCAACTTTTTTTTGAAAATGCATATTATGAATTTACGCAAGACACCGTTTATTGGACCGATGTTAATCCAAGAGAAAAAAAGTAGTATTGAAAAAAGGAAAGTGGTTAATCTCGGGTGACACTCTCAAGGTTTTTGACTACGAGAAAATTAATTCATATAATTACCTTATAAAT
>JBILPR010000524.1:0-2548 GCA_044373795.1 Algoriphagus sp. | reverse complement strand
CTTGCTGCATTTTCAGCAGTGATTTGACCTATTACATAGGTCTTAACCGCCAGTTCTGTAGGAAACTTAACATTGCTTGCATCTGCTAAACTTACATCCGTTGATTTATTAGCCGTATTTTCTTTGACATTCAATAAGCTCTGAGTTTCTGTATCGGAAGATTTCTTGTCCAGCTCTGTTTGGGTAATAATCAACTTCCATACCGTATTAGTATAATAGTAAAAACCAATGGGTGCGGTAGTTTGATAAACTAATAAGCCTTCTGCAGGATTTACAATGGCATCTTTTTGGATAGCCGTTAAACGTGGAATTAAGATCCCTTTATTATTTCCTATTGAGCTGACTTCCAAAGCAGCCGAAGGTGCAGGGGTGGTAGTGCCTATTCCAATTTGGGCAAATGTATTGACCGAACCCAGCATAAGCAATACGCTAAGTAGCATGTGAATCTTAAATTTCATATGTTGTTGTTGAGAGAAAAAATAGCGTGCAATATTATTTTTTGTAGACTTTAATAAAACATTTAACAACAAATGTATTGAGGGGATTTTACAAAAAGTTGACTAGGAGCGTCAAAACATGTCCCATAACCGAGATGTGGGACAAGAAAAAAATTAGAAGGCAAATTTGAAATCAGAGCAACGAATTAATTTTTGTTGAAATAATCAGAGGGCATCATCCCCTTTTCCTTTTTAAAGGCTCTATAAAAAGTGGTTCTACTGCTAAACCCAGATTCTAATGCAATTGCATCGATGGTATTTATACTAGACTTTTCCGGAAAACTTTGGATGAAATAGTCTACCCGATATTTATTAACCCAGTCGGGAAGACTTAGGCCTTGTGTTTTATTAATCGACCGCGAACATTTATCAACAGACAAGGAAGAAGACTGAGCAAGAGATATTATAATATGGTCAAGCTTTGGTAACAAGAAAAATTTCTCCTTGAGCATAATATTTTCTAATAGTAATGCCGTATCTATTTCCGAAGGCGAGGAATTGACTTCGGTAAAATTTGTCAATAAATACCTTTTTAGCTTAGCGCTTGTTTCTTTCAATTCTTCACCAACAAGTGTATACCCATAAATCACTTCCGGATCTTTCAAAAAAAGATATAAGAACACCAATGACAATATTATCGTAAAGGCATATAAAATTTGAGAAATAAAAAGAAAATGAGTTGTGAACACAGTTTCAGCTTGGCTCAATGTCTCAAGAAGAAGAATAATATAAAACAAGCTGACCTTAGTCGTGGCCAAGAAAAGCCATTTTTTTCGAAAGTTTCTCCACCCTTTAATTTTCATCAAACCCGAACGGAATAGAGCATCCCAAGTAAGGATTAAATACACTAAAGTTAATAGGTTTTTAAACATGAAATGGAATGATGATGGCATAAACCCAATATCAAAAACAATCGCAATGTTTTTAGTTCGACCCAACTCAAGAGCAATTTGATCCCAATTTACAGGAGATAAAAAATACAAGAAAAACAATTCAATAATGTATAAACCGACAGGAATGAAATGTAAATAATCAACTGGCCTAAGCTTTTTTTGATGATAGGCAATAGCTTTAATGTACAGGAAACCACAAGCAGGTGCTGCATAAAAAATAGGAATAGCAAATTTCAAAATAAAGGAAAAATCCGTATCAAAACCATTCGCTGTCAAATAATCAAATGAGCCTATGAAAAATCTTGAAAAAAGCCAAAAAGATAATAATCCACTTAGAAATGGTTTTGCTGTTTTGGCAAAAAGCATTCGAAGGGAATAAAATATAAAAAACAAACTGAATGCCAAAAAGACAAAGGATGCAAACATTGAATAATTTAAACTATTTGAGTCAAATATAAAAAAAATAGAATGCCAAATCATTTTTTAACAGCTTAGAGGCATATTCCAGGATTTTGGCTAAGAAGCATTAAATTGAGGATTTAATTCTACAGAAAGAGGGAAAAGCATGACGCCTAAAATCCCAGTTCATTTGACAACAGTTTTTAAAAACATGCGATAAAAAACAAATGATATTATTTAGCAGGATTTCCTAGCACAGACCCTTCCTTCACGCTTCTTCCGCCTTGGCTGGTGCGGAAACGATTTAACTTGCCCTCCCACTAACTTTCATAGCATCAGACGCAGCGGTGGCATTTATTCGATTCTTTTTATTGTTTTTTTAAAGGCTCTCATGGTCTCGGCGAAGAGCCTCGGCTTGGTTCTTTTTTGCTACAGAAAAAAGTAAGACTCCGCGGCAATGAGCTGGTAATTCATAGAAAACACAGAATTTGCATGAAATTTCTGCTATGACTTTACAGATTTCTCCACTCAGAACTGTCATCCTAAGCCCCATGATTCTTTTGAGTGTTCGAAAAGACGGGGTGGTGGTTAAACTACACGTCATTCCGACAGAGGCACGACGAGTAATCTAACCAATTAGCAAGCCCCCAATTCCATTCAACAGATTTGTAGCTTTTACTTTTTTATCATCGGTAAAATAATTCTTGAAGGATATTTTGAGCTATGATGAACTTTATTTTTGGCGACAACACCTTTGCT
>JBILPR010000171.1:0-9014 GCA_044373795.1 Algoriphagus sp. | reverse complement strand
CTCGGAGCATTGGCAAATGCTGAGAATCCCTCTAAAATCCTCGATGTCGGGACCGGCACGGGAGTCATTGCTTTGATGCTTGCCCAACGATTTCCCGATTCCCGTATTCAGGCAGTGGAAGTGGACCCGGCTGCGGCAAGACAGGCTCAGGAGAATTTTGATAAAAGCTCGTTTTCTTCGCGAATGGAAGTTTGGGAGGGGAAATTTCAAGACTATTCTCCGATCCATAAATTTGATCTGATCGTCAGCAATCCTCCTTATTTCCCCGATCATTTGAAACCAACCAATGCACAGCGAAACCTTGCTTTGCATACTGATGGCTTGTCTTTTGGGGATTTGCTGGAAAAAGTGTCAGCTATTTTAGCTCCCGACGCAAAATTCTGGGTGATTCTTCCACCGAGACAAATGCTGGACCTGGAAAAAATGGCTCGTTTGATTGGCCTTTTCCCTTCGAGGAAATTTACAATTAAGGACAATCCGGCTAAGCCTGTGATCAGAGAGGTAGTTTCTTTTGAATTAGAAGAAAAGATAATTTCCCAAAATGAAATTTTCATAAAAGATGATTTCGGTGGCTTTCATGACTCGTATCGTAAGCTGATCTCTGGGTTTCTTCTAAATTTTTGAATCAGGCGGGTATTTTTCTTAGGCCATTTTTCATAATTAAATCAAATTCCGTTAGAGCACAGTTGTGTAGGGTTCATTTTTGCCTATTTTTGGCAACCAATTACTACCCCCTAATACATGCAAAAATTACTGTCTCTGAGCATTTTATTAATGCTCTTATTGGGATGGGCTTGTACCGAAGAAGATTCCGAGACGACAGTTTTGGTTACTGAAGAAGTGCTTTTTACAAGCGGTGAACAGGTTCGGCTTTTGGGCCGACTGATTACTGATCAAGCCATTGATGTCATAGACCACGGATTTTACCTTTCTTTGGAAGAGAGCTTTTCCTCCCCCATTATCATTTCTCTTGGAGCCAAAAATGGTCCCGGTCGGTTCATCGGTCAGGCAACGGGGCTTTCCGTGAGCAAATCTTATTTTGCAAAAGCATTCATGGATGTGGGAGGTGAGACTCAGTTCGGGAACGTATTAGAGCTTTCTACACAGAATCCCGCTGTTGAAAGTTTCTCACCCGCCTTCGGATCTCCGAATGAGGAAATGGTGATTCTTGGAAGAAACTTCACCAGAGATTCCAAGGTGTTCTTCGGAGATCAGCCTGCAACGATCCTCGAAATTCAATTCGAAAGCCGGATGCGCGTTCGGATTCCTGCAGCGAAAACTTCAGCTATTGTCCCGGTGACAGTTCAGGTTCAGAATAAGATTTTGACCGTGTCAGGCAATTTTGAATATCAGGTAGGAACCTATACCAAGCTTGCGAATTTCCCGGATCCGGTCTGGCTTTATGACAATCTTTTTTTTCAGAATGCTTCCGGTTTTTACATCGGAATGGGCTCTGAATCCAAACTCAGACTTTACCAAAAATTTCAGCGCTATAATACTGTAACATCTTCTTGGGAAGCGATATCATTTCCCGGTTCGCCGAGAGTCTTTGGCTTTGCTACCCAAAATTACCTGGGAGGAGGCGCTAGAGAACTCGGAAAAGAACCCTATCAAATCAACCGAAGTTTTTGGAAAATCAATGAAAATGGATTTCAGCAGCTTCCTGATTTGGCTTTCGATAGCAGGGAATCCGTGGCTTTCGAGATTCAGGGTAAACTATATGTGGCGGGAGGAAAGGAAGGAGATCCATCCGCGGTTCGCCGCTTTGATCCTTCAAATAATTCCTGGAGTAATCTTCCCGGAGCGCCGTTCTCCATCACTGCAGAGCTTGCCACCTTCACTTACCAGAGTCGACAATACTTTGTCAATTCGGATAAGGTAATCTGGGTTTTTGACCCGGTGGCAAATACTTGGGGAAGTTTCGACTTATATCCTGATTCTATCGGAGAAGGATATGGAATGGCTCAAGTGATTGGAAGCAAAGTTTACATCGGATTGTATCGGAAAAATCAAACGATTTGGGAGCTTAACCTGAACACCAAGAAATGGACGAGAAAGAATTCAGTACCGGGAATACCTCAAACAGTCACTGTTGGGCATTTTGAAAAAGATGGAAAGATCTACCTCATGAGGGCAATTGAATTTAACCTCGCCAGCAGTTCCCCTATGGAATTTTACAGATTTGACCCCAATGGAATTTAATCCTGAGTCTATGAAAAAACTTTTATTCGCTTTTTTCCTTTTACTCGCTCATTGGAGCATGGCCCAGACCGAGGTCAAAAGGGAAGTGATAGGCAGGGACATAGGTCAGCTAAAGGGAATCAAAATAAGCGTCAGAATCACAGATGAGATCACGGGGGAAGCGTTGGTCGGAGCGACGGTGACCGTGCCCGAACTTGGAATTAACCGGATTACCGATACAAACGGATCATTTGAGTTGGAGTTGGAGCGTGCTGAATACACCCTGCAGTTCAGGTATGTGGGCTACGAAACCATTGATTATCCAATCACGGCAGTGGGAGACGGAAGGATTGCTATCCGAATGATCCAGGAAGATTTTCAACTGGATGATGTCGTGATTTTCGGTTCCGATCCTGAGAAAAACATCAGGTCCACTGACATGGGAGCGATCAAGCTCAGCATGAATTCGATCAAAGAACTACCGCCATTTTTGGGAGAAGTTGACATCATCCGGTCCATGGCTACACTTCCGGGTGTGAGCCAGGTGGGAGAAGCGGCTGCAGGTTTGAATGTACGGGGTGGAGGTGCAGACCAAAACCTGATTCAGTTTGCCGGAGCTCCGATCTATAATCCAACTCACTTATTTGGCTTGTTCACCTCTTTTAATGCCGATATCGTCAATGATGTCACTCTTTATAAATCGGTGATTCCATCGCGGTTTGGAGGAAGGGGGTCTTCGATTTTGGATATTTTGCCAAAGGCAGGAAGTGTGACAGATTGGGGTGGAGACTTGATGGTGAGCAATGTTTCCGGCAAAGTTGGAATCAACGGACCGATTGTAAAGGATAAAGTATCGGTGAAAGCCGGATTCAGGATGTCTTACATCAATTGGTTTCTGGGCGCGCTCAGCAATCCAGATTTGAAGAATTCGCAGGCGAATTTCTACGATGGAAACCTGGTCATCAATGCTCCGATTTCAGAGAATAACGAGTTTACTTACAGTTTCTACACCAGCTACGATGACTTTGCTTTTTCATCGGACACGACTATTTCCTGGAAGAATACCAGTCACTCCCTTCAGTGGAAAAGCCGACTAACCGAGAAACTCAGTCTTGAGGCCTTGGGCTACTATACTCAATATGATTACAGCATTTACAATCGATCCGGTATCAACAATTTTGACCTGAACTCCGGGATTGAGGATTTTGGTGTGAAGGCTTTTCTTACCTATGAATTTTCCGAAGGAAACAAAATCACCGCAGGTGCTGACATCAAAGACCTGACGATTCAGCCGGGAGACTTGATTCCTGAAGGAGGCGCGGAGTCAGGTATTTTGCCCAAGAAAGTTCAGGATGAATTTGGTCGGGAGTCGGGAGTCCACTTTCAGCATGAATTTGAATTAGGAGAAAAATTTGGAATGTCCTATGGCCTGAGATACGATTCGTATCAATACCTGGGACCGAGAACGGTGAGGCAATATGCCGAAAACCAGCCAATCTCGGATGGAACGGTAGTAGGGGAGACAACTTACGGGGATGGAGAAAAAATCACCAGCTATGATGGCTTGGGGCCAAGGGCTTCGCTTCGATATTCTTTATCCAAAAATAGCTCTTTCAAAGCCGGATACAATAAAATGTATCAGTTCATCCACCTGATCTCCAATACTGCGACGATAGCTCCGACAGATGTTTGGAAGCTTAGTGATCAGTTTCTCGAGCCTCAGATTGTAGATCAGTACTCATTGGGATTTTATAATAATTTCAAAGGAAACATCTTCGAAACCTCGATTGAGGTCTATTACAAAGACATCCAGAATGTGGTCGAATACAAAGACGGCGCAAATCTGATCCTTCAGAATAACCTGGAAACGGAACTTGTGCCGGCTCAGGGTAAAGCCTATGGGATTGAATTGTATGCGAAAAAGAACCTGGGAAGAATGACCGGCTGGATTTCTTACACCTATTCCCGAAGCTTGAGAAGAGTGCTCACTCCTTACGAGGAAGAGAATATCAACGATGGAGAATGGTTTGCCTCCAACTTTGATAAGCCTCATGATCTCACATTGATCGGAAATTATAAAGTCAGTACGAACACTTCAATTTCGGCGACTTTTGGATACAGCACAGGCAGACCGATCACCTATCCGGAAGCCAAGTTTGATTTCTCCGGAAATTCTTTGGCCTATTTTGACAACAGAAATGAGCAGCGATTACCGGACTTTCACCGGTTGGATTTTGCAGTCAATTTCAAACTGAATGGCGAAGGCAAATTCTTCGAAGGAGATTGGACTTTTTCTGTTTTGAATGTATACGGACGGAAAAATCCATTTTCGCTCTTCTTTGCGGACGAGGCAGGGGCCCCGCCACAGGCATTCAGGTTAGCGATTTTGGGCGTGCCGCTACCAAGTATCAGTTATTCAATAAAGTTTTAAGACGATGCTGAGAAAACTAATTTATATACTCTTTCTGGTTTCGGTTTCTTGTATTGAACCATATAATGTCGAGATCGAGGAAGGTCAGCAATTATTGACGATTGATGGAATGGTGACGACCGGGCCAGGACCTCATGTGATCAAATTGACGAGAAGTGATACCTATGGATCCGTTTTTGAAGGGCTCATACGTCCTGTTCAAGGTGCAACCTTGATTGTTCGTGATGATCAGGGAAGAGTGATTTTTCTGGAAGAAAACACGGAAATCAGGGGTACTTATGAGACTCCTGCAAGCTTCTCTGCAGAACTCGGAAGGTCCTATACCCTACAGATCCAATTGGTCACAGGGGAAGTTTATTCCTCCTTACCGGAAAGAGTGGGATCAGTACCGCAAATCAAAAATCTAAGCATCCAGACCGTTCAGATTCCGGTGGAAGGTGAGACCTTGTTCAGATCCGGTGCACAAATCTATGCGGAGCTCGAGGATCCGGGAGATCAGAAGAATTTTTATTTATGGAGAAATGCTGAATCTACTTTTGTGTTGGAAACCCGACCGGATTTATATGTGATCAGATCTCCCAATGCTCCTCCTCGACCTGCACCGAAGGCTTGCTGTTATATTTGCTATCAAACCGAAAAGGTAGGAAATCAAGGTATTTTCATTGCGCAGGACGAAAATTTCAATGGATTGACTACCAAGATCCCGGTAGGATTTATAGAAGATAATGGACGAAGACTGGTCAATACGTTTCGCACCGATATTCGGCAAATCAGCGTCTCTGCCGAAGCGTATCGATTCCTGAGATTGGCCAAACAGCAAACAGAAATCAGCGGATCTGTATTTGATCCACCTCCTGCTTCTATCCGGGGAAATATGATCAGTCTGGACAATCCCGATGAAATAGTTCTTGGATACTTTATGGCCGGAGGTGAAGCCAGAAAGCGGATTTATATTAAATATACAGATCTGACTTTCAATCAGCCACGGGATATTATTCCGGATGATTGCAGAGTTTTTGCCGGCCCGAACAGCGATAACCCGCCGGCAGATTGGAATCCGAATGAATAGAGAAAAACCCGGCTTAGTTCCGGGTTTTTTCTTGCTCTCTGAATCTGATTCCGTGCAGGTCAAGTTCTTTCAATATCGGTTCGTAAAGTTCCTGCATCACCGGTACGTGAAGTCCGGTCAGGTTTATTTCCCCATCCAAAAACAAATCTACCGCAATTGCCAAAGGCAATCCGACTGTTTTTGCCATTGCTGTGTAGACAGAATCTTCCCCAAAACTGACCAGACTTGAAGTCACATCTTTCACGCCTTCCGGGGTTCTGATCTCAAAGAGATGTTGCATCACGATCATATCCTTGTCTTCAGGTTGGAGTGCCCAGTCCTCCTCGAGTATTGATTGCAGGATTTCCGCAGGGCTTCCTTTGGTTTTGGGGAGCTTCCTGCTTCCAAAGAATCCCAGCCAGGAAATTTTTTCCCAAGTGCCAAAGTCCAGATCATGAACCAGATTTCCGAGTTTTTCTTCGACCGAAAGTGCGGAATCGGAAGGTAAAAAAGAGTTTAAAAATTGTCTGAGGTTGGTATTTACAGGAAGATCCATTTTGAAGCTGTCATCACACATTCCAAGTTGGACGAACACATCCCATGCCTTGCAATATCCGACCCGACGCAAAGTTCCGCGGAGCATGGTAGGGATATTTTCAAGTCCATATACATGGCGATAGCTCAGCGAATCCCGGTTAGGATATCCGTCAAAATCCCCTAATCCAGGAAAATGAATGGTTTCTAGTCTGCGGAAAAGCTGATGATAGGGTACAAATTTTAATTCCCCGTTTTCAATGTATTGGGACGTGGCCTGACCTGCCAAAACTACATTTCGGGGATTCCAGGTGAATTTATATTTCCAGGGATTATCCTCGCTTTCCGGAGCCAACAGTCCTCCGCAATAGGATTTGAATGAGGTGATTTGTTCGCCTTTAGCTTTCGCAGTATCGATGATTTTCATGGCAGACATATGATCGATTCCAGGATCAAGGCCGCATTCATTCAGGAAGAAAAGTCCTTTATTCTTTATTTCCTCCTTCATTTCCCGAAGGGCATCTGTCTCATAAGATGCAGTGAAAAAATGCTTTCCAAGCTCCAGACAATCTTGAGCTAAGATCGGATGCATGAATGCAGGAAGCATGGAAACTACCAGGTCCGAACTGGCAATCATTTCTTTCCGCAGAGATTCATTCTCGATATTGAGCTGTCGGGCTTCGGTATTGAATCTGCCTCTGAGCTTAGAAGCAGCAGGAGCCAAATCCAGGTCGGCGAGAATTAATCTCCTTGGCTTCAAAGCGCAGGAATCTGCCAGGTAATCGATCAAATAGGTGGAGGATTTTCCGCCTCCTAAAATCAAAATAGTCTGCATACGTACCGGGTGTTGAGTCAGCTAAATTGAACAATAAATTTTAGGGGAAAAAGGAAGAAGACATCTAAAAAGAGAACAATTGCTTACTTTCCCCGTTCGGATAATTCCCTAAAGTTTTTAATAATGGAAAAAGTAAACCTGTCTTCGGAAATTGAGATTTTAACCTATGCCGAACTGGATCATATTGAGCAAACGCTGATTTTAAGAGCACAAGAGGTAAGCAGGACAGCGTATGCGCCATACTCGGGATTTCACGTCGGATCAGCGATTTTGCTGGAAAATGGGGAAGTTCTCCAGTCAAGCAACCAGGAAAATGCGAGTTTCCCGACAGGTGTTTGTGCTGAGCGTCTGGTACTGGGTTATGCCGGTGCTAATTTCCCGAACCATGCGCCAACAATGCTTGCAGTCGTGGCACAGCGTGCAGGTGAAGAGGCTTGGGCTGGCGTTTCTCCTTGCGGGATTTGCCGGCAGACGATCAACGAGGCTGAGGTTCGTTTTGGAAAAGAGATCACCATGCTGTTTTTGCGACCGGATGGAAGAGTTTACCGCGCTCAGGGTATCAGCAGTCTTTTGCCGTTGAAGTTTGATGACTTGAAAAGCTAAGTTTTGAAAAAACTAGTCGGTTTTACGTACCAAGCCCATTATTCAGTTTCTCATGAGCCGAATTTTCATGAGAAAGAGGTTTGGATCGTTTTTCACGGATATGGTCAGCTGGCCGAATTTTTCATCCGAAAGTTTCTTCCCCATGAAAATCCGGATCGCCTGATTATTGCGCCTGAAGGAACCAATTATTCGTATCTCAATGGATTTCATGGCAGAGTCGGAGCCAATTGGATGACTCGTCACGAGCGGGAAGTGGCGATTGAGAACAATCATCGCTTTTTGGATAAGTTGATGGAGAATATTCTTTATGAGTTTGAAGAAATGCCGGTTATCCATGTGTTGGGATTTTCGCAAGGGGCGGCCACCGCAACAAGATGGGTAAGCAGATGGACTGGAAAGGTAAAATCCCTGATTCTTTGGGCGGGAGGTTTTGCTCAGGATCTAGCTTTGGAAGATGTGAAAGCTGTTTTTTCTGAAACAAAGTTGGTCATGGTGCTTGGAGAAAAGGATGAATTGATCACTCCGGAAAGCATTCTTAAGCAGGAGGAACTCATTCATAATCTGGGCAAAACCTTCCATAAAATCAGTTTCTCCGGAGGCCATGAAATGAATGCTGAGATTTTAGAAAAAATATTCAACTCCCAGGTCTAATTTAAGTGCAAATTGACGTTGCAATTGCTTTCTTTATATTCTATTTGATGAAATTTTGACTTTTATTAATTTTCTAAAAAATTTGAAAACAATCCATGCTTTCGCTTACTGAAAAAGAGGTAGATCACATCACTGCCCAATTACTCAAAGGAATGGTATGCTTCTACCAAGTGGACAAGAAGAAGATACACCAGATGCCTGACGATGAGGATTATTTTAACTACGATTTGACGGAGGACGAGGAAGATATTCTTGACGAAATCGAAGAAAATCCTGATAATTTTGCTGAATTCACGAAAATGGAACCTGTGCAAGAGCATCAGATGATGCAGGATTTCATTGACCGGAAGGTGAAAGAAAAAAATCTTGCCGAAGACCTGGTCAATGTTCTATCCAAGCCAAAAGCCCCTACCGGTTTTAAGTTTCTGATTGAGGAATCCAAGTATAAAAACGAATGGCTCGAATACCGAAGAGATAAATATAACGACTGGGTAAAAGAACAAGTAGATAGCTTCAACTACGCAGAAGATTAAGTTAAACCGCCTTTCAAAAGGCGGTTTTTCTGGTTATGGAGACAATTTTTCAAGAGTTGTTGATTCTTGAAAAAAATAATCCCAGAAAAAATTAGTTTTTTGGATCGATTCTTGAACATTTGGGAAGTAAGTAAAAGTTGCTTCCCCCTGAAGTAAGAAAAGCCCGATTTTGGGCTTTTTTTTTAATTTTCGTTTGAA
>JBILPR010000523.1:0-2556 GCA_044373795.1 Algoriphagus sp. | reverse complement strand
TTAGGACAGTTTGGAAATCAAAAAAAAATTAGAATTTAAAAACTGGGAGGTAGTCCGTAGGAAACCCCGTTTTTAGAAAATTCTGCAACAAGCCCCAATTTTTTGAAGCTGACAGGCAGTTCGACCTTTGTGCATACAATTGGATAAAACCGGAATAGGGCATAGAAATGTTTTGGAGATCAAGCCAGAGCGCATATATGAAAAAGCCATTTCTTCCCCAAAATTTCAGCCTTTGGAAAACTTCAATGAAAACTCCCAATCCAGCTTTGAGAGTCTGGCTTTCAGTTTCTCAATACTCTCAAGCAGTTGATCAAAGGTTGGCGGCTTTTCCTCATAAATCATTTGTTCACGCATTTTTTGATAATCCGCTTTCCATGCTTCAATCACCTCTTGTATTGGCATTGGATCAAGTGTTTTTGGATTAAGACTATTATAGTCTATCCCTCCCACTTTTGAAAAAGTAAATCTATGGTTCACTATAGTTTCATAGAGATCTTTGTCATGGATCGCTTTCTCGGCTATTTCAGAATTTGCCAATTGATGCACATCGTACAAATGACGACTTAAGCGATCTACCCGCATTTTTTCCGAAGGACGATGAAATTCCTCATGGAGTAAGAATAGCTTTTCCAGAAAAGTTCTTTCCGGAGTTACTGAGGGTACATCAATCAATGGTGAAGCAAACTCTCTCCCTTCATAAATTTCATCGACAAGTGACCCAAATTTTTTAATGGTATATGGCTCTCTTAAAGATCGACAACCCACCTCAATTTGCACTCTTGGCAAAACGTAATCAGGAGTTTCTATCAAATTTGGATAGTGAATAAGAATAATTCTGGGATCTTGATCGCTATCCTCTGCAGGAACCACTTCAAGGTTGACATCATGAAATCCTTTTGCGATGAACCTTGCTTCTAATTCTTGACAAAATGGTTCAGTCGTATAAATACCAGCTTGTTTCCTAAGATTGGTTCTTTGGTTTTTGGAGAGATCTCCTTCGAAACCTAAATAAGCGCGATCTATCGCTAAATCAACATCTTCGGAAAATCGCTGGATTAGCTTCCATGCCTTACTTAGTGATGTACCTCCTTTGAACACGAGGCTTTGACCAACCTCCATTTCAAAGATGATTCTTAAGGCCTGAGTTACCCACCAGTCTTTCTCTACAGCGAAAGCAGGCATCCCTGTTCTATTACTGATGTCCTGAAATATGAGTAGTTTTTCGGATACCTCAAGAGTGTAAAAATTGCCTTTCTGCATTTTATAAAGCTTTCCTCATAATTTTTTGAATCCAAACTGGTCCAAGGCCAATATCATAAATCAAATTCTTTTCGTCCTCTTCCTTGAGTAGCTTTATTATTTTTGCCTCTTCACTTTCTGTGACTTGACCGTTTCCTATTTCTTTTAAAGCTTGTATGACTAGACGGCTTATTTTCCCCTTTGCTAGAAGGTTTTTAGGGGTTGTCTTTTTAAACTTAATGGTTCGCTTTCCAATTTTTATTTCTCTTGGAGAGCCATCCGTCAATAAAACAATCCTCATGGGTACCTGTGTACTCAGCCCTAGTGCGTTTAATGCATAGGATCCCGTCGGAACTGTTCTTACCCTGTCCCGCTTTATTATCGCCTCGGCAACTTCCTCTGCTGAGGGCATTACTTCACCGATCAACTTACTTTGTTTAGGCCGGGTATATATCCCCTGTGCTATTCGGGAAATGACCTTTTTATCCTCTAATCGCTCCAATGCCTTTCTTACCGCTTCAGACGAGCCGAAATTCGAAAAATCATCAGGAAAAAATAAAGACCCCAATGGTTTCTTCTTAATATGACTTTCTATTTGTTTTTCAATGCTTTCCATAGAAAAATCGGCGTTTATTTGTCACAAATATAGATTGTTTTTGTGACATTTATTCTAATCATTCTGTCACAAATATTGATAATATTTGTGACAGAACTAAATAGATTTTTTGGCTTTACGCTAAATTGATGTGAAATAAAAAAAGCCCCGAAGGGCTTTTTTTAGGATTCTTCTGAATCAGACTCCTTGACGGAGACATAGACGGTGTGGGTTTTGCCATACTGATCGGGTTCTTTGAGCTTAGCTACATTGAACTTGACATAGGTTTCTCCTTCGTATTCGAAGCTGTGGTTTTGGAGTTCAGCCAAGTTGAGGCTTACTTCTACAATGTCCATGTTTTCGACTTGCTTTCCTTTACCCATGTACTTTTTTGAAAATGCCATGATATTTTGGTTTTAGTTAAAATTTATGCAAGTCATTTAGGAGGGCAGAGAAAGTGAAGAAAAATTAGAATTTAAAAACTGGGAGGTAGTCCGTAGGAAACCCCGTTTTTAGAAAATTCTGCAACAAGCCCCAATTTTTTGAAGCTGACAGGCAGTCCGACCTTTGCGCATACAATTGGATAAAACCGAAATAGGGCATGGAAATACATGGTAATTGGAAAATCGAGTCAACTTGACATCCGTTAGCCGAAGTAAACTGACTCCTTTGGATGCTTTTGTAGGATTGAAAAAGCGGTCTTCTCAAAGCTGTTAGTTCGG
>JBILPR010000170.1:0-9036 GCA_044373795.1 Algoriphagus sp. | reverse complement strand
GCTATTATGTCTCCTTACTTTCAGAAGGCTATCTGGAACCCAATCAAAACTTAGTCACCAGATATTTCAAAGCTTTCTTTTCAGGCCAAAAATCAAATATGGAAGCCAAAAACAAACCCGGATATCACTCAAGCAACTTGTACATTTTTAAAAAGAGGTGAAAGTATTAAACTCAGTCGCACTAATTCTTTTAACTTTCCTTGCTACAGCTTGTGCAAAGCAAAGCACTCCAATGGGTGGTCCGAGGGACGAAGATCCTCCAAAAGTGCTTGATATGCTTCCAGCAAACAAAAGCAGTAATATCAAGCCAGATGAGATTCTAATCACATTTGATGAGTTCATAGAACTGGATAACGCCGTTAAAAACATCATCATCACGCCCAGAATAAACAAAGATGAAATTGAAATTACAGCTCTGAAGAATACACTAAGAATTGTCCTCAATCAAAACCTCGAAGATAGCACAACCTATGTTTTCAACTTTCAAAAATCTGTTGCCGACCTTTCCGAAAGTAATCCTGTGGAAAATCTAAAACTGGTTTTCTCGACCGGAGATACAATAGATAGTCTTTATTTTAGCGGGAGGGTAAATTTTTATTTTCCTGATCAGCCAGAAGAGTTTGAGGACATACTCGTTGGTATCTATCCACTAGCAGACACAACAAACGTTTTTACGGCCCAACCTTACTATTTATCAGGAACAGATAGCACGGGAAAATTTACCATTAATAACATCAAGCCAGGTCAATACAAAGCATATGCCTGGCAGGACGAAAATAATAACCTAAAAGCAGAATTTAAAACCGAAGCTTTCGACTATATAAAGGATACTATTTCCATCGATCAAAACCTGGAAAATGTAGCATTCAACCTTTCAAAAGGCGATCAAACCCCATTAAAACTTACAAGAACTGCTGTTACAGGACGAACTTTTGATTTGATATTCAATAAAGAACCTACAGATATCCAACTCAAAAACTCTGAATTGGGGAAAAGTATTTTTTACACAACGGGCGATAAGAGAATCAAGCTATTCTCAAAAACTACCATGTCCGATAGTTTGCAATTCAATATCAACGTCAAAGATTCAGTAGGTTTTCAAACAGATACTCTGATTTGGGCAAAATTTCCAGAAACCGATAGAAAACCAGAAAAGATCACAATCACTGCCAACTCAGGAAAAGGTTTCTACAAAACTCTACCCATTGAACTAACATTTAACAAGCCAATAAGCTCCATAAATACGGATTCTTTATACATCGCTTATGATACTTCATCGATTATTCAGATCATGCCTGAAATGCTCTCGTTTGACGATTCACTGAGAAGAACCAAGCTACTCTTGAATGTGCCTATACCTGATTCACTGGCAGCAGAGATATTTACTATCAAAGCAGCTGACTCAACTTTCTTCGATATAGAAAATCAATTCAATGAAAAAGAATTCACTGCGAATTACAAAAAACTAAAAAGAGAAGCACTATCCGATGCTATTTCGGGTAAAATTAAAGGATCTGAAGGACCCTTTATTATTCAATTGTTAAACTCAAAAGGAGAAATAAGCAGAGAAATTTTTATCACCCAGCAGAACACTTTTCAATTCTTACTGGTAGAGCCCGGAACCTATCGAATAAGAGTAATCGCTGACCTCAATGGTAACAATCGATGGGATCCTGCGAACTTCACAGAAGGTCGATATGCAGAACAAGTTTTCTATTTTCTTGACCCTGTTACCGGAAATAAAGAGATCATTCTCCGAGGTGGATGGACACTGGAGGACCAAAATATCCTCACTCCACCCAAAACAGGGGTAGCAAAACAGAAAAATAAATCAGTGGATAACTGATTATTTTCAGTGGATAAGAATGGATAAATTTTAGATAAAATGAGCCAAAACCTCATCTAAACTGAAAACTAAAAAAGATTATGAAAATCAGTGGATAACAAGGATTTTATCCACAGACCAAAATCAAGTAATGCACACGTGAGTTAGGCACATCTAAAAAACAGCAGTATTCCCCATAAGTCGATTGAATAACTTAAACCATTCATTACCAATTAAATACATGTGGAAAAGTATGGGATAAACTGTTTAAGAAACAAATGAAACCTTATTCATATTGGTGATAGCTTTTTAAAGTTGGTTTGTCCACAAATCCACACCCTTAATAACCTTAATAGATATTTTATTTAAATAATATATTAATGATATAGAGGTGTGGATACTGTGGAAAATATGCTTTTGGGAATCAAATTCATATTTGCTAATATTATGGACCGCCCTAAAAAAACAACAAATGGAACCTGCCCGCCTTTTCGATTTAATCCCCTATCAAATTTCTAAGTATGACAAGGAAATTGCTTTGGCCAGAAAAGAAAACGGAAGTTGGATAACCTATTCCTCAAGAGATTTAAAAGAAATTACAGAAAATCTAAGTTTGGCTTTCTTGGGTGCCGGTATTACAGCCGGGGATAAAGTTGCCATTATTTCCAACAATCGCCCGGAATGGAATTTTGTAGATTTTGCTCTTCAGCAAATAGGTGCTATTTCTGTCCCGATGTACCCTACAATTACCTCTGAGGACTTTCTTTATATTTTTGATCACGCAGAAGTTAAGATGATTTTTGCCGGTGACCAAGAGATCTATAACAAGGCTAAACTAGTAGCAGGAGATAGAGAAATTTTCACTTTTGACAAAATCGACGGTGCTGATTTCTGGATGGATTTACTCGAGTCAGGAAAAGACCGCAACCTTGCGAATCTGGAAGATGCCAAATCCAAAGTTAAGACGGAGGATCTTTTTACAATTATCTACACTTCAGGAACTACAGGAAGGCCAAAAGGCGTGATGCTGTCGCATCATAATGTCATCTCAAATGTTTCATCGATCGCAAATATCATGACTCCTCCTCCCGGAACTTCCAAAGTTTTAAGTTTTCTTCCACTCTGCCATATTTACGAACGAGCTGGATCCTTTGCATTTTTTTACATGGGATACTCGATTTACTATGCTGAAAACCTTGATTCGATTGGCGAGAATCTAAAAGAAATCAAACCTCAAATTTTCAATACAGTCCCTCGACTATTGGAAAAAATTTATGACAAGATTGTTGCAAAAGGCTACGAGTTGAAAGGAGTAAAAAAGAACCTGTTTTTCTGGGCTTTGAATCTGGGACTGAAATATGATCCTGCAAAGCACATGGGAGCTTGGTATGATTTTCAACTTAAACTTGCCAACAAGCTAATTTTCTCAAAATGGCGCGAGGCTTTGGGGGGAAATATCATGCAAATCAATTCCGGTGCAGCTGCTCTTCAGCCACGGTTGGCAAGGATTTTTTGGGCTGCAGGGATCAAAATTTGCGAGGGATACGGGCTTACTGAGACATCTCCTGTAGTGTCCACTTCGATTCCTACTAATGAAGGAATGCGAATAGGATATGTAGGAAAAATTGTAAAGGATGTACAGGTGAAAATCGCTCCCGATGGAGAGATTCTGGTCAAAGGACCCAATGTGATGCAAGGATACTTCAAGGAACCTGAAATGACGGCAGAGGCAATCCAAAACGGATGGTTTCATACCGGGGATATCGGACAGCTGGATGGAGAATATCTGAAAATCACAGATCGTAAAAAAGAGATGTTTAAAACATCCGGTGGAAAGTACATTGCTCCGCAGGTGATGGAAAACAGATTCAAAGAATCTATTCTTATCGAACAACTGATGGTAGTCGGAGATGGGAAAAATTATCCTGCGGCTTTGATTGTTCCGAGTTTTGATTCCTTGAAAGAATATTGCAAGCGGAAGGAGATTATCTATACCGATGATGCTCAAATGACAAAGCTTCCCGAAATCCTGGAAAAATTCCAAACTGAACTGGATGAGATCAATAAGTTCTTTGGTAAATGGGAACAAGTCAAGCGATTTAAACTACTTGACCAGCCCTGGGGAATTGATACCGGAGAACTCACCCCAACGATGAAACTAAAAAGAAAAGTTATTTATCAGAAATTTTCGAAGCAGATCGATGAGATTTACCAGGCTTAACAGCCTGGTTTTTTTATTTAATTGAAAGAATAACAAATCTTTCAAAATACAGATTCGGAAGAAAGTTTTGATTTATACGATCTGATTACTTTTTATTTTGAATACAAGTGCAAGAATCTTATTTCTTCAACTTTTATTTTGAAAGATACCGTATTCACCATTTTTAATTTGTGATGCATGCATAACTTTTTTTGAATATAGTATGCATGCATACATTATTTTTCAGTACATTAGAATTCCATAAAATGGAGATAATCAGCGTGTATGACCAGAGAAGAGACAGTGGACTACCATATCAAAAGTGCGTGGCATGCGATTTCCAGAATGTACAATCAGCAAGCTGCTGATGAAGGTTTCACCACTGCAATAGGTTTTGTACTGATCAACATCAATTCAAAAGAAGGAACTCCTGCAACCAAAATTGCTCCATTGATTGGTTTGGAAACCAGAAGTCTCACCAGAATGCTCAAAACCATGGAGGAAAAGGGCCTGATTTTTAAAAGCCCGGATCCAATCGACAAGCGCTCGGTTCGGATTTTCCTGACGGAGGAAGGAAAACGAAAAAAAGAAAGATCTGTCAACACAATCAGAGGATTCAATGAGCAAGTTCGTGAAGTAGTTTCCCAGGATGAGTTGAATGTTTTCTTCGGAGTATTTGAGAAAATCCAACAAGTGATTGATCAGGTACAATCCGAGAAAGGTGCCGGAATAGATAAGCCCATATTTGAAATATAAACCACAAAGGCTCGAAAAGCCGATTTTAAGACTACCAAAAACCCAAAGAAATGAACAGAACCATTAAAAAAGTAGCCATTCTAGGCTCGGGAGTAATGGGATCCAGAATTGCCTGCCACTTCGCTAATATCGGAGTTCAGGTGCTTTTGCTGGACATTGTGCCTTTTGAGCTGACTGAAGAAGAGGTGAAGAAAGGAATGACAAAGGAACATCCCGCCGTCAGAAACCGGATTGTAAATTCGGCCCTTCAGAATACGCTGAAATCAAATCCTTCGGCGATCTATGAGAAGTCTTTTTCGTCACGCATCACAACCGGAAATTTTGACGACGATCTTTCCAAAATAAAAGACTACGACTGGGTCATGGAAGTGGTCGTGGAAAGACTTGACATTAAGCAGTCCCTCTATGAAAAAGTAGAAAAATACAGAAAACCGGGAACTCTGATCACTTCCAATACCTCGGGAATCCCGATGCACATGATGTGCGAAGGAAGAAGCGAGGACTTTCAGGTGAATTTTGCCGGAACTCACTTTTTCAATCCTCCGAGATACCTGAGATTGTTAGAAATCATCCCCGGTCCTAAAACCAATCCGGAAATCATTGAATTCCTGATGGAATACGGCGATAAATTCCTGGGTAAGGAAACGGTGCTTTGCAAGGACACGCCTGCATTCATTGCCAACAGAATCGGAGTATACGCGATCATTTCTGGCATGCATGCCATCGAGAAAATGGGTCTGAGTGTGTCTGAAGTAGATAAGCTTACAGGACCTATCATAGGCCGTGCAAAGTCAGCTACATTCCGCACTATGGATGTGGTTGGTCTTGATACAACTGTGAATGTTGCGAATAACCTATACAAAGCGCTTCCGAATGATGAATCAAGGGATAAATTTAAGCTTCCTCAAATCGTCGAAGTACTTTACAATAACAAATGGTTTGGAGACAAGACCGGTCAGGGTTATTTCAAAATGATCCGTCATAAAGACGGAACGAAAGAACTGAAAGAGCTTGATCTGAAAACATTCGAATACAAGGAAGTTGAAAAACCAAAATTCAAAGCGCTGGAAGCTTCCAAAGAAATTGAAGATCTGAGAAAGCGGATTAAATTCCTGATGAATTTTGACGACCGTGCCGGGGAATTTTACCGCGCTTCTTTCTACGATCTTTTCAAATATTGCTCAAACAGAATCCCTGAAATTTCGGACGAATTGTACCGAATCGATCAGGCAGTTTCTGCCGGTTTTGGCTGGGAACTCGGACCGTTTGAAACGTGGGATGTTTTGGGTGTAGAAGAAACCGTAGCCAAAATGGAGGCAGCTGGCGAAAAAGCAGCTGCTTGGGTTCACGAGATGCTTTCCGCAGGTCATGAATCCTTCTACAAAGTAGACGGTGGAAGAAAGCTGTATTACGACATTCCAAGCAAATCCTACTTGGAGATCCCCGGCGCACAGAAGTTTATCATTTTAGACACCTTAAAAGCAGCCGGAAAGAAAATCTGGGGAAATGCAGGAGCAACTGTTTACGACATGGGCGATGAGGTGATCGGATTGGAATTTCACACCAAGATGAACTCCATGGGTGCCGAAGTGATCGAAGGAATCAACACGGCAATTGGCATGGCTGAAAAGTCATACAAAGGCCTTGTGATCGGAAACGAAGGAGGAAACTTCTCCGCTGGTGCCAATCTTGCCATGCTCTTCATGTTTGCCGGAGATCAGGATTTCGACGAAATCAATATGATGATCGCTCAGTTCCAAAATACTATGATGCGTGCCAGATTCTCTTCCGTTCCGGTGGTAGTCGCTCCGCACAATATGGCTTTGGGGGGTGGTTGCGAGCTTTCCCTGCACTCTGATCATGTTCAGGCACACTCCGAATTGTACATGGGTTTGGTGGAAGTTGGAGTCGGTCTGATTCCGGCCGGAGGCGGTACTAAAGAAATGACGCTGAGATTCTCAAACGGCATCATCGCAGGTGACGTGGAAGTAAATCAACTCCAGGAATATTTCATGAATATCGCGACTGCGAAAGTTTCAACTTCTGCAGAAGAGGCGAGAAGTTTGGGTTATTTGAGATTGAAAGACGGAATTTCCCTGAACAGAAAGAGACAGCTTGCAGATGCAAAAGCCAAAGTGTTGGCGCTACACGAAGCGGGTTATACTCAGCCGATTCAGCAGACGAATATCAAAGTGTTGGGAAAATCATCTTTGGCACTTTTTGAAGCAGGAATTACAGGAATGCAATACGGAGCCTATATCTCTGAATACGATGCGAAAATTGCCAGAAAATTGGCCTGGGTGATGTCGGGTGGGGATTTGTCTTCTCCAACGGAAGTGTCTGAGCAATACTTGCTGGACCTGGAGCGTGAAGCGTTTCTGAGTTTGACAGGTGAGCAAAAGACTCTGGAAAGAATCCACAGTATTCTGTTCAAAGGAAAACCATTAAGAAACTAGAGTCAAGAGCCAAGAAACTAGAAGCAAGAGACAGGAATGAGAAATAATTAAATCCAGCAATTACCCAAAACAGACTAACATGAGACTCAAGCACAATTTTAAGAATCTAAAAGTTTGGCAGAAATCAGTGGATTTGGCAGTTAAAGTTTACGAATTGACAAAATCATTTCCTGCAGAGGAACGGTTTGGAATCACTTCGCAGATGAGAAGATCAAGGGTTTCTATACCTTCTAATATAGCTGAAGGAACTGCCCGAAATTCTTCTAAAGCCTTTTCTAATTGCCTTGATATCAGTTTAGGTGAAAGTTTTGAGTTGGAGACTCAAACAATTATTGCAAACAGAGTTGGCATAATTAGCGAAGAACAATTTTGTCAATTCAATGATGAAGTTTCTGAAGTTCAAAAAATGATCATTGGTTTTAAGACTACCATAGAAGCTAACCCTTATTAATCGGTACAAAATCTTGGTTCTTGACTCTTGTTTCTTGGCTCTCAAACCACCCAAGAAAGAATTAACAATTAAACTGAAAAAACATGGAAGCATATATAATCAACGGATATAGATCAGCAGTAGGGAAATCAAAAAGAGGAGGGTTCAGATTCTACCGACCAGATGACTTGGCGGCTGATGTCATAAAACATCTGATAGCAAACACCCCGGGACTAGAAGCCAAAATGGTGGATGACCTGATTGTGGGAAATGCCGTTCCGGAAGCGGAACAAGGCATGCAGATGGGCAGAATGATTTCTCTTTTGGCGCTCGGAATCGACAATCCGGGTTTTATCATTAACAGATATTGCGGTTCAGGTCTCGAAGCGATTGCCTTGGCCGTAGGCAAAATCAAAGCAGGAATGGCCGATTGCATCATCGCCGGAGGGACAGAGTCTATGTCGCTTGTCCCGATGATGGGATACAAGACAGCTCTCAATTATAAAATCGCCACTCAACATCCATCCTATTACATCAGCATGGGTTTGACGGCTGAGGAGCTTGCCAAAGATTACAGCATCACCCGCGAGGAAGCGGATGCTTTCTCCGTAAGATCTCATGATAAAGCTCTTGCGGCAATAGCCTCTGGCAAATTCAAAGATCAAATCGTTCCGGTGGAAGTAGAAGAAACTTACCTGGACGAAAAAGGCAAAAAGAAAACTCGAAAATACATCGTTGACATAGACGAAGGACCTCGTGCAGGAACGACCCTGGAAGGGTTGGCAGCATTGAAGCCGGCTTTTAAAAACGGAGGACAAGTGACCGCGGGCAACTCATCTCAAACTTCAGACGGCGCATCTTTCGTGGTTGTGATGTCCGAGCGATTGATGAAATCTCTGAGTCTCGAACCAATCGCCAGAATGATGGCATATAGTGTCGCAGGCGTGGATCCAAGAATAATGGGAATTGGCCCGAAAGAGGCTGTTCCAAAAGCATTGAAGCAAGCAGGATTGTCTTTGAATGACATCGATTTGATTGAGTTGAATGAAGCTTTCGCAGCTCAGGGACTTGCCGTCATGAAATCACTGGACATAAATCCTGACATCGTGAATGTAAACGGGGGTGCAGTTGCTTTGGGTCACCCACTGGGATGTACCGGAGCTAAACTTTCTGTGCAGCTTTTTCACGAGCTCCGTGCCCAAAACAAGAAATATGGGTTAGTTACTGCCTGTGTGGGCGGCGGACAGGGCGTAGCTGGTGTCTATGAATTACTGAAATAGAAGACGGAAGACGCTAGACACAAGATTTAAGACATAAGACTCTAGAAACAGGAAGTTCAAGAATCTCAACCTTGGAATAATTAATTGAA
>JBILPR010000169.1:0-9039 GCA_044373795.1 Algoriphagus sp. | reverse complement strand
GCAAAATCAGAAACAGTCAGCCTGCTTCCATCCCAGGTTGAAGTTTGACCAAGAACAGTAAACGGTGGAGTGCCGCCGGTAATTCCAACACTCACCGAACCGTCTCCTGCTTCAGCACAGGAAACCGGATTAATTTGAATTTGACCTGAAATCTCAAGTGCTTTTGGTTCTTTCAATTCAATTTTGAGCACTTCAAAATCACATCCTGAAGCATCAGAAATAGTTACTTCATAGATTCCGGCCTCCAGATTATCTGCAAGACTATTTTTCAGACTTGGGTCATGCGACCAGGTATAAGTGTAGGTTCCCGAGCCTCCGCTCGGTGTCAATTTGATAAAACCGTCTGAATCTCCCGGACAGGCAGGATTTTGCATTTGAGCCTGATTGGCTTTGAATTCAGGGTAAATTTCCAGCTTCAAGACTTCAGAAACCCCGGTGCAGGCACCATTTACCTTGCTGCTTTCTTCGAAAAACAAAGTCTTCACCGGAGCATTCAAGTTCCAGACCACTTCGATTTTCTCTGAGTTCTGACCCGAAATAATCTGACCGCCAGTTATGGTCCAGGCGTAAGTGCGGTCAAGGGAAGGGAAAGGAATAGTATAAACCAGATTTCCGATTTGTGCTCCGCAAATACCGCTTGGTCCCTCCGGCAAGCCGGGCTCAATCTTCTCTGTGATTTCCACCTTCAACTGGATCAATTCACCCGGACAGCCAAACACATTAAAAACAGTAGCCTTCACGAAAGCAGCAGGATTTGGTGCTCCCCATTTAATGGTTACCGTCGAATCAGTCTCGGAAATAACCGTTCCTCCACCTACTTCCCATATCGTTGATTCAACTCCAACTTTATTTTCTAACACGTAAGTGAATTCATCAATCTGAGGACACACAGAATCCGGTCCGGCAAGTTCAGCACTCACCTTATTCACCTCCACTTCAAAAGTAAATTCCTCTTCCTGATCACATCTTCCGGATCCGGTTGATGCCAGGATCTTCACTTTATATTTCCCCTCTTTTTCGAAAGTATGGGGAACTTCCTGACCATTTACGGGTGGGGTTCCGTCTCCAAAATCCCAGATAAAAACAGTAAAAAGAGGATTATCGGGAATAATTTTCCAAAGACCTTCCTGATTCAAGCAGGCGACATTATCACCTTCCACCTCAAAATCATATTCGGTTTCGATCTCATATTGGATCTTTTCCAATTGAGCCCCAATAGCAAAGCCGTAAGATTCGATGGATCCTGAGCCATAAGCATAGCCGATAAATCCTTCCGGATTCAGGAGTGAATTCACTCCTATATTGATCTGAACCTGAGCATAAGAAAAGTTAACTCCAGGAACCGGCTTAAACTGCGATCCTATATTTTGCCCATTCAGGATCGTTTGATTTTCTGCACCTTTTGGCACGATCACGTTCAGAAAATGTTCGATATTCTGATTGAAACTTCCGGCTAGTTTTCCTGCGGAAAAAATCAATGATTCCATCCTTTGACTATTCGGCGTGTAGGAAATTATCGATGGATCACCCAAAGCCGCGGCGCCAAACTCATTGCAAAAACCGCTTTTCGTAATCACGGCAACTGAAGATGGCTTGGATGTCTCGATGGCGACCACTTCATTTTTCCCAAACTCAAATTTCAAAAACTTACCTGCGTCAATCGTCCCTTTCAGCTGACCATTTACTCTTACCTGAGTTCCATTCTGGGAAGCTAATACTTTAACGATTTCACCGGAAGTCCGACCCCTCCAAGGAACATGGATGTAAGATTTTCCCCAGGTATTGAGCGGGTAAGCCTGCTGAAACAAATGATCTCCAGTACTGCCGCAGTCTCCGGCGCTGGTCATTTTGTTCCCTCCAAATACCGCAATATTTTTACATTCTCCTGTTTCTCCGTTCAAGACTCGAACAATGGAACCCGTCAAATCACCATCCGCTTTGATTTGGTAAGTATCTCCCTCATTCAAAGTCACAAATATCGGAGATCCCGCCGGAACTGTATTGACTGTACGCGCTGAGGGTATTATTTCAATTCGGGTATCATTTTCAATGGCAACCACCAAAAGAGTACTTTCAAAATTCCGGTTACTTCCCGGTGATTGGGTTGGACCGAATACATCGTGATGGGCCATGACCATGTATTCTTTGCTGAGCGACTTGACAGGTAAAACAACCGTCCCGTCTGTACTGTATTCCCTTCCATTGATGGCATGAACGGCAATATTGCCGGAGGAACTTATGTAGAGACTCTTATATTCTTTCTCACCGGAAGTCCTGACAATCAAATTTTCCGATTCTCCGTCAAATTCCCTTACCAATTGCTGGCCTGCTTCTAAAGAAAAAGGAATGGATTGTTTGGGAGTGCGAATGATCCCGCTTGTTTTTTCATTCGCAGTGATAATGATTATGGCCTTGTCTCTTCTGGGAGGGGTTGAATTCGGTGTGGTGTTATTATCCATAAAACCCACGTAGAATTCCTTACCCAAAGTGCTGAGCTGGGCAATAGAGCTATTGCTGACCAACGCTAAGATCAGAAAGAAAAAACATCTTAAAATCAGTCCCCTTGGATATGTCATTTCACCCCTACTTCAGCTTTCGGAAATTTACCTTATCAGCGCGAAAGTTCCTCGCTTATCTACCACTTCTATTTTATCCTCCAACGGGAATGTATATCTCATCAAATACGAATAGGAACCTGTCGGTACGTCTTCCCCTTCTGCAAGTCCGTCCCAACCAGAACTCCCTTTGTAAATCAATTGTCCCCAACGGTTATAGATCCACAACTGAAATTCGATCTCACAGTTTGAGACCCCTTCAAATAAGGTTTCTTCCCGAGGATTGAATCCAGTAGGCATACGAACCAAGGGTGATGTTTCACTTACTTCTCCGGTCCCTAAACTCACACAACCTGTTTGATCAGTAACAGACACATTGTAATTTCCTTTTGCTACTCCTATCAACTGGCTGCCGGGGGTTGGATTATTTTCCCAAGTATAAACATAAGGTGCGATTCCACCGACGGGGAAGGCAAAAAGCTCACCGTTGCTTCCTCCCGGACATGCAGGTTTTTCCATTCTCACGTCAACTTTTAAAGCTGCCGGAGAGACTATTTCAAATGCAACCGGAATAGAGCAGCCGTTTGAGTCAATAATGGTCCAATCGTATTTTCCCTGAGCGAGATTAGTGAGAGAAAGCTGATCAGAGAATGATTTGATCCCTTCGAATTCCAACCTATACGGGGGTACTCCACCTTCTATCTTGAAATTTAAAGAGCCATCAGGCTTGCCAAAGCAGGATGTTCCTGTTGGATTTATCGAAATCAAAGCCAACGGTTCGGGTTCTGTTATTTGCAGATTAGTCAACTTAATCTCGCAACCTTCCTTATCAAGAATACTTACCGAATAGGTTCCGGACTTAAGGTTGGTTGCTTTGTTTGATTTTAGAATTGGATCATGAGACCATGTAATAATATATGGGGCAACTCCCCCTGTGATTTCCAACTCAATTTCTCCTGAATTGGAACCTGAGCACCCAACCAATAGCAAGCTCTTTACATTGCCCAGAAATACTGGTCCAACTTTAACCTCCAAAACCTCTGACTCTCCAGCACAAAGCTGATCGATCAAACTGAAAGCCTTGTAGCTTATCGTTCCGATGGCTCCGGACTGATTCCAATTGACTTCAACAACACTTTTATTTTGGCCGGCAACAATCTGACCCCCGGTAATTTCCCACTCATATCCCCTTCCCGGAGAGGTATTGGGCACTTCGTAAAAATGAGTTATTACAGGATCAAAGCAGATAGTTTGTTCACCCACAGGAAGACCTGCTACGATTTTTTGATTGATGACTACTTCCAATACGATCTCCTCGCCAACGCATCCATTCTGATTATAGGGGGTTACGATTACCTTGGCAAAGTCATTTCCCAAACCCCAATTCACTAAAATAGAGTCTCCGTAATTTTCCAGAATAACACCGCCTTCGACACTGAAACCAATCGAGTCAATATTCAGGTATTTATCAAGTTTGTACACCATCTGCTCTACCTCCGGACAAACCGATATTTCCCCCAATATCTCTGCACTCAGATCAAAAACCTCTACTTCAAAAAGTACTTCTTCCTGTTGATCACAGGAGTTGGGACTTAAGGCGGCGACAACTTTAATCTCATATTTTCCCGGTTCGGTGAAAGTATGAACCACATCCTTCCCGACAACAGGATCGGTACCGTCTCCAAAATCCCAGACGAAATAGGTGAAATCCGGATTTTCAGAATTGATCGTCCAATCTCCTTCCTGATTAAGGCAAGCAACATTTTCTCCTTCTACTTGGAAATCATAATCTGCTTCAGTGGTAAAGTTGAGATTATCCAGGGCCGCTCCAACTGCGAAACCATAAGATTCGAGAAAACCAAAACCATACACATAGGCTGTAAATCCTTCCCGATTGGTAAGCTGATGAACTCCCTGAGAAATATTGATCCGAGCATAGGAATAGGTGGGATCACCCGGTACCGGAAAAAAATTTGCTCCAAGGTTTTGGCCGTCAAGTATTGTAAGGTTTTCCGTCCCTGTCTTCACCACGATATTGACATAGTGAGCTACGATGGAAGGTAAACTCAGTGCATTGAATCTTATTTCTTTCAGCAATTGCTCAGCCGGGCTATAGGTAATCATGAACGGATCACCATTTTGAGCATTTGGTGCATTGGGCTGATTACATTCCTGGCTTTTTGAGAAAACAGTCACCGAGGCCGGTTTGCTGGTAGTGATCTTGGCGGTTTCATTGATGCCAAATTCTAAACTTAGAAATTCCCCAGCATTTATATTTCCCCGACCTATTCCATTTACTTCTACCTGAGTTCCGTCTTCCGAAGCCAGCACTTTTACCAGTTCCCCGGATGTTCTACCCGAAAGCGCCACATGGACAAAAGAGGTTCCCCAGGTATTGACAGGATAGGCCTGTTGAAAAAGATGGTCATTGGCACCTCCACAATTTCCTACAGAGGTCCATTTATTTCCTCCAAAAACCGCGATTTTCTTACACTCATCAGCATTATCTCCAATTACTCTCACTCTGGAACCTGTTAAATCTCCACGAGCTTTCAATTGATAACTTTGGCCCCTGTTCAGAGTCAGGGTAAAAGGAGAATCTCCAGGATTTCCGGAAATCGTGGATTCAGAAGGAGTAATCTCTATCTCGGTGTTATCCTCAGTGGCCACTACTAACAGCGTACTCTCATTATTAATGTTTCCATTATATCCCACATTTACCGTCAATACTTCAAAATGTGAAGTAATCAGGTAATCTTTTCCCAAGGCGCCAATCGGTAAAACGACCGTTCCATCAGCACTTCTGAAGCGTTCATTAAACGCATAGACTGCTACTTTTCCGCTGGAACTGATGAAGATCCCTTTGTTTTCGATAGAACCGGAATTTCTATGCAGAAGATCTAAATCGGTGGAGGGTACAATATGTGTGAATTGCTGACCCTGACTTATACTGAAAGCAATCGACCTTCCGAGGTATTCGATGGCACCGGTGGCATCTTCATTTGCAGAAATAACGATAACTGCCTGATCGGGCGCATTGGGAATAATTCGATTGTTTTCCATGAAGCCCACGTAGAATTCCTTCCCGATCGTGGAGAGTTGGGCAAAAGAGCTATTACTGACCAATAGTGTGATCAGTAAAAAAATACATCTGGCAATCAGTCCCTTTGGATTTATCATTCCACCCCAACTTCAGCTTTCGGAAATTTACCTTATCAGTGCGAAAGTTCCTCGCTTATCTACCACTTCTATTTTATCCTCCAATGGGAATGTATATCTCATCAAATACGAATAGGACCCTGTCTGTACTTCTTCCCCTTCTGCAAGTCCATCCCAACCAGAACTTCCGGTGTAAATCAATTGTCCCCAACGGTTATATATCCATAACTGAAATTCAATCTCACAGTTTGATACACCTTTAAATAAGGTTTCTTCCCGGGGATTGAATCCAGTGGGCATTCGAACCAAAGGTGATGTTTCGCTTACTTCTCCGGTTCCCAAACTCACACATCCTGTTTGATCAGTGACAGACACATTGTAATTTCCTTTTGGTACTCCAATCAACTGATTACCAATCCCTGATTGATTTTCCCAAGTATAAACATAAGGTGCATTGCCACCTACGGGGAAAGCCAATAATTCTCCATTGCTTCCTCCGGGGCACGCCGGCTTTTCCATTCTGACATTCACAAGGAGCGCAGGTGGAGAAGTGATTTCAAAGGGCATAAGAATGGAGCACCCATTGGAATCAATTACTTTCCAACCGTAAAGCCCCTGTCCCAAATTGGTAATTTCTATCTGAGAGGAAAATTGATTCTCGCCAGGGGTATTGATCGAATAGGGAGGAACACCGCCTTGGATCTGAATGAAAACAAGTCCATCTTTTTTTCCATAGCAAGAAGTGCCTTGTGGAACAGCTTTCGCAAGAACCAAAGGCCGGGGCTCGGTGATTTGTATGGCATTAATTAATTTTTCACAACCTAATTTATCAGTGATTTTCACACTGTATTCACCGGCTGGCAATTTATCGATTAAAGGCTGATTCAATTTCGAATCATGTGCCCAAAGAAAGGTATAGGGAGGTTCGCCGCCTGTCACTTTGAGTCGGATGGCACCGGTAGATTCCCCTGCACATAATACGGAGGTTAGGGTTTCGATCTCAGGGATAAATTCTTGGGAGACTTTGACCGTGATCGTAGGCGCCTTTCCTTCACAAGAATTGTCAACCAAACTGTAGGCAGTGTATTCCACAGTACCAACCAAATTAGGCTGATTCCAGCTCACTTCGATTTTAGATTGGCCCTGTCCGCTTACGATCGCTCCTCGTGTGACTGTCCATTCATAGCCTCTGCCCTGTCCCGGATTAGGTGCCGAATAAGTAAAAGTAAAAGAGGGATCAAAACAGACTTCATTTGGTCCCAGCGCCTCGGTAACAACTATCCGCTGGTTGATTACCACCGGAAATTCAATCGGCACCCCGAGGCATCCGCTGGGAGTAAATGGGATCATACGGACCAAAGCATTGGGATTTGCAAGGCCCCACTTGACCAACACGGAATCACCAAAGGATTCCATGATCTCCCCTCCTACCACTTCAAATATAGTTTTTCCGATACTCTGCTTGTTTTTGATCCGGTACATGACCTCTTCCACTTCAGGACAAACGGACTGTTCTCCCAAAATTTCTGCCTTTGCTTCAAAAACTTCTACCTCAAAGGAAATTTCCTCCTGCTCATCACAGGTAGTTGGACTCAAAGAGGCTACCACCTTAACTTCATACAGACCTGGTGTTGTAAATTTATGAGACACGTCTTTACCAGTTTTTGAGGCAGTTCCGTCCCCAAAATCCCAAACAAAGTAGGTGAAATTTGGGTTTTCTGTATTTATTGTCCAATCAGCCTCCTGATTGAGACAGGCCACTTTTTCACCGGTCACGTCAAAATCATACTTCGCTTCAGTTAGAAAATTAAGATTATTTAAGGCAGCACCGGCAGCATAGCCATAGGATTCAATATCACCAAAACCATAGACGTAAGCAGCAAACCCTGAAGGATTGGATAACTGATGCACTCCCTGGGATATTGGAATCCGAGCAATTTGAAAGGACGGATCTCCCACAAGAGCGGAAAAATTAGAGCCTATCAATTGTCCATCCAGTCGGGTCAAATTCTGATCTCCTGTTTTCACCACGATGTTGACGTAATGATTCACAATGGACGGAAGATTGATGGCATTAAATGTAATATCGGTTAATTGTTGTTCAACAGGACTGTAGGTGATCATGAATGGATCTCCAAAATTTGAATTTGGTGCATTGGGTTGGTTGCAGGAAACACTTTTAGAAAAAACGGTAACAGAAGAAGGCTTGGATGTTTCAATTTTTGCAGACTCATCTACACCAAACTGAAGTGGAATCCATTGACCTTTATTGATTATTCCCTTTGAATTACCATTTACCCTTACATCCGTATTGTCTTCTGAAGCCAGAACTTTAACTAATTCGCCCGAGCTTCTTCCTGCTAAAGCGGTGTGGATAAATGAGGTTCCCCAGGTATTTACCGGGTAGGCTTGTTGGTAAAGATGGTCATTTGCACTGCCACAGGATCCTACAGAAGTCCATTTATTGCCTCCGAATACTGCGATCTTTTTACAGTCGTCCGCATTTGAACCCGCCACTCTCACCCGAGATCCGGTAAGGTCTCCTCGGGCTTTGATTTGGTAACTTTGACCTCTATTCAAAGTAATTTCGTAGGGTACCTCTTTAGTTTGGCCTGAGATTGAATTTTCAGTCAATGTAATTTCAACCCTGGTATTGTCCTCCGTAGATACCACAAGCAATGTACTTTCATTATTTTGAACGAGGTTTGACTGTGGATTAGTCTCAAAATGGGAGGTGATGTAGTGATCCTTTCCCAGGGCTCCAATCGGTAGTACAACTGTTCCATCCGCACTTTTTGTTCGCTCATTAAATGCATGAACAGCAACTTTTCCTGAGGAGGTAATGTGGATTCCCTTGTTTTCAATTACTCCAGAGGTACGATGGAGCAAGTCGGTAACCATAGAGGACTCTCGAAAAGTGAATTGTTGTCCTTGTACTAGGGTGAAGGGGACTGAATTACCCAAATATTCGATAACACCGGTAGTGTTCTCCGTAGCTGTTACTAAAATAACAGCATAATCAATAGCTCCTGTAGTCCTATTATTCTCCATAAATCCCACCCAGAATTCCTTTCCGATGGTGGACATTTGAGCATGTACAGGATTCCACCCTCCGAGCCATACTATCGGAATGAGAAGGACTTTAAGAATAAATTTTAAGAATCCAGATCGCATTTTAAGGAATTCAATCGATTAAGATAAAAAAACTCCTAACTAATTCTCACCAATTTTCTATCAACCGGAAAATAAGCGGTAGATACGGGGGATTTTGGTCAGCCAAAAAAATTAAATTCCTATCTTTGCGCCTCAAAAAAGAAGAACACTC
>JBILPR010000021.1:0-28599 GCA_044373795.1 Algoriphagus sp. | reverse complement strand
AGTTAAGCCTTATGGCGAGTGGAATCAAGCTGAAATCATTGCAAATAATGGCAAGCTTGATTTGGTTTTGAATGGCAAAACTATCGTAAGTACAACCATGTGGTCTCCTGAGTGGGAAGCCTTGGTAGCGAAAAGTAAATTTAAAGACATGCCAGGTTTTGGTAAATACAAGAAAGGGAAAATTGCGCTCCAGGATCACGGAGATCTCGTTTATTTCCGAAACATTGTTATTAAGAAACTATAAAAAGAAATGCCTCCGAATCCGGAGGCATTTCTTTTTATAGTCTTGTCACGTCTGATTTTTTGATGTAACCGATTTGGTCTTTCCATTCTACCTCAAACCAGACATCCTTACTTGATTTAATTCGTACCCGATGTCCTGGCTCCACAGTTTCGATCAACTCTCCTCCTGCAGTAGGCTGATCTACGATGAAGGTTGGACTGCTTGTCACAAGGCCTGTGTTGGGCCCCCTTAGAAAGTTGTTAACGGCGAAAATCACAATGATCAACAAAACGGTAGGCCAATAACTGCTACTCTCAGCATGCTTCCTAAGCGTGATCCAAAGGGAAATCATAGATCCGACCAAAAAGGTAGCTAAGACTGCAACGATGATCTCTTCAAACTCCACCAAAAACAAAACGAACCTTCTCACATCGCTTACTTCATACCCAACCAGATTATCCTGACCGGTTAAGCTTTTGATCTTGGTGATGGTCTGCGGATTAGGGTTGAGATCGTAATACTTACTCAGGTAAAGAGTTGCTTTTTCTTTGTCTCCTATACCCTCTGCAATGAAGGACATTTTGAGCAACATTGCAGGTGAATAGACGCCTAATTGGTAGTTTAACTGGTAAACTTCCATTGCTTCTTTATAACTCCTCTGTTCAAACAAAGAATCTGCTATTGCAAGGCTCTTTACATCTGCTTGACAGTGAATACTTTGCAAAAAGAGTAAAGAAATTATGAAAAGTTTTGCGAGAAAGATCGATTTAGGGTTTGGCATTTAAGTTTTGTCCGCTTATTTTTGCAGTCCAATTACGACAATGATCTGGCAAAAAGCAAGGCCAGAGAGTCAATTTGAAAGGTTTGCAACGAGTTTTGGGGAGTTAAAATTTCTCAAAAAGAGATCATGATTCTGTAGCTCAGCTGGTAGAGCAATACACTTTTAATGTATGGGTCCTGGGTTCGAATCCCAGCGGGATCACTTTAAGATTAACTCGCAAGGAGTTAAAACAATAGTTCGGGGTGTAGCGTAGCCCGGTATCGCGCCACATTTGGGATGTGGAGGTCGTAGGTTCGAATCCTGCCACCCCGACTTTATTTTCCGGTCCTGTAGCTCAATCGGATAGAGCAACTGCCTTCTAAGCAGTAGGTTTCAGGTTCGATTCCTGACAGGATCACACACTAATCGAGTATAAAAGCGGAATTACGTTCCGCTTTTTCTTTGGTGTACCAGTCCAAAAAATATGATTCTGTAGCTCAGCTGGTAGAGCATCCCGTCCTGGTAGCTATCGGGATTATCCGGAGGGTCATAGTTATGATAAACAATTATAGAGTAAAAAGTGGATAACAATCTGCTAAAAATATGATTCTGTAGCTCAGCTGGTAGAGCAATACACTTTTAATGTATGGGTCCTGGGTTCGAATCCCAGCGGGATCACAAGAGTAAAAAAGCAGGCCAATTGGTCTGCTTTTCTTTTTTATAGCTGGTTGATTTTTGAAAGTAGCCCAAGCTGGTAGAGAATCCCGTACCGATAGATGTCTTAAGGTTCAATCAATGAATTTCCCTATGGAATTTCACTTGTGAATCAGATCAATTTTGACAAAGTTACGGCATGAAAAACCTGATTTTCCTGCTTTGCTTTTCCCTTCTTACTTTTTCCTGCAAATCAATTTCAGAAGAGCATTTTTTTGATCCGGGAATTTCTTCGGAATTAGCGGAATTTAGAACTTCTCAAATTTCAGCTATCCATTATACCTTGGGATTTGAAATTCCTGCACGAAAGACTGATCCCATCCCGGCAAATCTGATTTTAGAATTGACCCTCTCCGATGTCAAACATCCCCTGATCCTGGATTTCAATGAAGACTCGGCAAAACTCCTTTTTCTATCTGTCAATGGAAATCAAACTGAAATCAAGCATAACAAGGAGCATTTGATCATTCCAAAGGAGAACCTGACAAAAGGAAAAAACACAATCAAAATAAACTTTATCGCCGGAGACCTGTCGCTAAATCGCAACGATGACTTTCTCTACACACTGTTGGTTCCGGATCGGGCTAGCACGCTGTTCCCTTGCTTTGATCAGCCGAATCTGAAAGCCAATTATTCTCTGAGCATAACTGTCCCAAAAGACTGGGAAGTCCTGGCAGGAGGCGCCTTAGTCAGCAAGGAAACCCTCGGGAAATCCACAAAGCATGTCTTCGCTAAGTCTGATCTGATGAGCAGCTATCTTTTTTCGTTCGTTGTAGGAAAATTCGAAACCGTGGGTTCCACAGAAGGCTATCCACAAACGATGCTTTATCGGGAAACAAATGCGGATAAAATCGAGGCCAGTATCCCTGAGGTGTTCAGACTTCACCAAAAATCCCTCGATTATCTGGAAGAGTACACGGGATATAAATTCCCTTTTCAAAAGCTGGATTTTGCAGCTATCCCTATTTTTCAATATGGAGGAATGGAGCACGTGGGTGCAATTCAATACCGGGAAGGCGCACTGTTTCACGACCGAAATGCAACCGACACGGAATTACTTAGCCGGGCGAAACTGATCGGACATGAAACTGCCCATATGTGGTTTGGGGATCTTGTTTCCATCGAATGGTTTAATGACGTCTGGATGAAAGAGGTTTTTGCAGGCTTTATGGCGGGGAAAATTGTGAATCCAACTTATCCGGACATCAACCATGATTTGTTGTTTTTAACAAGCCATTATCCCGCTGCATTTTCAGAAGACAGAACGAAAGGAACCAATCCGATTCGCCAGGACTTGGAGAATCTCAAAAATGCAGGCTCACTTTACGGAAGCATTATTTACGACAAAGCCCCCATCATGATGCGCCAACTGGAAACCGCAATGGGTGAGAAATCATTTCAAAATGGAATCCAGACCTACATCAAAACATTTGCAAATAAGAGTGCCAACTGGAATGATTTGGTAAACATTCTCGACAAAGAGACTGAAATCGACCTTCAGAAATGGAGTGAAGTTTGGGTAAATCAATCTGGAAGACCCATTCTTTCTGAGGAAATCAACTATGCAGAAGACGGTACCATTTCCTCTTTTATAATTTCCCAAAAAGCAGAGGATGAAACGGGAAGGGTTTGGCCGCAACTATTCGACATCACATTCATTTATCCTGATCGACATCAAACAATTTCTCTCTCCCTTCAAGGCAAAACACTGGAAGTCAATGAGGCTACAGGAATGAAAAAGCCTTTGGCTATCATTTACAATAGCAATGGTTTGGGATATGGTGTATTTCCTATAGATCTGAATTATGCTACCAAAACACCAAGTATCGAGAATGAAGTAATGCGCGGGCAGTCTTACATCAATATTTTCGAAAATACTTTGTTGGGAAATCTCGCTCCAGACAAAGCTTTTGAAATTTTTCGCGAAGGGATTTTGGTGGAGAAAAATGAAATTCTTACCCAACTCCTTTCTTCCGAACTCAGCACCATTTTCTGGAAGTTTCTTTCCGAGTCAGAAAGGGAATCAAAGCTCCCACCACTTGAGGAAGATCTTTGGCAACTTCTTCAAAACGACCTTCCTGTGAACATCAAAAAATCTTTATTCTCTCTTTACACCGGAATCGCTTATTCCAAATCAGGTCAGAATCGCCTTTATAAAGTTTGGAACAAAGATGTTGAAATCGCCAATTTGAAGCTCAATCCTGACAACTTTACCAACCTGGCGATGACGCTTGCGCTATTTGGACATCCGGATGCTGAGAGAATTCTTACAGAAGAAAAATCGAGAATCAGTAATCCCGATAAGCTCGCCAGATTTGAGTTTTTGCGTCCTGCTTTGTCACAAGATCCAGCAGTGAGAGACTCACTTTTCGTTTCTTTTAAAGATGCGGCAAATCGGGAAAAAGAATCCTGGGTTTTGAGCGCATGCGGATATATTCATCATCCATTGAACCAGGAAATGAGTATCGAACATGTTACCCTAGCTTTGGAACTGATGGAGGAGATCCAGAAAACTGGGGATATTTTCTTTCCGAAGGGATGGGTTTCCAACACGGTAGGACAACATACTTCCAAAGAAGCGGCTGATGCAGTGAATGAGTTTTTGAATTCAAGGCCTGATTATAATCCTATCCTGAAAAATAAAATCCTTCAGGCAACAGACAATCTGAGTCGGGCTCAGACCATTTTGAAATAGGAGTTGCTTAGAAATTCAATGGATCCAAATGCTTGAAATGACCATTGAGTTTGATCTTTTCTTTGGCACTCTCAATTGCCTTGATCACCGGGATCAAACGCTTAAAATGTTTGATCAAAAACTCAATCCTTAGACTCTCGGATTCAACCTGAATTAACTCAAGCTCTTCCTCAAGCTTCAAACCTACTTTGTGTGCAAATGAATATGAGTTGACAGAATACGGATCAAACTCTACAGGATGATTCAATAAATGGAGGATTTCCTTCAGGTAAAAAACGTATTCAAGCTGCTGCACTTGATTAATAGAAGAGTCATCGTTCAAATATTCCACCTCTCCTCCCGGATAGAGTTTTCCTGGCATCGGGTTTTCAAATTTCAGCATCCTGAAAACTCTTACTCCTCTGGTTTTGATATCCAGCCGACCATCTTCATATCGCTTAAAAATCTGCTCAAGCTTTACTTCCGTTCCAAAACCTGTGATCTGATTCAGGTATCCGCAAACTCCAAACCTAATTCCATCATTTTCAGCGTCATCCATGAGTTGACGATATCTTGGTTCAAAAATATGGAGATTAAGCTCCTCTCCGGGGAAGACAACCAATTTGAGCGGAAAGAAAGGAAGGTACATGGATTCTGTTTTTTAGAAAAACTCTGAAAGGCAAGATTGGTTTGCAAGGTCTTTCTTAAGGCAAAAAAAAGCCGGCTTTAAAACCGGCTTTTCAACTTATTTCTTTGCGATGTAGACCAATAAGTCAACTACTTTGTTCGAGTAGCCCCACTCGTTGTCATACCAGGAAACTACTTTCAGGAATGTATTTGAAAGTTGAATACCAGCTTTAGCATCGAAGATGGATGTTCTTGCATCACCAAGAAAATCAGTAGAGACTACCTCATCTTCAGTATAACCAAGTACACCTTTCATGGTGGTTTCAGAAGCTTCCTTCATCTTAGCGCAAACCTCGGCATAGGTTGCAGGATTTTTCAATCTAACTGTCAAATCGACCACAGACACATCCGGAGTAGGAACTCTGAATGCCATACCAGTCAATTTACCGTTCAATTCAGGGATTACTTTTCCTACTGCTTTCGCAGCACCTGTAGAAGAAGGGATGATATTCTGAGCAGCACCACGTCCGCCTCTCCAGTCTTTTGCAGATGGTCCATCCACAGTTTTCTGAGTTGCAGTAGTTGCGTGTACAGTGGTCATCAGACCTTCCTCGATTCCCCAGTTATCATTCAACACCTTCGCGATTGGCGCAAGGCAGTTGGTAGTACAAGAAGCATTGGAAACGAAAACCATATCTGAAGTGTAAGAACCTTCATTCACGCCCATTACAAACATTGGAGTGTCATCCTTAGAAGGAGCTGACATGATTACTTTCTTAGCTCCTGCGTCGATATGACCTTGAGCTGTTTCTTTTGTCAGGAAAATACCGGTTGATTCGATCACATAATCAGCTCCAACTTCACCCCATTTAAGGCTTGATGGGCTTTTTTCTGCAGTTACGCGGATTGTATTTCCGTTCACGACAAGGTGTCCGTCTTTCACTTCGACAGTACCTTTGAAAAGTCCGTGAGTAGAGTCATATTTAAGCATGTAGGCCATGTAGTCTACATCGATCAGGTCATTGATAGCTACTACCTGAACGTCTGCTCTTTCTTGGGCAACTCTGAATGCCAAACGACCGATTCTTCCGAATCCGTTGATTCCAACTTTAATCTTGCTCATAATTATTTTGATTATTGTGTAGGTTTGATTCTAAAACACCTCCTAGGCCCTGCCTCTTGTGGCTAAAAATCCCGAGGGATGGCTAAGTTATTACAAATAATTGGCTAGCCCAAACGATACGGAGTTATCTCCTAATTGGCATTGGTTCAGTCCAAATACAATCGATTTCGCTGGAAAAAATATTTTTCGAATTTTTGAAACACCTCAAAACCTGAGTGAATTGCCTAATTTAAATTACCATCAACCTGTTTTTATAAATGTTCGTCAAAGCCATTCTTGAAGTTGCGGGATTCACCCGGGCTATTCATTCCATCTCCAGAAATTTCGGAGACACTCAAATTCAGCGAGGTTCTGCGACACTCTTTTTTGTGAATAATGAAGGATATGCGCTGACCTGCAAGCATGTAGCTCAATGGCTTTCGCAGGCAGATCAGATCAACAAAAAGCACGATGAGTTTCAGGCTCAAAGCAAAATCCTGAATGCCGGGCAAAAAGCAGGACTGGCAAGAGAGCTTAGAATGATCGCAGGACAAACCTCCGAAATGCGGATCAGTTTTGTGGATTGCGTGGATACTATCAGCAATCTTAAATTCTTCCTTCACCCCGAATACGATCTCGCAATTATCAAGTTTGATGGATTTCAAAAAACTTTGTATTCCAATCTGCCATGCTTCAAAAAGGATGATAAAATGATTCAGCCCGGAGCGATGCTTTGCAGAATGGGTTTCCCTTTTCCGGAATTTTCCAATTACCGTCTTAACACTGAAACTCAAAATCTGGAGTGGACCAAGGAAGGGATTGCCAGATCCCCAAGATTTCCGATCGAGGGAATGCTCACTCGGTTTTTAGGCGATGCAAATGGTAAAATCTACGGGATGGAACTCAGTACTCCGGGTCTTCGTGGCCAAAGCGGCGGACCTTTATTCGATTCTGAAGGGAGAATTGTCGGGATGCAAAGCCGGACCAAACATCTTCACCTGGGATTTGATATTGAGGAGAAAACGATCATTGCCCATGGCAAAACAAAAAAAGTGAATGATTATGCCTTCATCCATTTGGGAGAATGCATACATGTCTCCGTGATCAAAGAGTTCCTGAGGAAAAACAGTGTGAATTTCAAAGAAGAATAAAAAAAAGGCCGGGATAATCCGGCCTTTCCCCTTAAACCAGTTCGGCAAGAATATCATTGAAGGTCTTGCTCGGTCGAAGCGCCTTTGAGGTCTTCTCTTCATCCAGTCTATAATATCCTCCAATATCCACTTTGGTACCCTGAGCATCGTTGTATTCAGAGACGATTTTGGCCTCATTCTCCTGCATTGCCTTTGCTATCGGAGCAAATTTAGCCTGAAGGCCGGCATCTTTTGTTTGCGCAGCAAGTGCCTCAGCCCAATACATCGCAAGGTAGAAATGTCCGCCTTTGTTGTCCAATTTACCGACTACTCTGGCGGGTGACTTATCCTTTTCCAGCCATTTGCCGGTAGCCTGATCAAGGGTCTCCGCAAGAAGAAGTGCTTTCTCATTATGGAAGGTTTGTCCCAAATGCTCAAGCGAAACTGCCAAAGCAAGGAACTCACCCAAAGAATCCCATCTCAGGTGTCCTTCTTCCACAAATTGCTCGACATGCTTGGGAGCGGATCCTCCGGCACCGGTTTCAAACAAGCCCCCACCATTCATCAAGGGAACGATAGAAAGCATTTTTGCGCTTGTTCCAAGTTCTAAAATCGGGAACAAATCAGTCAGGTAATCTCTCAGCACGTTTCCGGTCACAGAGATCGTATCCATTCCTTCTTTGATTCTCGCAAGAGAGAAATTAGTGGCCTCTTCCAGAGACATAATATGAATTTCTAAACCCATCGTGTCGTGGTCCAGAAGGTATTTATTCACTTTCTTAATCAACTCAGCATCGTGAGCACGCTTTGGATCCAACCAGAAAACGGCCGGAGTTTGAGAAAGTCTTGCACGGGTTACCGCCAACTTCACCCAATCCTGAATCGGAGCATCTTTGGTCTGGCATAATCTCCAGATATCCCCTTTTTCAACTTCATGAGACATCATCACATTTCCGTTTTGATCCACCACATTGACAGTACCTTCAAATGGAATTTCAAAAGTCTTATCATGCGACCCGTATTCCTCAGCCTTCTGAGCCATTAAACCTACGTTTGGCACACTTCCCATAGTAGACGGATTGAACTCGCCGTTCTTCTTACAGAAATCAATCGTAGCCTGATAGACTCCTGCGTAACTTCTGTCCGGGATAACAGCTTTTGTATCCTGCCCTTTTCCTTCTTTGTTCCACATTTGACCGGAAGTTCGGATCATTGCAGGCATAGAAGCATCGATAATCACATCAGATGGTACATGAAGATTGGTGATTCCTTTATCAGAATTCACCATTGCCAAATCCGGGCTATCGGCATAGCATGCATCGATATCAGCCATGATTTCAGTTTTTTTCTCAGGAGAAAGTTTCTTTAGACAAGCCAGCAAATCAGCAAAACCATTGTTCACATCCACTCCTATTTCTTCGAATGTTGCAGCATGCTTTGCAAAAACCGGCTCAAAAAAAACTTTCACCGCATGTCCAAAAATGATCGGATCGGAAACCTTCATCATCGTTGCTTTCAAGTGAATTGAAAACAAAACGCCTTGTGCTTTTGCGTCAGCTTTTGCTTTCTTCAGGAATGCTTTCAAAGCAGAAATGCTAAGAGCAGAACCGTCAATCACTTCGCCTTCAATAAGTTTCAACCCCGATTTCAGCGTCTCTTTCTGACCATTCTTTCCAACCAACTCAATATTAACACTGGTTGCTTCGGTCATCGTCACAGATTTTTCACTTCCGTAAAAGTCTCCTTCGGTCATAGTGTCCACGTGAGTTTTGGAATCAACAGACCATTTTCCCATGGAGTGAGGATGCTTTCTCGCATAAGCTTTTACCGCCAAAGGTGCTCTTCTGTCGGAGTTACCTTCCCGAAGAACCGGATTCACAGCCGACCCTTTGATCTTATCATATTTTGCTTTCGCAGTCTTTTCCTCTTCAGTTTTGGGCTCTTCAGGATAATCAGGCAAAGTATAACCCTTCACCTGCAATTCCTTAATGGCAGCTTTCAGCTGAGGCATGGAAGCACTGATATTTGGAAGCTTCACAATGTTTGCTTCCGGCGTAGTGGCGATTTTGCCAAGTTCAGCCAGTGCATCTTCGATCTGCTGCTCAGGGGTTAAGTACTCAGGAAAACTGGCGATAATCCTTCCCGAAAGAGAAATATCTCTGGTTTCCACCTGAACTCCCGCGGAGCTGGTGAATGCTTGCACGATTGGCAATAAGGAATACGTTGCGAGGGCCGGAGCCTCATCAGTCAGCGTGTAGAGAATTTTTGGAGTTTGGTTACTCATGGTTTTGGATCAAAATTCTAAAAGGCATATATGCCCTTTTCCTTCAAGCTGACACAAGAGTCAGATCCTCTTCAAAATGCTTTTGGATTGGAAAAACGAAGAAACAGGGCTAGAAAATAACGCGGCTAAAATACGCAAAATATCCTTGTTTCAAATCCCGCTTACGGAATCGATTCAGTCAAACCTGACTACGATCAGCGAATTGAAAAATCGTCGGCGTCCATCCAGGCCGGGAATTTTTCACGATACTCCTCGAGTAATTTGGCTTCAAGTATTACGATCTGAAACTGGTCATTCTCTCCCAAAAATGCAATTTTAGCTCCTTTGAAATCATACGCTGCCGAATGTCCATTGTAGCCGATACCATTTCCATCATCTCCCACCCGATTCACTCCAATCGAATAAGACAGATTTTCGATTGCCCGAGCTGGAAGAAGAGAATCCCAGGCAGAAATCCTCGCTGCCGGCCAGGAAGCCACATAAAAGATTAAATCATAGGCTGCTTCTCCATCCTTTTGGATATTTCTCGACCAGACTGGAAACCGTAGATCATAGCAAACCTGCGGACAGATTTTCCAGCCTTTGAGTGAGAAGATCGGCAGCTTTTCCCCTGCAGAAAAACTCTTGTCCTCATCCGCCATTCTGAATAGATGTCGCTTGTCGTAGTGTTGGATAGTTCCGTCCGGCGAAACCCAGAGCAATCGGTTAAAAAACTTCCCGCCTTCCTGACTGATTGCACTTCCGGTGATGACCGATCCGGTTTGTGCCGCCATTTGTTTCATCCACTTGGTGACTCCGAGATTCATCGGCTCCGCCAATTCGTAGGCATCCATGCTGAACCCCGTCGGGAACATTTCCGGCAGGATAATGAGATCGATTTTCTGATTGATTTCCCAGATCTTCTCTTCGAGCATAGCCAGATTCGCAACCTTATTTTTCCAATAAAGGTCGGTCTGAATCAGAGCTACGGAGAGTTCAGAGGATTTGCTCATTTGAGCGGGTAGATCATTCGGTAATCTGTGGATATTTTTCCTTTGCTTACATCAATCAGTTTGGCCTGAACAAGTCTTTTTTTCAGACCTTTCAGATAATCGATGAAGAGAATTCCCTCCAGGTGATCGTATTCATGCTGAATTACCCGGGCAGTCAAACCTGAGAACTCCTCTTCATGAAGCTTCCAGTTTTCATCGTAGTATTCGATAGTCAACTTATCGGGACGGATGATTTCGGCACGAACCTCAGGAATACTTAGACAGCCTTCTTCAAAACTGAAGTCGTCCCCATATTCATCCAAAATAATAGGGTTGATGAAAACGCGGCGAATTCCTTTTTCCTCGTCATCCTCATCAAGCATCAGACTGGAGTCTATCACAAAAAGTCGGATTCCCTGATTGATTTGTGGTGCGGCCAAGCCTACGCCATTGGCAAAGTCCATGGTGGCATACATGTCTTTAATCAGGGTATTCATATTTGTACCTTCGGCAATTTCCTCCGCTTCTCTTTTCAAAATCGGATTGCCGTAAGCAACTATGGGGTAAATCATTGTCTTTCTAAATAGGATTGTAAAATTATCGCTGCACTCACTTTGTCAAGATTCCCGGCTTTTTCCCGGCGGTCTTTCTTCTTACTTCCCATGGCAATCATACTTTGCAAGGCAATTTTGGAAGTAAATCGCTCATCTATTAATTCAACCTTCAAGGTTGGAAATGTTTTTTCAAGTTCCGATTTGAAAGCCATTACTCTTGGAGTCATTTCGTTGTCCTGCCCATTGAGCCGGATCGGCAGACCCAAAACCAGCGTATCCACTTCTTCTTTGGCACAATACCCTTTAAGATATTCCATCAAAACTGCGGTGTCTACGGTTTCCAAGGGATTTGCCAGCATCTTCAGCGGATCTGTAACAGCCAGGCCGCTACGTTTTGTTCCCAAATCAATAGCAAGAACTCTGGGCATCAGTTTGTTCTGATTTTTTTGCGGATTTGGCGCAAGGCTTCGCGTTCCAATTCTACCGCTTTTGGGAAAAGTAATTCATCTTCAATCTGAGCATGAATGATCAGCTCTCGTTCAAAGTTTTGCAGTTCATGATACAGCACTTTCATCGTCAAAGGTGCTTCTTCCGGCAATGAATATTCACCAGTCAATCTCCTAATACCATTCATCTCGTCTTCATGAATCTCGTGAACTTCTGCCAAGAGATGGATCGGGTCACGCTCCAAAATTGTCAGCGCATCTTTGAGCGAAAACCGATTCTCTTCAATGTCCTGAAGCATCTCAATCCGCTTGAACAAGCGACTTTCTTCCTCGTGAATGTGATGGATAAAATCATCCACAAACAATGGAAACATAATCCTAAGGTCTGCCATCAATCCCATGTATTCCGGCTCGGGGGTAATTCCGGAAATAAGATTGGAAAGAAAAGGTAATTCCTGTCTTACAAAGAAGTAATGCTTTTTCTTCAGGTAGGCAACGAGTACCTCAATTGGATTCAAATAAAGCTCTTCGGTGGTTGGTTCTTTGCGAAGCGCCCAAGCCTCTAACTCGGAAGTCAATTGCCTGACATGAACTTTGTGCTTCTTGCAAACGAGCTCGAGCGAATCGGTGGGGTACTGGTAAAAGCTGATTCCGAAATAATGCAAAACAGCAGCAAAGACGTAGTTCTGGGAGACTAATTCTCCCACTGTCGCACTTTGAAAATCTTTATCTGATTGCATGGCACAAAAATAATTTTTTTTAACATAAAAAAGGGGAATAAATTGGGCCAATATCCAACCCCCTCGTATAAACAATTGTTAACTTTAAAAAATGGCTCTTTCTAACGGAGCCTTTTTGCACTAGTTGGAGTTAGAAGTACAAATCATATTGGGAAAACACGTGAGCGAGACAAAAAATACCAAATCACAAATCCGACTTCCGATCATTCTGGCACTTGCAATATCTGCCGGGATTTGGATAGGAGCAACATTTGCTGAGCCTAAAGGCAACCAAAACGACCTCCGGGCAGCTTTGTACAAGCTCCAGGAAATCATGACTTACATCAATCGAGACTATGTAGACAGCGTTGACACTAATGAGTTGGTGGAATACGGAATCAATAAAATGCTGGAAAATCTCGATCCCCATTCCAGTTACATTCCTGCCAGAGACGCTTCCCTCGCCCAATCTCAACTGGATGGTGAATTTGACGGAATTGGTGTTGAATTCGGAATCATCCGAGATACAATTTACGTGGTAGCACCTTTAACAGGCGGCCCTTCTGAAGCACTTGGGATAAAATCAGGCGACCAAATCATACGTGTTGACGGAAAGACAGTGGCAGGAGTTGGCATTACTAACCGTGATGTGTTTGATTACCTCAGGGGACCAAGTGGCTCCAAAGTGATGGTCGACATCAAACGCAAAAATGCGCCGGAATTGATTGCCTACGAAATAACCCGTGATAAAATCCCACAGTACAGCATCAATGCTTCTTATATGGTCAATGAAGAAATTGGCTATATCAAGGTGACGCGATTTGCGGCCACTACTTATGATGAATTCAGAAATTCAGTGGTTGACCTTCAATCTCAGGGCATGAAAAAGCTGATCATTGACCTTCAGGGAAATCCTGGAGGATACATGGGGGCAGCCATCAATATGGCAGACGAATTACTGGGAGACCGTTCTTTGATCGTATCGCAGGAAGGTAAAGTAGAACAATACAATAACAAAGCTTTTGCTTTCAAACCTGGGATTTTTGAGCAAGGATCGGTTATAGTTTTGATCAACGAAGGATCTGCGTCTGCCTCAGAGATTCTGGCAGGAGCCATTCAGGATAATGACCGTGGGCTTATTGTTGGAAGAAGATCCTTTGGAAAAGGCTTGGTTCAAAAGCCAATCGATCTTTCTGATGGCGCTGAATTGAGATTAACTATCGCCAGATATTACACTCCTTCAGGTCGGTCAATTCAAAAACCTTACGGTAAAGACTATGAAGCTTACGAAAGAGACTGGATTGAGCGCTATGACAATGGCGAGTTCTTCTCCTCAGACAGCATCAAGTTTAATGACAGCTTGAAATATGAAACCAAAAAAGGCCGAGTTGTATATGGAGGCGGAGGAATAATGCCTGATTATTTCGTGCCATTGGATACGACTATGAATAGCGCATATGTAACCAAACTGTTCAATTCGGATTCTTCAAGAGAATTTATTCTGGACTATGTAACGAATAATAAGGACAAGTTTGCAGGAATAAGTATGGAAGACTACCATAGAAACTTCCGTGTGACGGATGAAATGCTTCAGGGATTAGTAAAAGTCGGAGAAAGAAATAAAATTGAATTTGACTCCAAGGACTTCAATAAATCCAAAGATTACCTGAAAGTGCTTGTGAAAGCTCATTTGGGCCGACAGTTATATGACGATAGCGCTTTCTATAAAGTGATTAACGATATCAATGAGGTCTACTTAAGAGCTTTGAATTTATTCGATGAGGCAGAAAGAATTTCTTTGGCAACTGACCTGAAGGTAATTGGGCAATAACTTCAAAATTATTTGAAAACAAAGAGGGACAATCCGAAAGGGTTGTCCCTCTTTGTTTTCAGTAGAGATCACTTTTTTCCCCGCCTCAAATAGATTATCCTTACTGATCAGAACAGCACGATTACGCTAAACCCAAAACCCATGAAATCCTTCTTAACAATCATCCTTCTTAGTGTAAGCATGAGCACATTTGCACAAATCAAAGTAAACCATATCGCAGTCCATGTGAGCGAGCTTCAGGCGTCCAAAGAATTTTACACCAGCATATTAGGACTTAATGAAATCGAAGAGCCATTCAAAGATGGGCTTCATGCATGGTTTTCAATCGGAACAGGTTCAGCTCTTCACATAATTGAAGCTCCAAATACCCCTACAGAAATCTCAAAAGTCAACCATCTTTGCTTTAGCATGGATGATATGGACGCATTCATCCAACGGTTGAAGGATACAAATTATCCTTTCGAAAGCTGGCCTGGGGAGAAAGGAGTGGTCACAATCCGAGTGGATGGCATTCGGCAGATATACATCCAGGATCCGGATGGTACGTGGATTGAAATCAACGATGATTATTAAAAGTAGGCTGGAAGACCGAAGACGGGAGACCGAAAAAATCAAAAACTCTCATTTCCTGGAATTTTTAAATATCCAAATCAACCAATGGCAGGATTGTGAGGATCATCTTAATTTCAAGTCATTACTACAAAAGTTTACTACAAAAAAACAAGCCCGGAATCGCTTCCGGGCTATTGTATTTATGGGTCTTCTTATTTCTCTTCGTAAAGATGCTGGGGCCAACTATCATTTCCCAAATTAATATCTGGAAGGATTTTGTCAGGATCAATGACTACTGATTTTATCGCTTTTGTTGACTTGATCATATGATTCCAGGTGTCGCCTCTCTGCCAGATTTCCACCGGCAGCATAACTCTTTCTTTTGAATCATCTGCAAATGTAATCTCAAGCAAAACCGGCATCGGAAAATCTCCCTTATTCGTAATGATTGCCAAGTAATTTCCTCCGTAAGGGATTACAGAATTGATCCCTAGGTCAATATTTCCTGTTCCATAAAACCAGCCTTTCCAGAACCAGGAAAGATTTTCACCTGCCACATTTTCCATGTGATTGAAGAAATCTGAAGGCAACGGATGCTTGAAAGCCCAAGCATTGATGTAAGATTTGAAAGCGTTATCAAATCTCTCCGGTCCTAAAATATATTCGCGAAGCATGAGAAGTCCCATCCCCGGTTTGTTGTAAGCGATCATACCAAGGTTACCAGCATTGGCCACGTCCGGATAAGTATCGATTCCTTCCCTGCTTTCGTTCACGAAATAATTCAGGTATCTCCTCGTTTGATTCAGGGTTGACGGAAACTCTCCGTTGTTAAAGGCATTGGAACTGTAGTGATTAATAAACGTATTGAAGCCCTCATCCATCCAGGCATAACGACGCTCGTTGCTGCCAACAATCATCGGGAACCAGTTGTGCCCAAACTCATGGTCTGTCACTCCCCAAAGACCAGCACCTTTTGAATTGTAATGGCAAAAGTTAAGTCCCGGATATTCCATTCCACCGATTTCAGCAGCCACATTTGAAGCTGTTGCGTAGGGGAACTCATACCACATTTTTGAATAATGCTCAATCGAAGCCTTGCTGTATTCCGTAGACCTTGACCATGCTTCCTGACCATCACTTTCTTTTGGATAGACAGATTGCGCCAAAGCGGTTTTTCCGCTAGGAAGATTAATCTTCGCTGCGTCCCAGATAAATGCTCTTGAAGAAGCAAAAGCCACATCACGTGAATTCTTGATTGTGAAATGCCAGGTCACCATTCCATCTTGTTTTGGTCTGGTCAATTGTGTGTTTTTAATTTCCTCGGGAGAAATCAAATAAACTGTCTCATCGCTGGCAGAAGCTTTGGCAAGACGGTTTTGAAGTTCTTTACTCAGAACATCTTTTGGATTGATAAGTTGACCTGAACCCACGACGATATGATCAAAAGGCACGGTGATTTTATAATCAAAATTGCCGTATTCGAGGTAAAACTCACCCGCTCCAAGGTATGGCTCCACATTCCAACCTTCCACTTCATCAAAGACGGCAACTTTTGGATACCACTGCGCCATGGCATAGATCCAGCCATCTTCCACTTGTAATCGGCCCATTCGGTCCATTCCTTTTTGAGGGATTTTGTAAGTGAAATTCATCGAAACGGTAGCTTTTCCACCTTTTGCGGGAATCGGCTCAGCAAACCAAACCTGCATTCTTGTATCCGAAATAATATGCTTTGAAGATACGGCACCTTTTGACCCGACTTTGGCCTGAACAGAGGAGACGTCATATCCTCCGTCGACATCACCATTGTATCGATTTCCCTGAACAGGAGTGGTCATGGTTCCTCTTGAATCTTCCGTGAAGCGATTTTGCTCCATTTGCATCCAAATGAAATCGAGTTGTTCTGGACTGTTGTTGGTGTAAGTCAGCGTCACTTTTCCCGAAAGCGTATGGGCCACGTCGTCAAGAGTTGCTTCGATTTGATAGTCGGCTGCATTCTGCCAATATCCTACACCAGGATTTCCAGATGCAGTTCTTGTGTAGGTACCCTTCCGATCTAGAAATTCACCAAAATCTTTTTGATTATTTTCTCTGGCAACTTGGGCAAAAGAGATGCTAACCTGAGCAAAACATAATCCTGCCAGAAGCAGGGCGAACATTAATTTACCTCTCATATTTTAATTATTGTTTGCATAAAATTAACCAACCAATCGCAAAGTCCATTTAAATTTTCCATGAATACAGTCCGTTTAACTAATTTTCAGAAAAATGAGAAGGTTGGAAATCGGGTATTTTACTCAGTTCTTTGGGTGACTATTATGCATTTACTTTATGAGAAAATTAGTGTTCCTCGTGTCTGGATGGGCTTTCGCTTTCAACGTAGCTGCCCAAAACGACACAACAACCCGGAAACTTGATGAGGTCCTGATTCAGGAAAATCGAATTCAAATCCCATTTTCCAAACAAAGCAGAAACATCTCCCTAGTTGATCGGCAACAGATTGAAACCACACCGGCGAGAAGCCTTCAAGAGATTCTCTCTTTCGTTCCGGGGGTGGATGTAAGACAAAGAGGGGTTTCCGGTGCGCAGGCCGATATCGGAATTCGCGGAGGTTCTTTTGAGCAGACACTTATGCTCCTCAACGGAATAAAACTCAGTGATCCGCAGACTGGTCATCATATGATGAATATCCCGGTTCCTTTGATCAACATCGACCGGGTCGAGGTGCTGAAAGGTCCGGCTTCCAGAATCTTTGGTCAAAATGCCTATGCTGGCGCGATAAATATTATCACTGCCCTCAGCGATCAGAAATCTCTTCGGCTTCAGGGCTATGCAGGAGATTTCGGTATGAAGGGAATCAATTTCGCAGGCTCCCTTCCTGTCGGAAAGTACAAGCAAAACCTGGCAGTTTCTTACGATGATTCCGATGGCCATTGGTACAACTCAGACTACAAAGTCGCCAATATTTTTTACGAAGGTGGAATCGAACTGAACGAAAAGAATGCGCTTCGGGGAATGGTCGCTTACACGGATCGGACATTCGGAGCAAACGGCTTTTATGCAAGTACTTTTCCGGACCAATGGGAAAGCATCCAAACGACGTTAGCTTCCTTGAGTCATACCCTGAAGCTGGATAACTTTTACCTGAACACCCGAGGGTATTGGAGAAGAAATGTGGATGAGTTCAGGCTACGAAGAAAAGATCCCGAATTCTTTCAGAACAATCATATCACCGATGTATTTGCTTTGGAAGCAAATGGTAATTTCAAATCCTCTTTGGGCACAACCGGTTTTGGAATCGAAACCAGGAAAGAAGAAATCGAGAGCTCTAATCTTGGAAATCGTGATCGGAATTTGACAGGGGTTTTTCTCGAGCAACTGGTTAATTTCGGAGACAAAATAGATTTGAGAGCCGGACTGTATTCCAATTACTATTCTGAATATGGCTGGAAGCATTTCCCGGGAGTCGAGGTTGGTTTTCAGGTTTTGCCTTCCGTAAGATTATACAGCGGAGCAGGAATCAGTTACCGGATCCCAACCTACACCGACCTTTACTACAAAGGCCCCACCAATATCGGAAATGATCAATTGGTCCCGGAGCAAGCTCAAAACTTCGAAATCGGAGCCAAATGGAATAAGTCCGGATTCATGGCAGAGCTCGTTTACTTCAATCGAAATACTGATAATCTGATCGAGTGGACCCGTCCAAACTCAACCACTCCTTGGCAACCACAAAACTTTAACGAAGTGTCTTTCAATGGAATCGAAGCCTCACTAAACTATCGTGTCAATCCAACCGGAAAAAAAGTTCAAGTGAAGGAGTTTATGGTTTCTTACAATTACATCGATACGAATCTGATCGAACAGCCGGGAACAGAAACCAGATATGCGCTTTCTGCCCTGCGAAATCAAATCATTGGAGGAATTTTAGTCGGGATTGGGCCTAAAGTCGAATGGAATACCAAAATGAGATATGTGGAGAGAGAAAGCCAAAACCCTTATTTTGTACTGGACATGCGAGCAGACTACAATCGCATGGGCAAACTGGGATTCTTTGCCGAAGCCTCCAATATCGCCAATACCGAATACATTGAAGCCGGGACTGTTCAAATGCCGGGAAGATGGTTTCGGGCTGGATTTATGGTGAACCTTTGAAAAAAACAAAGAGCGTTTAATCAACGCTCTTTGTTTTTTAGGCAAAAAAAAACTCCCGAATGTCCGGGATTAAATGTGGGAGTTGAGGGATTCGAACCCCCGACCCTCTGCTTGTAAGGCAGATGCTCTGAACCAGCTGAGCTAAACTCCCGAAGGACTGACTTTAAATTTTCTAACCTCATTCGGTTAGAATTTGATGTGGGAGTTGAGGGATTCGAACCCCCGACCCTCTGCTTGTAAGGCAGATGCTCTGAACCAGCTGAGCTAAACTCCCGTTGTGTTACAAACGGATTGCAAAGGTAAATTCTATTTTCTTTTTGCCAAATATTTTCTTGACCAATAGACCTAATCTCTTGAAAATGAGATCAAATATTTATTTAAAACTTTACAAACCACCATTAAATAATCCCAAAAGAAATATTTAAGCGGGAAAACACTCAAATATCAAACTTGATCCCTTGCGCCAAAGGCAAAGTTGAGGAATAATTGATCGTATTAGTTTGTCTGCGCATGTAAGCTTTCCACGCATCTGAACCAGACTCACGACCGCCACCGGTTTCTTTTTCTCCTCCAAATGCTCCGCCAATCTCAGCTCCTGAAGTTCCGATATTGACATTTGCTATTCCACAGTCCGAACCTGCCACCGAAAGGAATAATTCCGACTCTCTCATGTTGGTTGTCATAATTGCAGACGAAAGTCCCTGTGGAACTCCATTTTGCAAAGCAATCGCCTCCGCCAAAGTATCATATTTGATCAAGTATAGGATCGGTGCAAATGTCTCGTGCTGGACTATTTCAAAATGGTTTTCTGCCTCAAAGATCGCAGGTTTCACATAGCAGCCTGACTCAAATCCTTCTCCTGTCAAAACTCCTCCTTCAACAACCACTTTTCCCCCTTCTGACTTTACCTTTTCGATAGCTGCCAAATACATGTTGACAGCATCCTCATCTATCACAGGTCCCACATGGTTTTTCTCATCAAGCGGGTTTCCGATCACTAGTTTGCTATAAGCTGATTTCAATCTTGACTTTACTTCCTCGTAGACATTCTCCTGAATAATCAATCTTCTCGTACTGGTGCATCGCTGTCCGGCAGTCCCCACTGCTCCAAAAAGTGCGCCGCGGATTGCCATGTCCAAGTCTGCATTTTCTGTAATGATGATGGCATTATTTCCTCCTAATTCCAGCAAAGATCTTCCCAATCTTCCTCCGACTGCCTGGCCAACCAATTTCCCCATCCGAGTGGATCCAGTAGCCGAAACCAAAGGAACTCGATTATCATGCGAAAGCATTTGACCGACTTGATAATCACCGATAATCAGGGAAGAGATCCCTTCCGGCATCCCGTGTTTTTCAAAAATTTTCCCAACGATCATTTGACAAGCGATGCCTGAAATCGGTGCTTTTTCTGAAGGCTTCCAGACGCAAACGTCTCCGCAAACCCAAGCCAAGGCGGCATTCCAAGACCAAACTGCTACAGGAAAATTGAATGCTGAAATGATCCCTACGATTCCAAGAGGATGCCATTGCTCGTACATCCGGTGACCGGGACGCTCAGAATGCATCGTCAATCCGTACAACTGACGGGAAAGGCCAACTGCAAAATCACAGATATCAATCATTTCCTGAACCTCACCAAGGCCTTCCTGATACGATTTTCCCATCTCGTAAGACACCAACTTACCAAGATCAGCTTTCACTTCCCTCAGTGCATTTCCTATTTCGCGGACGATTTCTCCTCGCTGAGGAGCAGGAATAAGTCTCCATTTTTCAAAAGCTACCTGCGATTGGATGATGATCGTTTCATACGCATCTGAATTGGTGTATTGAACTTTCGCAATCAAGCTTCCATCAGCCGGTGAAAAAGAAGAAAGAAATGATTCACCAGATTCCAGCCATTTTACTCCGGTTGAAGAGCCTGAGTTTTCTTGTTCAATCCCAAGTCTTTGTAATGATTCACGAATTCCGAACTGATCTTTCATGGCGATTTTGGAGAGTTATTTTTGATTGATCAAAGCTAAAAATAATTCCCGAGTGGATTCCGGTCTTGATTATTTTAAACCAAGCCCTACGATATTAATCGGATTAAATTTATCAAAAGTCTTTTTAAACTTCGGACTGACATCGAATTTGTACACAAAATTGAGACGGTAATTTCCTGTATTCACAGAATTATTCCAGTCAAATTGATTCGCCAGATTCAGGTGTTTATAGACGTAATTCACGTTGATGGAGAATTTCCGGTTATTAAATCCTGCATAACCACGCGCTGAATACCCGGGAATGGCTTGCCAAACCCGGGTTTCTGCTTCTTTATCCCATCTGGAATATCCTGCGCCAAGATTGCCTATAAGCGCTCCGGTTAGAAAAAAGCCTTTACCAAATACCAAAGTCCCTACAAAACCGGCATTTGGACCGAAATGGAGGTAGTCCGCTCGTTTAAAATTGGCGGGGTAATTTTCCTCCAAGGGATAAATTAGAGAATCTCCCTGAACAGCCACACGGTATGCTTCAAAACCTACCAAAGGGGAAAAAGCAGAACGCTTTTGAATGGAAGACTGCTGCATAGCTGCATCTATTGATATTTTTTGTCCCTTAAAAACATAACTGGCCAGGAAACCAATTTTACGAACCTTCATATCTTCCCTGAGATAAGAAACGTCTTTCCCGGAAAAATCAGAGATTGTATAGCCATTATAGAACTGACCAAAAAAATCAATTATCCAATGAACAGGATAAAAGTGCGTCTGTAAATCCAAGTACTGAGGGAAATCCTTTTGCCTGTCAGGATTGATTAAGCCCAATGGAAAAGCAATGTTGAGTGTGAACTTCTGATAGGTAGCACCAAGACCAACATTCAATCCTGAATTGGGCATATAGCGGATTTTTCTTTCCGTATCGGGGTTAGTCATTAAGAAATCCGTGTACTTTTTAGAAAAATAAAAACGAGTGACCAATTTGTCTGATTGGGAAAAGACGTAGCTCGAATCCATTTTCGCTTTTTGGGCAAAAGCTTGCGCAACACAACCAAAACTCAGACTTATAAGTATGAAAAACCGGTAAAGCATGGCGATAGGAAAGTATGAAGCTAAAATTGATTAAAATCCTGCCATAAAAAAAAATCCGAACCGTAGTTCGGATTTTTCTTAAAACAAGTTGAGTTCGAAAAATGGTTGTAAATGGATTGACTATTAAAAAAATGTTTTCTAGAGAAAAGTTGGATAATCACCGGAACTAATCTAAAAAAATAAATTTAACCAATCAAACTTTTTTTAGGATTTTTTAATCATAACTAATTGGTAAATATACTTTTAATCTTAACCATACTTCGGATTAAAATCCCCCGAATAAGCCCAAAATCTATTAAATTGCCATCAATATGGACAATCCAGTTCCCTCAATTCCACTCATTTCAATAATCATTCCTTGCTTCAACCAAGAAAAATATCTGGAGGAAACAGTGAGCTCTGCGTTTGCATCCAAATACCAGCCAATAGAGATCATACTTGTCAATGATGGCTCTACAGATGCAAGTGAAAAAATAGCCAAAAAGCTCGCTGAAAGCCACCCGGAAATTAGACTTATTAATCAGGTAAACTCAGGTGTAAGCAGAGCCAGAAATAATGGGATAAGCCAAGCTCGGGGGAAGTACATTTTACCTTTAGATGGAGATGATTTGATTGCAGATACTTATGTGCCGGATGCGATCAAGATCCTAGAGAATCAATCCGATGCTAAAGTAGTCTATTGCGAAGGGGTTAAGTTTGATGAAAATGGCCGAAAAAGCTGGAATCTAAAACCATTCAGCCGGAATGCCCTTGCCCGGGACAATATGATTTTCGTGGCGGGAGTTTATCGAAAATCTGATTGGGAAGCTTGCGGAGGCTATTCCGAAGACATGAAAATGGGTCGCGAAGACTGGGAATTTTGGATCAAAATGCTCAAAGATGGAGGTGAGGTTATCAAACTCCCATACGTTGGTTTTTTCTATAGAATGACCCCGGGGAGCAAACGCAAAAAAACCGGAACCAATCAAAAAAAGCGTGAGCGAATTGCTTATTTAAATTCAAAACACGGTGACTTTTTTAAAAGAGAATTGAATGGTCCACTTAGATTTCAGCGAACCTGGTCTAAAGCTTATAACACATTTCTAAAATTGATCGGGAAACTCTGATCAAATTTTATCCATTCCTTTCCAAAACTTCAAAAAATAATACTTAATCGGGTTACTGTATTTCAACTGTTTCCACGGTCGGCTTCCATGCGGCCTGTGCCAAACAGGTGCATCCATCAGCACGTAGTTTTCAAAGCCAAGTTCGATGGCTTTTTTGGAAATAAAAGTATCGTACCAATCCTTTGCCTCATCCAAACCCATAAAGTCATATGCCTCCAAAAACTTTGGCGAAAACAAAGTACAGCAAAAACTCAAACTTCGCTGAGTTTTGATCACAGATTCCCTGAATCCTTTAAACTTCAAATAAGGAAAATTCACGGCTCCCTTTTCATCAACTGTCACTGATCCTACCAACCCGGATTGAGGATGGGAATGAAGGTATTTCAATAAATCTCCAATGGTATTTGGTTTCACTACCACATCCGATTCAATCACCAAAAAAGGTAAACCTGAATCCTTTGCAATCCTTTGGGCAGTCTGAAGAACAAGTTTATAATTGGGAGAAGGATGATCCGTGATGTCTTCCAGGTGTATCAGTTCATATCCAATTGAAGCTTTATTTGCTTCCAAAGCAGCTTTGCTTTCCTCAAAACTGAAGTCATTAAAAATAATATGTCGCACTTTCACATCCGACCCGGCAATTGCTTTCGCAGTATCTAAAGTGGTCTCAATAGAATTTTTGACTGGTGTGATGACGATGACTTCGGCCATGTGAGATATTTTGTCCAAAATTAACCCTTTCTGACAAGGCAAAAAAATAACCCCCATTTTCATGAGGGTTATTCCTATTTTGATCCTAGGCTAAATCACCCAGGGCTTTTTTCATTCGTTTCAGCGCTTCTACCAATTCTTCGTCAGAGGCTGCATAAGACAATCGAATGCAACTAGGGGCTCCAAATGCAGCTCCCGTTACCAAAGAAACGTGCGCTACGTCAAGAAGATATAAGCAAAGATCATCCGCATCTTTTACAGTATGTCCGCTTGCTGATTTACCGAAGAATGCTGTCACATCTGGGAAAAAGTAAAATGCTCCCTCTGGCACGTGAGTTTTGATTCCGGGAATTTCTTTCAAAAGTCCCATTACCAACTCTCTTCTTCTAAAATATGCTTCAGCCATTTCTTTGGAAGGACCCTGATCGCCGATAATTCCAGCCAATGCTGCACGCTGAGCGATTCCTGTTCCGCCGGAAGTGAATTGTCCTTGCATCTTTTCGCAAGCTTTTGCGATTTCCAAAGGAGCGCAGATATAGCCAACTCTCCAGCCAGTCATTGCATATCCTTTTGAGAAGCCATTCACAGTGATTGTTCTCTCGAACATGCCCGGGAAAGATGCAATGCTATAATTTTTGCCAACGAAATTGATCAGCTCATAGATCTCATCCGCAATTACCATCAGGTTTTCATGCTTCAGCACGACTGCGGCGATAGCCTCCAATTCTTCTTTGCTGAAAACCGAACCGGTCGGATTGCATGGTGAAGAATAGATAACTGATTTTGTTTTTGGAGTGATTGCTGCATCCAATTGTGCAGCGGTCGCTTTGAAATTATTCTCAAGAGTTCCTTCAATCAGCACAGGGATACCTCCTGCCAATTTGATGATCTCTGCATAAGACACCCAATACGGAGAAAAGATCACCACTTCATCGCCTTCGTTGATTGTACACATGAAGACATTGGCAATGGAATGCTTTGCTCCTGTGGAGACTACTATGTTTTCAGCTTTTGCTTTTTCGATTCCATTTTCTTCTCGAAGTTTTTTTGCAATCGCTTCTCTCAGATCCTGATAACCAGCTACCGGAGGATAGGAAAAGTATTTTCCCTCATCAATTGCCGCTTTTGCAGCTTCCTGAATATGCTTTGGAGTCTTGAAGTCAGGCTCGCCAAGGCTAAGGCTAATGATATCAATTCCTTGAGATTTCAGTTCTCTCGCTTTTTTTGCCATCGCAAGAGTGGCTGATTCCTCCATATTGATTATTCGATCTGATAGAATAGAATTCATTTTTTCTTTGATTTTTTTACAAATTCCATAAAAATAGAGAGAAGATATTAAATTCTAAACAAACGGTCGTATTAGGTGCTGAAATGTTATTATTTAGTAAAATAGTATGGAGGAAATTCCGTTTTTTTGAATGTATGAGTAGATTTTATGTAATGCTTCTTTTTTTGCTGTGCCTGACCAAAATAGCTTTTGCTCAAACCGAAGAGTCTGGCAAAGCGAAAAAGTCTGATCCCGATTCTTCCGGAGTGGTCAATTCAACCCTATTGCCAACCACTATGCCTTTGTTTCTCTTTGATGATGAAAAAGAAAAAGAGGAAAAAAAGGCAAAAAAAAAGAAAGCCAAGAAAAACATCTGGTTTGGAATCAAAACTCAAAGAGGATACACAAAAAGAGAAATTCGCGGTCAGTCCTATTATGAGTACTTTAATTACACTGATCAGTCACGTCAACCAGACCCTTATATCCGTGATGTTTATTGGTTTGACAGCCAGGGTAGAAGCATCAAAACCGAAGGCTACCAACCTGGAAAAGGATATCTTTTGCATGGCCCCTATGAGAGGGTAATTAATGAAAAAGTGGTCGAAAGCGGGATGTTCTATTACGGCACCAGGCACAAAACATGGATGCTTTACGATGACCAGAATGTTCTCCAGGATAAAAACCACTATTCCGAAGGCTGGCCAAAAGAATCGCGGATCACCTATTTTGATCAAACTTCCAAGTCAATCGAGCAAATCATTCCCGTCCAATATGGATTGGAGGAAGGGAATTTCTTGCACTTCTATGAGGACAGGCAAATTGCTGTGACTGGGGAATACAAGTTTGGGGAGAAAGTCGGTCTTTGGACAGAATACTGGGATACCAATAATACGAAGGCTATTCGAAAGCGAGAAATACAATATCAGGAGGAAGCATACACAAAAAATTTCCGCCCCTACATCCGTGCTGAATGGGATAAGGACGGAAATCTTCTTTACCGAAAGGAGAATTAATTAGAGCCTTCTAAACTTGAATTGCTGCCCCCCTACTGATGCTTCATACATCAATCCTCCTTTGGTGCGAGTAAAAACTGCAACACCATCTACATATTTAGCATCTGCAGAAGCTCCGGCAGCAGCGGCAACTGCCGAAACCTGGGCAGACATTTCAACTTTGTTTGCCTTAAATCTTGCGAAGGAATCTTCGTCCTCAAAGAAAACAACCTCACTATAAGCCTGACCTCCTGCCTGCAAACCAACAGTCACCTGAGTCATTTTGGCATAACCGATCATTTTTCCTTTCTCGAAAGCAACACCATTTCCTGAAGCTGCTCCCACACCAAGACCTCCTTTACCTACATTCGGTAGAATAATGTACCCATACGAGTCATTAAACAATTTTGCCAAACCCGGATCATCCTTTAAAAAATCCGCTTTGGCCGCTTCACTGTCAGAGATTATTTCCTGGTCCTTTTTATCCTGAGCATGAACAATCAATGCAAAAAGCGCTAAGAATAGAGTGAATGTTAACTTTTTCATGATGAATTTGAGTTAGAATTAAAGAAGTAAAATTTAATAAAATGCATCTTCAAATTGCTTGAAATTGAGGTTTCCCGACCTGTCTTTATATACGGCTATGATATCAAACCGAATGTCTTTATGCCAGTCTTTCTCATATAGATATTGGTCTGCAGCCTTCACAACCAGCTTTTTCTTGATCCCATCTACAAACTCCTCAGCAAAGCCAAATCCAGTTCCGGATCGAAACTTGACTTCTACAAAAACCAACACGCCTTTGAACTTCATGATCAGATCAATCTCGGCATGTTTGTGACGGTAATTTTTTTCGACAAATTCATAGCCTTTCCCCACCAGCCAATCGGCGGCAAGTTGCTCTGCAAGGATTCCGGAATCGTTGTGCTCAGCCATCCTGGATATTTGTTTAATTTTGAAAAATTTTAAAAACGGATTGCCCGCTTTTTACCGATCGAAAAGAACTTCTCCGGAGAGACCTCAGATGAATGAAATTATAAATAAAAGAGTAGAATTCCGAGATCTTGGCCTCATAGATTATCAGAAAGCTTGGGATTATCAAGAGAGTCTTTTTGCAGATACCGTTGCTATAAAAATCAGAAATAGAAATCTGTCTGCTTCTGAGCAAAGCCTTACTCCAAATTATCTTCTTTTCCTGGAACACCCTCATGTCTATACTTTGGGAAAAAGTGGAAAACAAGAAAACCTCCTGCTGGACGAATCTGGTCTGAAAGAGAAAAATGCGACTTTTTACAAAATCAATCGTGGCGGCGATATTACGTATCATGGTCCCGGCCAATTGGTAGGCTATCCTATCCTGGATCTGGATAATTTCTTCACGGATATCCACAAATACCTCCGTCTTTTAGAGGAAGGCGTCATTTTAACTTTGGGTGAATACGGAATAGAAGCTGGCAGAATTGCAGGCCTGACAGGAGTTTGGCTGGATGCAATCAAACAAGAAAATCCACGTAAAATCTGTGCGCTGGGAGTCAAATCCAGTCGATGGGTGACCATGCATGGATTTGCTTTCAACATCAATTCGGATTTAAACTACTTTGGCAATATCATTCCCTGCGGAATAGACGACAAGGCAGTGACTTCCTTGCAGAAAGAGCTGGGAAGAGAAATCCCCATGGAAGAAGTAAAAGAGAAAATGAAAAAGCACCTAAGTGTGCTTTTTGAAATGGAATTGATTTAAGATGAAATCGAGCATGACCAAAGATGACACGCAGAGAAATGAATTTCTGAATTGCGAGATTCCATCTGGCCGCAAAAAAACAAATTAAAAACAGATGAAAAAAGACATTGATTTTTACCCGGTCACCGGAGTAAAACTTGCCATCGCAAAAGAGGAAACTCCGTCAGGAACGGAATGGGCTGTGTACATCATCAACCTCAACCAGATCGAACTGAATACCGTGATGATTACTTCAAAAGGATATGGGGAACTTGAAGGCGAAAAAAAGAAGACTTCTACCCTTCGCCATATGATCAAAGAATTGGGAGCTCTGTGCGTCGCTAAAGTTGAACCCATAGATCCGGCAGTTTTTTCTCTCAATAATGAATTCTGGGTGAGCTATTATATCTTGAATCAGATCTTTGATAAAAAGTTTATATTTACCCAGGGAAGTTTTGACCCGATTTTTCTTCGAAATATTCCTGAGCTTGGCTTAGAGGGTATTCTTCACGGCTAAATTCAAGAATATGGCAGATTTTTTAGACCAATTAGGCAGCATCCTTTTTCTGGACATCGAGACTGCGTCTGTCACTGAAAAATTTGAAGACTTGCCCCCCAGATTGCAGGAAGAATGGCTTCGCAAGGAAAGGCTAATTCAAGCTGATCGGGAAGAATTAGCGCCGGGCGATTTGTACTTTGAAAAAGCTGGAATCCATGCAGAATTTGGTCAAGTCGTCTGTGTCGGAGTTGGCTATTTCCAATGGAAAAAGAAAGAAAAAAAACTCACCTACCGTAGCAAAGTATTTGCGCATGAAGAAGAAAGGGAACTTCTTTTGGAGTTTGGTGCTTTGCTAAGTAAGAAAAAATGGAACCTCTGCGCGCACAACGGAAAGGAATTTGACTTTCCCTACCTCTGTAGAAGAATGCTCGTGCAGGGAATTTCACTTCCTGAACCACTCCAAATTTCCGGTAAAAAGCCCTGGGAAATCCGTC
>JBILPR010000522.1:0-2563 GCA_044373795.1 Algoriphagus sp. | reverse complement strand
GTGAAAGGCACCGCAAACCACAATGTGAAAAATATGGCCAACATTCCTTTGACCAGACAGTCAGAGAAAGTGTTGAAAATTACCTACCTGGAGGCTAAAATCTTTAAAAGTCAATTGATCGGAACGGAGCACTTGTTGCTTTCTATTTTGAGAGATGAAGACAATATTGCAACCCAGATTCTAAATAAGTTTGAAGTTAACTATGATTCAGTAAAAGAAATGCTTGAAATGTCATCTGATTCGCCAACTCCTCGTGCTAAAGCTGAGGCAGAAGATGGAGACGACGATGGATCTAAGCTTTTTGGTTCTTCAGGAAGCGGTGCTGCTGCCAAGCCAGGAGCGGAAAAGTCCCGAACTCCGGTTTTGGATAATTTCGGTCGAGATCTTACCAAAATGGCTGAAGATGATAAGCTTGATCCAATCATCGGACGTGATAAAGAAATTGAGCGAGTAGCTCAGATTCTTTCCAGAAGAAAGAAAAACAACCCGATTCTGATCGGTGAGCCGGGCGTGGGTAAAACTGCCATTGCTGAAGGTTTGGCGCTGAGAATTGTGCAGAAAAAAGTATCCCGCGTGCTTTTCAATAAGCGAGTAGTTACTTTGGATCTTGCTTCTTTGGTTGCAGGCACAAAATACAGAGGTCAGTTTGAAGAAAGAATGAAGGCTGTAATGAACGAGCTTGAAAAGTCTCCAAACGTGATTCTGTTTATCGACGAGCTTCATACAATCGTTGGTGCCGGTGGCGCAAGCGGTTCTTTGGATGCTTCCAACATGTTCAAACCTGCTTTGTCCCGTGGAGAAATCCAGTGTATCGGAGCCACCACGCTCGACGAATACAGACAATACATAGAAAAAGACGGTGCGCTTGCTAGAAGATTCCAAATGGTGATGGTAGATGCTACTTCTCCTGAGGAAACCATCCAGATTTTGCAAAACATCAAGGATAAATACGAAGATCACCACAATGTGATCTACACAGATGCAGCAATTGAAGCTTGCGTGAAGCTTTCTGACAGATATATTTCAGATCGTTTCCTCCCGGATAAAGCAATTGACATCCTGGATGAAGCAGGTGCTCGCGTTCACATCAATAATATTCACGTTCCGGAGGATATCCTGAAGCTGGAAGCTGAAGTGGAAAATATCAAAACTGAGAAAAACCGTGTGGTGAAATCTCAGAAATACGAAGAAGCCGCTCAGTTAAGAGATAAGGAGAAGAAACTTTTGGAGCAATTGGAAACTGCCAAAGTCAAGTGGGAAGAAGATAGCAAATCCAAAAGATTTACTGTGGAAGAGGAAAATGTCGCTGAAGTAATAGCGATGATGACCGGAATCCCTGCCAAACGAATTGCCCAGAATGAGGGAGCCAAGCTTCTGAATATGATGGATGAGTTGAGCGGAAAAGTGGTAGGACAGGAAGAGGCGATCAAGAAATTGACCAAAGCCATCCAAAGAACCCGGGTTGGTTTGAAAGATCCTAAGAAGCCGATCGGTTCCTTTATTTTCCTCGGACCAACAGGTGTAGGAAAGACTGAACTTGCAAAAATGCTGGCTTCTTATCTTTTCGATAAAGATGATGCGTTGGTGAGAATTGATATGTCAGAGTACATGGAGAAGTTCTCCGTTTCCAGATTGGTAGGAGCGCCTCCAGGCTACGTGGGATATGAAGAAGGTGGACAGCTGACTGAGAAAATCAGAAGAAAGCCATATTCTGTGATCCTACTTGATGAGATCGAAAAAGCTCACCCGGATGTATTCAATATCCTGCTTCAGGTTCTGGACGACGGTATTCTGACAGATGGATTGGGAAGAAGAGTCGATTTCAGGAACACCATCATCATTATGACTTCCAATATTGGAGTTCGTGACTTGAAGGATTTCGGAGCTGGAATAGGTTTCTCAAGCAAAGCAAAGCAGGACAATCAGGATGAGGTGATGAAGTCTACGATTCAGTCAGCATTGAAGAAGGCATTCAGTCCTGAATTCCTGAATCGTTTGGATGACGTCGTGGTATTCAATTCACTTACCAGAGAGCATATCTTCAAGATCATCGACATCAGTTTGAAGAAACTCTTCCACAGAATCACGGATCTTGGATATCAGATCGAGTTGACAGAGAAAGCGAAAGAATTCCTTGCGGAAAAGGGATACGACCAGCAATACGGTGCTCGTCCTTTGAATCGGGCAATTCAGAAATATCTGGAAGATGCAATTGCCGAGGAAATCCTGAAAGGTGATCTTTCCGAAGGTGATGTGATTACAGCAGATTACTTAGGAGAAGGTACCGAGTTAACTATCTCCGTAAAGAAAAAAGAGAAGGCTGATTAATTTCAAAATTCATATTAACTGAAAACCCCGGGCGTTGAGCTCGGGGTTTTTCTGTTTAAAACATTTATGGTTGTTAGTAGTGCTTAAACCCGAAATATGCATTAGCAATTCTATTGCGGCCAGTAATTTCTTCAAAATCAGTCACTACGTTGCTGTTTTCGACTTCACCATAGCGGTGCTATGCCTCAGTCTCCAAACAGCCTGATTTTATTGCACTTACTGTCCTCATAACGAA
>JBILPR010000020.1:0-28635 GCA_044373795.1 Algoriphagus sp. | reverse complement strand
GTTGAACTATCAGAGGATAAGAATTTTTAAAGCTTTACTTTGATTAATTGTCAGCAACTAATTCCATTCGTATGAAAGCTATCTCATCTATCTTATTAACCCTGCTTCTGGGAATCGTATTATCATCCTGCGACATAGAAGGTACAAATTCCAATAGCGCGAAACCGAAGGCAAGAGGAATCATCGGAGAAATCTTCATGGTGATTGATTCTGTCAAATGGGCTGGGCCAGTCGGGGATGAACTTCGTAAGATTTACCAATCCGATCTTCCAGGAATGATCCGATCAGAAGCGAAATTCAAAGTAATTCAAATAGATCCACAGGAAATGAACCGGATGTTGAAAACATCAACAAACATTATTTATGTGACTACTTTCGATGACAAAAGATCTTCCAGCCAGGTTATCAATGCCCAGTTCTCAAAAGAATCCAAAGAAAAAGCCTTAAACGATCCAAGTATTTTTTCCCTTCGAATGGAAGATGAATTTGCAGTCGGTCAGGAAATCCTTTATTTATTTGGAAATACCGAAGGTGAACTTATTGGCAATCTTCAAAAAAATGGTCCCCGGCTTCAGAACCTTTTTGAAGTAAGAGAAAGAAAAAGATTGGAGAAAATCCTACTCTCCAGAAAAAATACTGAGGCAACAGCTGAGGCAAAAACTAATATCGGAATAGAAATTAATGTACCTGTTTCCTACAAAATAGCGAAATCACAAAAGGATTTTTTATGGGTTCGTCAAATTACGGCAACAGGAAGTCGTGCAGACATCAGCATATTTTTTCATGTTGAAGACTACGTATCAGAAGAGCAGACTTTCCCTGAAAACATCCTCAAACTCAGGGATTCAGTGGCCCGTCAGCATATTTTTGGAGACCCTGAAATCCCCGAATCTTACATAATCACCGAAAAACAAATCATTCCCGCCTTCAGAAACATGGTGATAAATGATAATTTTACCACCGAAATCAGGGCTTCCTGGAGAACCAACAACCTCAGCATGGGTGGCTCCTATCTGGGCTATCTCATGATAGATAAGGAAAAAGGGAAATTGTATTACATCGAAGGTTTCGTTTATTATCCAAATGAAGTTCATCGGGATGCCCTTCGTGAAATAGAAACCATTTTGCTTAATACCAATGTGAGTTGGAAAGGCGATCAAGGGGTCTAATACCCAAATAAAACTAGCTTTTATGACAATTAAAATCCGGAAGGAAGACGCTCTTAACTATCATACACAAGGCAAGCCCGGTAAGATAGAAGTCGTTCCGACCAAACCACTTTCCAGTCAAATGGATCTTGCATTGGCTTATTCCCCAGGAGTAGCCGTGCCTTGCTTAGAGATTGAAGCAGACATAGAAAATGTCTACAAATACACCGCAAAAGGAAACCTGATCGCGGTAATATCAAATGGAACTGCTGTCCTAGGACTTGGAGATATTGGTCCGGAAGCTTCTAAACCAGTAATGGAAGGAAAAGCAGTCCTCTTCAAAAAATTTGCGGGGATAGATGTATTTGATATCGAAATCAATGAAAAAGATCCGAAAAAACTTATCCAGATCATCAAATCCCTTGAGCCAACTTTCGGAGGAATTAATCTGGAAGACATCAAAGCTCCTGAGTGCTTTGAAATAGAGCAAACACTAAAACGTGAAATGAAAATCCCTGTCATGCACGATGATCAGCATGGCACCGCAATAATATCAGGTGCAGCATTATTGAATGCTCTTGAAGTAGTGGATAAAAAGATTTCTGAAATAAGGCTGGTCGTAAACGGCGCCGGAGCTTCTGCGGTGGCCTGTACCCGGTTTTATATTTCCCTTGGGGTGAAAAGAGAAAACATTCTAATGTGTGACAAAGAAGGTGTGATCCGAAAAGATCGTAATGAGCACATGGATCATATCAAAGAAGAGTTTGCTACGGACAGAGATCTTCACACACTTTCGGAAGCATTGACAGGTGCTGATGTTTTTTTGGGACTTTCCGCAGGGAATATTGTATCTCAGGATATGGTCAAATTGATGGCACCAAATCCAATTGTATTTGCTTTGGCAAATCCAGATCCGGAAATTCCCTATCAATTGGCCATCGAAGCCAGAGAGGATCTGATCATGGCAACAGGACGATCCGACCATCCTAACCAAGTAAATAACGTATTGGGCTTTCCTTACATTTTCAGAGGAGCGCTGGACGTACGAGCAACAGAAATCAACGAGGCCATGAAAATGGCAGCTGCTCAGGCAATCGCAAAACTTGCAAAAGAACCAGTTCCGGATATAGTAAATAAAGCATACGGAGAAAGTATCACAGGATTTGGAAGACTTTATTTGATTCCAAAACCCCTCGATCCACGATTGATTACCACCATAGCTCCGGCTGTTGCCAAAGCTGCAATGGATTCAGGCGTGGCCAAAAATCCTATCAAGGACTGGGATGCTTACGAATTAGAACTTCAAGAAAGAATCGGTATTGATCAGCGATTGATGTCTGTTGTGATAGCACGAGCGAAAAAGGACCCAAAGCGGGTAGTTTTTGCAGAGGCGGACAACATGAAAATCCTTAAAGCAGCACAGATCATTCGCGACGAAAAAATTGCTCATCCAATCCTTTTGGGTAACCGTGAAAAAATCAAGGCCTTGATTTTAGAACATTCCCTGGATTTGATGAATGAAACCATCATCGATCCGATGGAAGAAAAGGAGATGATTGAGAAATTCACTCAAATCCTTTACAAAAAACGTCAGAGAAAAGGAATGACACCAGCGGATGCAACTCGATTGGTGACACAGCGAAACTACTTCGGCGCTTTGATGGTGGAAACCGGAGCTGCGGATGCATTCATCTCAGGTTTGACCCGCGATTATCCAAAAACTATCCTTCCTTCACTTCAGACTATAGGTGTAAAACCTGGCGTAAATCGTGTTGCAGGTATGTACATTATGAATACTGACAAAGGACCTTATTTCTTTGCTGACGCAACAGTAAACTTAAATCCAACTGCTGAAGAAATGGTCGACATCATCGGTCTGACTGCGGATGCAGTGAAATTCTTCAATATGGAGCCTCGCGTGGCGGTGCTTTCCTACTCTAACTTCGGTTCTGCAAAAGGAGACATCCCCACGAAAACTGCAAAAGCTACAGCACTCGCAAGAAAAAAATATCCGGATCTGATTATCGAAGGCGAAATGCAAGCCAACGTGGCAATCAACGAAGATATTCAGCGTGAAATGTACCCTTTCTCCAAGCTGATTAACAAAAAGGCAAATACGCTGATTTTCCCGGATTTGAGTTCAGGAAATATCGCCTACAAGCTTTTGGCAGAACTTGGAAATGCTGAAGCTATTGGTCCGATTCTGCTTGGAATGAACAAACCCGTTCACATCCTTCAATTGGGTAGCTCAGTCCGTGAGATAGTAAACATGGTAGCAATCGCAGTGGTGGATGCACAGTCGGGAGGAAATCTATGATCGCATATCTCAATGGCCGACTGGTATTCAAAGACCCTACATACGTCATAATTGATGTAGGCGGAGTTGGCTACGAAGTGAAGATCTCGTTGCAGACATACAGCAAAATAAAAGATGAGGAGCAGATTAGGCTCCTCACTTTTCTTCAAATCAAAGAAGATGCTCACACACTCTATGGCTTCAAGGAAGAGGCTGAGAAGCGACTTTTTTTACTTTTAATTTCAATCAACGGAGTAGGTCCGGGCACAGGTTTGATGATCTTATCTTCCCTGAATACCGAAGAGATCGAGCATGCAATCCTGTCAGGGGACGTGGCCACCATTCAGCATGTAAAAGGCATCGGAGTAAAAACGGCCCAACGGATAATTTTAGAATTGAAAGATAAAGTCGGAAAAGGAACTTCTGAATCAGGATCTACACCACTTGGCTTCCTGAAATCCAGCAATAAAACCCGCGATGAGGCGTTACAAGCTTTAATTACTTTGGGATTCCCCAAGGCTGTTGCAGAAAAAAATATTGCAATGGTCCTGAAAAAAACCACCGGGGAAATTTCATTAGAAGATTTAATTAAAGCATCTTTAAAAACACCTTAATTTAAGCTGTATTGAACTTCCAGAAGTTATTGACTTTTTACAGGAGGAGGTTTCTTGTTAGTTGGCCTGCAATTTTCCTTCTGTTCGGGCTAGTCTTAGCCTTTACTTCTTCCCAAGCGCAGCAAACAATTCCTCCTACCTCACAATCCAGGATGGATTCTCTTAATCTTAGGAGAATGTCTCCCTCGTTTTTGCTTTGGCAAAACATGAGGACAAACCCCCTATTTCCTTACCAAAACCCTTTTTTACGACCTGAGTCTCCATTTTTACCTACTTCGCTTACCAACCAAAATGTTCAGGTCTTGATCGATTCCACCCTTCGTTACAATATTGTGGAGGAAATGGACAGCACTCGCGTGGGGAATGAACAGGAATATGATTTTGAGCAATTTTCGCAGATACAAGAGTATAAAGTAAGACAGGATTACTGGCGCAGCCGGGCAAGAGGCGGAGATGGTGAAAGTGCAGTAGAAGGAAGAGGACTCATTCCGCCACTGACTGTGAGTCCTTCCTTTGATCGGCTTTTCGGTGGAAATGAAATAAACATCGTTCCATCCGGATATGTAAACTTGGACTTTGGCGGTATTTTCAGGCGTATAGATAATCCAACTCTCCCCATTCGCCAACAGAAAAATGGCCAGTTTAATTTTGACCAGCAAATTCAAATGGCTGTAAACGGATCTTTGGGAGAGAAAATGAAGATTGCGGCAAACTTCGATTCCAACAACTCTTTTGATTTTCAGAATCAGCTCAAGTTAGAGTACAAAGGCTTCGAAGAGGATATTATCAAATCCATCGAAATCGGTAACGTGAGTATGCCTATCCAAAACCGCTTGATTCAGGGTGCACAAAACCTGTTTGGGGTAAAAACCCAAATGCAATTCGGCAAGCTTAATGTGACAGCAGTTGCCTCGACTCAGAGAGGACGAAGAGATAATTTGGTGGTGGATGCAAATGGCCAGGGACGATCTTTCGACATTCAGGCTTCCAAATACGATGAAAACAGGCACTTTTTCCTTGCTCATTTCTTCCGGGATAATTATGAAAAATGGCTGAGGGGTTTGCCACAGGTATTATCCGGTGTGAATGTGACCAGAATAGAGGTCTATATCATGAACCGGGCGGCCAATACCGAAACACTGCGAAATTTTGCAGCTTTTATGGACTTGGGAGAGGGAAGCAATATTTTCAATCCTACCAATCCAAATATTGGAACTGGCACACAGAATGCCCCTGCAGGAAATGCTGCGAATGGGCTTTATTCCAATATTTCAAATAATCCTTCTTTCCGCCCTTTCGATACAGGAGCAAGAGCTATTGAAACTAGCCTTGGATTAAGAAAAGGAGTAGATTTTGAACAGATTAACGGAGCAAGAAGACTGGACCCTACAGAATATTTTTTTAATCCTCAACTTGGCTATGTCTCCCTTTTCCGAAGGCTCCAAAATGATGAAGTCCTTGCTGTTTCCTTTGAATACACCTTCAATGGTCAGGTTTACAAAGTCGGAGAATTGACCGAAGATTATCAGGTGCGGGAAGAGGATGAATTGATCTTCCTCAAACTTCTCCGTCCAGCCAGGATCAACAATAGAGTTCCCACCTGGGACTTGATGATGAAAAACATCTACAACCTGAATGCAAGCCAGGTTTTAAGAGAGGGCTTTCAGCTTCAGGTAATCTACCGGGACGATCGAACCGGACTGGACAATCCCTCCTTGCTTGAAGGTCAAAATATAAAAGATAAACCTTTGATCCGGCTTACCGGGCTCGATAACCTCAATCCTCAAAATGACCCATCCCCTGATGGAAACTTTGATTTTGTGGAGGGCCTTACCATTTTATCAAACAGAGGATTGTTGGTTTTTCCTGTTTTGGAGCCTTTTGGATCCAATTTGGAAAAACAATTCACTCCGAATGAAGCGGTGCTGCGAGAAAAATACGTCTATGACACCCTCTATCGCTCCACTCAGGCAGATGCTGAATTGGTCACTAGATTGAATAAATATTTTATCAAAGGAAGACTTACTGCAGGTTCGGCAAGTGAGATCCAGCTTCCAGGATTGAATATTTCTCCGGGTTCGGTGATCGTTCAAGCTGGAAATATCCCCCTGACTGAAGGTGTTGATTATACCATCGATTACAATGTCGGCAGATTAGTCATTATCAATGACGCCATTTTGCAATCCGGAAAACAAATTAACATCAGTTTTGAGAAAGCTGATTTGGTTTCTTTCCAAACCCGAAGTCTTTTGGGAACAAGAGTGGATTATCTTTTCAGCGAAAAATTTAACGTAGGTGGCACTTTCCTCTATTTGAATGAGCGGCCAAATGTCACCCGAATAGCAACCGGAAATGAAACCCTCCGAAACAGTCTTTGGGGTTTGGATGCAAACTTCAGTGACGAATCCCGCTGGCTCACCAAACTTGCGGATGCATTGCCTTTCACTGATACGAAAGAAACTTCATTAGTCCAGTTCAGCGGCGAATTTGCCCATTTGATTCCTGGCACTTCCAACCAAGTGGCCGGCGATCAAGCCTCGTATATTGATGACTTTGAAGCAGCGATTACTCCATTCAACCTGGGCGGTGCGCCAAACCAAAACTGGAAACTGGGCGCTACCCCTCAGACCGTTGATAATCGCTTTGATCTGAGTCGGCTTACAGAAGACAACCTTGGCAGTGCTTTCCGAAGAGCCAGAATAGCATGGTACAGTATCGATAATATTTTTTACAGAAAAGGAACAGGACAGGAAATACCTCAAAACATATCAGAAGAGGACCGCAGAAATCACTACGTCCGTCCGGTAGTTCCTCAAGAAATCTTCCCTCAGCAAGACCGTGAGGCGTTCATTTTTCCGGAACCACTATTTGAGCTTTCGTATTTCCCTAAGGAGCGAGGAATGTATAATTACAATCCAAACTTAACTTTTGAGGGTCTCCTTCCCAATCCAAAAAATAATTATGGAGGTATTACAAGAGCCATCACTTCCGAGGTAGATTTTGATCGGACCAATATTGAATACATCGAATTCTGGTTGCTTGATCCATTTATAGGAGGAGAAAACGGCCGGGTTCTCGATGGTAAATTCAACCAAAACAATACGACCGGGGGTAAATTATTTTTCAACTTGGGAGATATATCCGAAGACATCATGAAAGATGGTCGACATGCTTTCGAAAATGGACTCCCCCCCGATGGAGATCCTGCAGAAACTTCAACAAATGAATGGGGAAGAATCACCAAAGATCAGTTCCTTTTACCTGCCTTTGATAATTCTGCTTCTTCCAGAGAAAATCAGGATGTGGGTCTAGATGGCTTGAAAAATGCCGATGAAGTTCCATTTTTCAATGATCTTTTTTTAAGCCGTCTGAATGTTTCCCAAAGTGCCCGAAATGAAATCACTCAAGACGTTTCCGGTGATTTGTTTCAGTATTATTTGGATGAGAAATTTGATCAAGCTGATACTAAAATCCTGGAACGATACAAAAAATTCAACGGGATGGAAGGCAACACTCCTGCCACAATAGATGAAAGTTTACCTTATACCAAATCCGGGTCTAATACTCCCGACAACGAGGATCTGAATACAGATAATACTATCAACGAACTTGAAAATTACTACGAATATGAAATGGATCTTAGACCGGGAAATCTGGTCGTCGGTGAAAATTACATCGTAGACAAAATCACGGCAAATAAGAATGGGGAAAACGTCGATTGGTATTTATTCAGAATTCCGGTCAGACAACCTGATCGGGTTCAGGGAGATATTTCGGGCTTCAAATCCATTCGATGGATACGAACTTATCTGACAGATTTTGAGCAGCCGGTTGTTTTGCGAATGGCAAATTTCAGAATGGTAGGTAGCCAGTGGAGAGTATTTCAGGAATCCTTATTTGATCGCGGCTTTTTTGAAATCCCTGAGCCCAATAATTCAAATGTCACTGTCGATGTAGTAGGCATCGAGGAGAACAGCCAGGGATCAGGAACTCAAAGTCCGTACGTGGTTCCTCCCGGAATCCAGAGAGATCGAGACAATACTTCAACCGTCGAAAGGAGATTGAACGAACAATCACTGAGAATATGTGTGGAAGATCTTCCTGCAAAAGATGCTCGTGCGGTTTTTAAAAATATTACCCAGGATCTGGTTCAGTTTGAGCGAATCAAAATGTTCCTGCATGCAGATAGCGAAGACGCTCTCGACGGTGAAATTACTGCGTTCCTTAGACTGGGAACTGATTATACTGATAACTATTATGAAATCGAGGTTCCTCTGCTAATCACACCAAAAGGCACCCGTGATCCGTCTCAAATCTGGCCTTTGGAAAATGAAATTGACATCGCAATTCAGGAAATTGTCGGGGTGAAGGTAGACCGGGATAATAGTCAGTCTCCGCTCAATCTGCCATTTTCCAAACAGATCCGACAGTACAAAGTCACAGTCGTAGGGAGGCCGGAACTCAATCAGTTACAAGGATCAATGATCGGTGTGAGAAATCCCGGCACTCTAGGTGGAGGCAGCAGAAGTATCTGTATTTGGGCAAACGAACTTCGAGTAACAGGATTTACCAAGACAAATGGCTGGGCAGCTAATGCCTTTGTAAATGCCAAAATCGCAGATGTAGCGGTAGTGACAGGATCAATTAGGCATAATTCAATCGGATTTGGCGGTTTGGAGACCCGGCTTTCGGAGAGAGCAAGACAAGCAACTACCCAATACGATATTTCTACAAATGTGGAAGTTCACAAACTTTTGCCAAAAGCATTGGGAGTCAGTATCCCGATGTATTTCAGCGTTGAAAATGCGACAACCAAACCAGAGTACGATCCCTTGAATCCAGACGTCCCATTTGAGGTGGCACTAGCGAAATTTGAAACCGATGCAGACCGGGATGAGTACAGGAAAATTGCTCAGGATCAACTAGACAGGAAAAATATAAGCTTAAACAATGTCCGAAAGCTAAAGACAAATCCAGAGGCAAAAAGTAAATTTTTCGATATCAGCAACTTTGCATTTTCCTATGCTTATGGTACTGTAAAACAAACAAATGCTCAAATAGAAGGCTATAATTTCAAGACTAACAAAGGAAATGTGATGTACAATTTCCAGCCCAAGCCTCTGAATTTAGAGCCATTCGCAAAAAGTGAGTGGCTAAGTTCACCCGCACTTAAGCTGATCAAAGATTTCAATCTGAATTTGATGCCTACTTCCTTGATTGCCAGACTGGATGCAGACAGAAGATTTCTTCGATCTCAATACCGAAATGACCAATTAGAGACCACTGGGGTGGATCCTCTATTCCAAAAAAGCTTCTTCATGAATCGTACTTATTCGGTCAATTGGGATTTGACCAAAAAACTGCGAGTGGATTATTCTTCCAATATTTTTGCCGTTGTAGATGAGCCTGAGGGCGATTTAGATACGGAGCAGAAGCAAGATTCTGTCAAATACAATGCTTGGAGATTTGGAAGAAAGACAAATTACAGCCATCTCGTCAACCTCAATTATTCATTACCCTTGGAGAAAATACCGGTAATCGATTGGATCAAAGCTGATTACAAATACTCTACTACCTATACTTGGCAAACAGGTGCTATCGGCCAAAAAGATACGCTCGGAAACGTAATACAAAACACACGTGATCAAACGCTGACAGGTAAATTAGATTTCATTCGACTGTACAACAAGAGTAAAAAACTTGCTGCCCTGAATGCCCCCAAAAGACCGGCGATTCCGGGAAGACCTTCCTTGAATGCTGAGGACACAATCGGGACACCTTTTTCCAACAAAGTCCTAAAAATGATGATGATGGTAAAAGAAATCACGTTCAGCTATGGCGTGATTGAGGGCACTTTCTTACCGGGATACCTGCCAAATACCGGGCTTCTTGGGATGGACCGTGCATTCAATAATCCTGGACTAGCTTTCCTGTTTGGTAGTCAGGATCCAAGTATCAGAAATGAGTTTGCAAATCAGGGGATCATGGCGCCGAGTGCAGAACTGACTCAGCCATTTAGTCAAAACAGAGCGATGAATTTGCGATTAGGAGGTTTGGTTGAGCCTTTTCCTGACTTCAGAATCACGCTTAATGCAACCAAGCGGGAAATTGGAAATTATCAGGAAATCTTCAGAAACTCATTGGACAATCCGGGAGAATATGTCTCAATCAGTCCCAACAGAATGGCGGGTTACAGCATCAGCACGATTCTACTAGGGACCACCTTTTCAAAAGATGATTCTCAAAACAACTCTCCGTTGTTTACCAATTTTGAAAATAACAGGGCAGTCATTAAAGGAAGACTTGATTCACAAAACTCGGGCGGAGAATATTCTATCAACGGTCAGGACGTATTGATTCCATCATTCCTTGCAGCCTATAGAGGTCAGGATGCATCTGAAGTCGATCTAAATCCTTTTCCAAAAACCCCCCTTCCAAATTGGAGTCTTGAATATCGAGGCTTGTCCAGACTGAAAGGTCTAAAAGATATTTTCAGTAGCATCAACATCAGACATGGCTATGTTTCCAATTACGATGCAAGCAATTTCTCAAACTCACTCCAATACCAGCAGGGACTAGAGCTATACAATACGCTGCAGAATATTCCAAGATCCACCATCACCAACGATTTGGGGGAATTCATTCCTATTTATGTATTGAATCAAGTCGTTATTTCCGAGAGATTTGCCCCTTTGATCGGAATAGATGTCCTGACAAAAGACCGATTGAATATTGCATTCTCCTACAACAAGGAAAGAAACCTTGGGTTGAATTTCTCAAATGCACAAGTCACTGAACAAAAAAGTAATGACTTTGGAATCAACATAGGTTATACCAAAGCAGGAATAAAGATTCCTTTCAAAATTCAGGGGCAACAGAAGATATTGAAGAATGATGTCCAATTCAGAATGGATGCAAAAGTCGTAGATACCAGACAAATTCAGCGGAAAATCGAAGAAAAGAGCACCATCACAAATGGAAATATTAACCTGCAGATCCGGCCAACAATTAGTTATCTGATTAATCAAAACCTCAATATTACATTCTATTTCGACAGAACTATCAACGATCCATTGGTCACCACGGCTTATAAAAGATCATCCACTGCATTTGGCGGACAACTTCGATTTAATTTATCCCAATAGATTTTATCCTAGCCTGAATCCTCTTATTTTTGGTCATCTTAAAAATCAAAACAAATCATGAATTTCCCTCAAGAACTGAAGTACACCAAAGACCACGAATGGGTCAAAATCGAAGGAGATATCGCTACAATCGGTATTACGGAGTTTGCACAAAAAGAACTTGGTGATATCGTTTATGTAGAAGTGGAAACAATCGGCGAAACAATTGAAGCGGGGGAAGTTTTCGGTACTGTAGAAGCAGTAAAGACGGTTTCTGATCTTTTTATGCCATTGACAGGTGAGATTCTTGAATTCAACGATGAGTTGGAAGCCGCTCCTGAATTAGTCAATGATTCTCCTTATGAATCAGGATGGATGGTTAAAGTGAAAATCTCTGGTGACTTGCCTTCTGATTTGCTTAGTGCTTCTGAGTATGCAGAGCTTGTAGGAGAATAAATATTCAGCCTTGCGTTTGCTCTTAGGCATCTCTTGGCTGGTATTCATTGCTTTTGCAATGCTCACACCCGGAGACAAATTTCCCGAAGCGGATTTCTTCAATTTTCAGGATAAGGTTATTCATTTCGTTTGTTTTGGATTACTTAGTTTCCTTTGGTGCGGAGTAGGAATCGACTCCAAAATAGCTCTAAAACCTAAAAAGAGAATCCTGATAAACTATCTCATCTTCGGCATCCTTGCAGGAATTATTTTAGAGTTTTTGCAACATTATATTCCATTTAGATCATTTGATTACATGGATATGATTGTCAATGAGATAGGCGGATTGGCCGGATTGGTCGCATATTTAAAGATTCCAATTAAAAAATTCAGTTTGGATTAATGTCTATTAATTCTTACACTTGTTACCATTATAAAAGAGAAAATTAACCTGTAAAAACCAATTTCACCATGGAAGCAAAAAAGACTCCCAGCGCTGATCTAACCAGAAAATCAGGAATGTTCCTGAACTTGGGATTAGCTATTGCTGTTGGCGCTACTCTTGCTGCCTTCGAATGGAAATCATATGATGAAGGTGCTTTAAAAGACCTTGGTCAGGTGACTGATAATTTCGAAGAAATTCTGGATATTCCAATCACAGAGCAGCCACCCCCACCACCGCCACCTCCTATAGAGCAGCCAATCATTCAGGAAATCCCTGATGAGGTTGAAATCGAAGACAAAATCGAAGTAAACTTTGATGTGGACGTTAAAGAAACTACTGTAATCCAAGAGGTTGTAATCTCTGAAGCAGCCCCGGTAGAAGAAAAAGCAGATGTCATCTTTGATGTTGTAGAAACACAACCAAATCCTCCGGGAGGAATGTCAGGTTGGAATGAATACCTTAGCAAGAACTTGAAATACCCAACTCAAGCAAGAAGAATGGGTGTTGAAGGTACTGTCATCGTTGTATTCGTTGTTAATACTGACGGTTCAATTCAAGACGTAGAAGTTTTGAGAGGTATTGGAGGAGGTTGCGACGAAGAAGCACTTCGAGTAGTATCTGCAGCTCCTAAGTGGGAACCAGGAAAGCAAAGAGGCAGACCAGTTCGTACGAGAATGAGACTTCCAATAAGATTCAAACTCAGCTAATATTAAAGACCCGAGATTCGGGTCTTTTTTTTGTCCCATTCATTCTAACAAACCACCAGACAGTCTTTTACACTTGTTGAGCGGTTATTTTTTTTAAGTATTTCCTGCTGCTTTTCTTAAGGCCATCTACAGGCAAATAATATGAAATTAATTTACCTCGAACTACTTATTCTTTTAGTTGCTTGTCAAAGCCATGAATACGATATCATCATCAAAGGTGGAACAATATATGATGGCTCAACCTCTGACGCATTCATTGGAGATGTTGGTATTAAATCAGGAAAAATCCTGACTATCGGAGACCTGAGTGGTGCAAGGGCAGAAAAAATAATTAATGCGGAAGACCTAGCAGTTGCCCCCGGATTCATCGATATGCATACCCATTTGGAGCCAATAATGGAGATGCCATTAGCTGAAAGTCTTGTTCGGCAGGGAGTAACTTTGGCGTTAGGAGCACCAGACGGCGGAGGCCCTTGGCCATTTGGTGATTATCTGGATTCTCTTTCCAAAATGAATCTTGGCGTAAACGTCGCATATCTTATCGGTCACAATACCCTTCGCAAGGAAGTAATGGGAATGGAGAACAGGGAACCCACTGGAGAGGAATTGGAACTATTGAAAAGTTATGTCAAATCCGCTATGGAAGATGGAGCATTTGGCATTTCGACAGGACTTAAATATCTGCCGGGCACTTTTTCTAAGCTTGATGAGATCATAGCCCTTTCAAAAATCTCCGCTGAAATGGGAGGAATTTACACATCCCATTTGCGGGAGGAAGGATTGGGACTGATTGAAGCTGTCCAAGAAACAATGGTTATTTCCAGAGAAGCAAAAATCCCTGTAATACTCACTCATCATAAAGCAATCGGTGTGAGTATGTGGGGTGCGAGCACGAGAACATTAGCGATCGTAGATTCGGCTAGAAAAGCAGGTTTGGACATCATGATGGACCAATATCCTTACGCGGCTAGTCACACAGGAATAAGCGTTTTAATTCCTAGTTGGGCGCTTGAAGGAGATAGATTTGGAGAAAGGATCCTTGATCCGGTGCTCAGAGACAGCATCAAGACTGGCATTGTTTACAATATTGTCAATGACCGAGGCGGGAGTGATTTGAGGAGAATTCAGTTTTCCAGAGTTGAATGGAACAAAGATCTCGAAGGAAAGACCATGCACGAATGGGCTATTATGGAAGGCTTGAAACCAACTGTAGAAAATGGAGCCGAACTAACCATCCGCGCACAGCTCAATGGAGGCACAGGAACTATCTATCATGCCATGGACGAGAAAGATGTAGAGAATATTATGAGTCACCCGATGACAATGATTGGTTCAGACGGCCGACTATCTCAGCCGGGCGATGGTCACCCTCACCCTCGTGCATATGGCACTTTCCCAAGAGTTTTGGGGGTTTATGTCAGGCAAAGGAAAGTGCTTCCCCTCAATATCGCTATCCATAAAATGACCGGTCTTTCAGCAGCAAGACTTGGTCTTGAGGACAGAGGCCTGATCAAAGAAGGATACATTGCAGATTTGACGATTTTCGACCCTGAGATCATTATTGATAAATCAACATTTAGCGATCCTCATCAATATCCTGAAGGAATCCCTTATGTATTAATCGACGGGAAATTCGCCGTCGAGAATGGAGTATTTCAAAAAGCGCCTATCGGAAAAGTCATTCGGAAAAACAGATAAGGCATTCTTCTGAAAAATAATAGAGGGGCTTTCAGCCCCTCTATTTATAAAACATTCATGGATTGCTCTTTGATCTTTTCAAGTTCATCTTTCATTAGAATCACATATTTCTGAATGCCTGCATCATTTGCTTTTGAACCGATCGTATTGATTTCGCGACCAATTTCCTGAGAAATGAATCCCAGCTTTTTACCCTGACTACTCTCCTCTTTCATGGATTTGGAGAAATATTTCAGGTGGGTATCGAGTCGGACCAATTCTTCGTTGATGTCCAGTTTTTCGAAATAATAGATTAATTCCTGCTCAAATCGATTTGCATCGAATGAATTTTCGTCAAGCCACTCGCTGAAATGATTTCTGATTTTCTGTTTGATTCTTTCTTTTCGTCCGCCTTCCTCTTCTTTGATTCTGGTCAATCCTGCTTCGATATTTTCAATATTTTCCTGAAGTTTCAGTTCCAGGGAATTTCCTTCATCCTGTCGGAAACCTTCGCATTTTTGCAAAGCTTCCTCCAAGATCTTTTTCACCTGAGCCCATTCTTGCTCTTCATCTTTGGCTTCACCAGCAATGGCACTCATTACATTCGGTGCCTGCAGAGCGAGTTTGAACAAATCCAGCGAATTATCATTTACTGAGTCAGCAAGGGTTTTGAATTTTTGGTAAACAGCTTTGAACAGGTCCTCATTAATATTCACGGGTAATTCTGTAGCAGATTTTGGAAAGAAATCAATCATGACATTGACTTTTCCCCTATCGAGAACAGTCTGCACCAAGTTGCGGATTTCATGTTCTTTATCAGAAAACTGTCTTGGACTTCGGATTGAAAGGTCCAAAAACTTTGAGTTGAGTGACTTGACTTCCACATGAATCATCATGCGCTCGTCCTCAAATCCGGCGTTTCCGAATCCGGTCATCGATTTGATCATAGAGGGTTGGGGAGTTAGAAATTGAAACCCAAAGTTACATAGAACTTCAAATCTTCTGACTCATAATTTCGAATTGGCCGTGCCATATCGAATTTGACATAATAATTCAGAAGTACCGTCCTCAGTCCTGCACCATAACTTTGCAGCCACGGGTTATTAAAATTGTTCAGAGTGATTACAAAAGGAGAACCTTCCGTGTTAATTATCTCTGTATTTTGGTCGTTCACCCTCTCCCATGGTGCCGAATCATTCCAGGCTGAACCTATATCGTAAAATCCAACCAACTGGAAATTACGAACGAAATTCGACGTAATATTTCCCCTTGTCAGATAAGAAAATAATGGGATTCTCAATTCACCCGAGAAAGTGATCACGTTTCGACCCCGGATCTCATCATAGTCGTAGCCTCTCAAATCTGTGAAGTCGGCAAATAAAATATTGGAGTTTTCAAGGCCGCTCGGATTTCTAATAGGAGACACTTCAGGTCGGTTAGTTGGAGGCCTGTAAAACTCATTAAACATCCAATTATCCATTCCACCAACCAGATAGGATTGGGGATTATTTCCCATAAACGAACCTACATAAAGCTTCGTGGCAAATATTATGTTTTTATGAATTCGTTGATAATTTCTAAGGTCCAGATAAAAGTTGCTAAATGACCTATCTCCATGGTTCAATCCCTGATAATGAGTAAACCCAACTTTTCCTTTGAATCCTGCCTGAGCATATAATTCCAATTGATGGGTTCGATCATAGACTATTTCAGCTTTTCCGCCTACATAATTCACATCGTATCTATTTTGATCAGGATCTGTACCCAAGATCAAAGAATCAGCATTTTGATTGAAATACTGAGTTTTAGCAATAAAAGGAGCAACGGTTACGCGAGCATTTACATTCAAAGGATAGGAAAAACCAGCTTCGACTTTGGTCAGAACGTACTTCTGGAGAGTGATGTCTCCCTCTTCAATGTTGATACTTTTTCGGTCATACCTGCCTCTAAAGTCAATTCTGTTTTTCAAGTATTCATATTCAAAAAACAAATCCCCTCCAGAACTGAAGTCGAGGGAAGTTGTCAATCCTGCGTAAAATGAATGATTATCCAGCAGATCAGTCATTTTACCTGTCAGATTTAATCCGAATCCTCTGAGGGGATCGACAATAAAACGGGTATTCACATGATTGATGAAAAACTGGGGCTCCATTTCTCTTGGTCCGGTCACTCTTTTCTGAAGGCTCTGCTTTCTGAAAGTTTCCAGGAGGTTCACTCTGCTATTCTCCTGAGGCTGGTCCACTGTTTTTGCTAAGGCGGGATTTGGAAGTGTATCGAAGGTATAATTCTCTGTGTCTATTCCCTTCTTTGACTGAAATCTCAGCCGTTCAAGGCTAATTGATGAAGTGGCACTTTTTGAAGTAGTATCGCTCTTGACCGGCGGTGCATTGACTACTGGGGGAGCAACGGCTGCCGGTTTGTTAGCCTCTGCTTGTTTTTGCTCCATCAGTCTTCTTGCAGCAAGGCGCTCATTCAGACCCTTAGCTTGTGCTAATTGGATTCGTGGGGTACTTGGAGTAAATTGATCAGCATTGGAAAAGCCCTCAACTACCAAAAAGCTTTCTCTTCCGTCTCTCACAGAATATGCAATTCTCCCCATCCTACTACTCACATCAAAAGCCTCAATACTTTTATTGTAAGCGGAAATCTGGTTTGAAACCTGATTTCCAATATTCAATCGCATCAAGTTATTGATACCACTCAGATCGCTTATGTAGATGACGTTGTTTGGATTCAATCTTCTTGGCATGATGTTCTTACTATTTGAATTAGTAAGCTGATTGAATACCACTGTGTCCTTAACTTCCGCTATAAATAAATTATAATTATTAGAATAAGACTTCAAATCCATCGGTTTTCCGGCCAAGGAATCCGCAACTTTGATAAAATTCGAAGAGTACATAATTGTTGAATCATTCAGGAACATCGGGGTCAAATCATCGAAAGAATCATTGGTAAGTCGCTTTCCCTGACCCCGGGTGTTGAGGGTATAAATGTCTGATTTCCCGTTTGAAATCGCTGATAGCACCATATTTCTACCAGTGCTGTTGAAATCCAAACTCAATATTTGGGTAATGTTTCTGAGGAAAATCTTGTCCTGATTAGTCCCATCAATAGATCTCAATCTAAGAGTTGTTGTTCCTCTTTTAAAAGATGCAATTGCGATGTTGGCAGAGTCTCTCCATGCAATTACAGGAGCCTGGAAATTTGCCTCCTGATCTTCATAGACTGTTCCTCCTTGAAAAACAGTTCGATCAGTACCAGCGGATAAATCTCTTACCTGGACCTTGAATTTGCCGCCATCGTTTAAAACATAAGCGAGCAAAAGTCCATCAGGACTGAATTTAATGTCGTTGATTTCACCCAAAACTCGAGGAGAGGTGGAAGCAATATAAGCCTGTACATTTACATCTTTGAAATTATTAAATACTTGCTGGTTGATCCCTGCATAATATTTCTTCCATTCCTCACTGAAGGTTTTGTAATTAAGGCCTACCGTATTTGCAATGCTATTTTCTTCATTTCGATTGATGCGGGAAAGATTCAAAATACTGGAGATATACCTTCTTCCATACCGTTCGGCTATATAATTCCAGATTGACTGACCCACTAAACCTGCTTCGTGTTTTTTCAGCTTTAAAATTCTCTTCTCATCATCTCCCTGAAAATAATGCCTGATATAGTCATCCATTTCCCTGCTCCAGCCTTTTGCCAGATACAAGGCAATTCCATCTACGTACCAATCCGGAAAATTATTGACCAGGTTAGCTTGAAAGGCATCAGCACCGGAAGAACCATACAACATCTCCTCTATTATCACCTTGGAAGTTGCATACAAAAGGTCTTCTTTGAATAAATCTACCTGCCCTTTGTAGGAAACTTCCGCAATCAGCCTGCTAAAGTTGGTTTGACCATCCTCAGTATATTGTTCTTTGTTGAGGTTAAGATTGCTTTGAAGAAGTTCTTCAGGTGAATTATAAATGTAAATTTTTGGCTTGGTGTACGCCACGTAGCCGATCATCTGGGTGAGTCTGTCAAACTCCTCCTCTATGAAATCAATGGCCATTTTGGCGTTGGGGCCTCCACGGTCATAGTAGTAAACCTCGAAGTTATTAGAGGAATAAAAATACCACTCGAATTGCTGGTGCTGAACTCTGTTCTTACCAAAACGCTCCTGATCAAACTGGGCTGAGGCAAAAAATGAGTTAAACCATAACCCAGCAAAAACTACTATTCGAAATAAATAATATCGCATTCGATTCGCTGAAAGATGTCTTTAAATATAATTAAAATACCGTGCGATGTCCACTTCTCTGCTGATCGGATTTTGATCAATGAGATGATTTTTCATCATTTTACTATAATAGGGAATTAATGAAACTCCTTTAGCTCCAAAACCATCGAATATGTAAACGCTCTGCTCTTTAGGATGTTTTCCCAAAAAAGGTTTTCTGTCACGTGTAGCTGGCCGGATTCCGATTCTATGAGATACTACTTCATTTACAGGAACCTTAACCAAGTCTGTCAATCGATCCAAAATCTCATTTTTTGCTGTATCAGTTGGTCCTTGATCCAGATCATGCTTAGTATAAGTGGATCCTACTCTGTGAATCTGATTCCCAAGATGAACTCTGAAGACTCCCCTGTTCAGAATATAATCCGGACAGAATTCTTGCTTGACTTCCAAAATCTCACCTTTCACCGGAGCAAATGGAAGTCCCCCAAAAAACCTGGACTGCATTGCTCCTAACCCATTGCAAAAAACGATGGCACCCACTCGAAAACCACGGTAATTCCAGGCATCATTTTCCCAACCTAATTCTTCCTCCGCAAATAGCTCTTCAACCAAATCCTCTCCGAAATATCCCCCCATTGCATCGAGCATCAAATTAATATTGAGCCAACCAGAGTTTCGAAGCAGAACTCCGCCAAATGGATCCATAATAAACTCTGACTGCGAATGAGTAACAATTTTTTCCAGGTACTGCGCAAAGGTTGGATCCGAACTATGTCCCATCCATTCGTTTTGCTCCTCAATGGAGACAAACGGTCGGTAAATCGCCTGCTCAAGAAAAAACTTATGCCCTGTTACCTCCTCCAATTCCTTATAAAAAGGCTTGATCTCAGGAAAAAGAACATCAGCATTCCAAGTCTTGACCATTTTTCTGCCGGTTACAGGATTGTATAATCCTGCAGCAATCCTGCTGGATTTATTTCCCAGTGGCAAATCCAGTATCCTGATTTTCTTCCCTGCTTGCTTCAATCGGTAACCCAATGCGGTTCCTGCCAAACCTTGGCCTATCAGCAAAAAATCAATTTCCATAGCCCAAATTAAAGGTATAATTCCTTATTTTGTTTCTTATCAACAGACATTTCCAATGCTTCATATTAAGTCCTTTACATTTAACCCTTTTCAGGAGAACACTTATCTGGCTTATGACGATTCAGGAGCAGGTATCCTGATCGATCCGGGTTGTTTTGAAAAATGGGAAAAAGCTGAACTGCAAGATTTTATTGAAAACAATGGAATACGCCTCACGAACTTAATCAATACCCATTGCCATATTGACCATGTCCTGGGAAATGCCTGGGCAAAGCGGACGTTCGGTATTCCTCTTTTGATTCATCAGAATGAAATTTCGGTTTTGAAATCTGTAGAAATCTATGCTTCCAATTATGGGTTTTCAGGATACGAAACCTCAGAGCCGGACGGTTTTTTGGTGGAAGGAGAATCCATTCAGGCAGGTGAGGAAGAATTAAAAATTCTATTTGTCCCCGGACATGCACCTGGCCATGTGGCATTTTATCACGAAGCCTCAAAGAGATGTATTGCAGGTGATACCTTGTTTCGCGGAAGTATCGGCAGGACTGATCTTCCCGGCGGAAATCATGACCTCTTACTGAAAAAGATTAAATCCGAACTTTTCACACTTCCGGATGAAACGATCATTTTTTCCGGACACGGACCGGAAACCAGCATCTCCTTCGAAAAAATTAACAACCCATTTGTGGGTAAAAAAGCGACCTATTGAAAATTAAAGCTCAAATTCCAAATGCGATCACCCTCTTCAATCTCTTGGTTGGAGTGATCGGAATCATCAGAGTATTGGATGGAGACATTGTATCGGGAGCTTATTTTGTTCTTTTGGCAGCATTATTTGACTTCATTGATGGTTTAGCTGCTCGTCTGCTGAAAGTACAAAGCGAAATGGGAAAGCAATTGGATTCTCTTGCAGACGTGGTTTCCTTTGGTGTTTTGCCAGGAGTGATTCTCTTTTCCATGGCTCTAACCTATTCGTCTTCGGAATGGCTTCCTTATTTGACTTTGATTGTCCCGATGCTTTCAGCCTTTCGATTGGCAAAATTCAATCTGGACACACGCCAATCGGATCGGTTCATCGGACTTCCCACACCGGCAAATGCTCTTTTCATTAGCACGCTGCCTCAGCTGGCTATTCATTGGCCGAAACTTGGTGAAATCATTACCACTCCATTGGTATTGGTGGCAATCGCCTGGGTTTTCTCGATCCTCCTTTTGGCAGAGATTCCTCTGATCGCACTCAAATTCAAAAACTTTTCCTTTTCACAAAATGTTTTTAGGTACGTACTTGTCGGACTCGCCTTGGGGATTTTTCTTTGGCTCGGACTGGCAGGCATCCCACTGATAATCCTGGCGTATATAGGATTGTCTATAATCGAAAACAGTCAAGGGAAGGAATGAAATCCAACAAGATCTGGTTTTACTTTTTAATCTTCTGTTGCTTCCCACTGCAGGAAGTCAGCGCTCAAAACCAGTATTTCAAATTCAAAGTTTCAAAAGAAGGAGTTTATAAAATCACCACTTCTCAAGCTCAGCAAGCCGGCGCTCAAAATCTTAATCAGCTGGCTATTTTCGGTTATCCAGGAATGCTCCCTCAGCTTTTGGACAGTTCAAATTTAGTTTTGCAGGAAATCCCAAGTCTGGAAAAAGATGGAAACCTCTATTTCTTCCTGGCCGGACCGCATCAGGTTTTCAAAAATGAAACGGGCCAATTTGACTATTCCCATCACCTCTTTTCAGATTCACTGAGCTTCCTGATTGGAGTGAAAAATAATCCAAAAAGGATCAATTCCACTTCAGCTTCAACCGGGAATTCCGGACCGACCACTCTCTACAACTGGCAAAGTATCAAGCAAGAAGAGAAGAATTTACTAAACTCAGGACGAACTTGGTATTCCAAACCTTTGAGTTCCGGTGGGTTGAGAGGATTTTCCATCAGAGCTCTGTCCACAAGTTCCTCAGTTTGGAAACTCGTCGGCACATTAATGGGTCAATCTATAGGAACTTCTGAAATCGGGCTCAAAGCTGATGACCAGGAAATTTTCAAATCTGAGATCACTCCAATCCCAAACAGCACCTACGGGGTGAAAGGAAGGGAAATCCCTGTGGCAATCGATTTCAGACCTGCCGGAAATAAGATTGATAGGCTTGTGATTTCTTATCAAAGCTCTGATCAAAATGGTGCTGGTTATCTGGATGAACTTTCGATCGGAGTTCCCTTTTCCAGTCAAACCCTTTCTGCAGGAACTTATTTTTCTGAGCTTCCTTCCACTTTTTCTCTGAGCCTAAATAGCCAACTTTCAGCCTGGGATATTACTGATTTTTATGAGCCAAAAGCATTGGACCTTTCCTCCGGAAATCAAATAAAAGCTGACGAATTGGTCGTCTTCAATCCAAATGAAGTCCAATCAATTTCAGATTTGATCCCGGTTGAAAACCAACTCAGAGCACAAACATCCTGGCCGGAGCTTTTGATAATTGCCCCAAAAATCCTTGAATCGACTGCAGAGAAGCTCCGAATCCATAAAATCTCAATGGGCATTTACGCAGAAGTGGCAGTGCTTCCGGATATTTTTGATGCTTTTGGCTACGGCAATCGCGATTTGAATGCAATCCGGAATTTTATTGCCTGGCACTTTCATCAAGGGAAAACGCTGAAAAATGTCCTGATTCTTGGAAAAGGCACTTTTGACTACAAAGCAAAACTCGGAGGAAGACCAAATCTGGTCCCAATCTACACAAGCCGAAATAGCCTGAATCCACTTACTACTTTCAGTTCGGACGATTATTATGGATTAATCGATTGGGGACAGGGAGAATGGGAAGAAAGCAGGGAAGGCGATGAACTCATGCAAATCGGAGTAGGCAGACTGCCAGTGATCAATGCGCTGGAAGCTTTAATTGTAGTCGATAAAATCATCCAATATGAAACCAATCCTAAGCCCGGGGACTGGAAACGATCAGTTACTTTATTTGCCGATGATGCTGACAATAACATTCATTTGCGGGATTCCGAAGTTCATGCAGCTTACCTCAAAACAAATCACGGTGAGCTTTTTCAAAACAAACTTTACCTGGATCGATTTGAGCAATTGAGCAGCGGATCCACCCAATCCTCCCCCGATGCAAAATCCGCACTTGAAAAAACCCTGGAAGAAGGGACGCTGTTAATGAATTACATAGGCCATGGAAACGAGACTACGCTCGCTGCTGAGGAAGTTTTTCTGGTTTCAGATATTCCAAACTGGCCAAATCAAGAAAAATTAGCTCTTTGGATGACAGCAACTTGTGAGTTTGGAAGACATGATAGTCCGTTCATTCGTTCAGCTGCCGAAGAACTTTTAATTGCCCCTAACAAAGGCGCAATCGGACTTCTAACCACGGGAAGGCCCGTCTTTAGCAGTGTGAATTTTCTTTTGAATGAGGTATTTATAAAAGAGGTTTTCAGAACTGTGGATGGCGAAAATCAGGATCTTGGAAGCATCTTTAAACACACGAAGAATGGGAGTTTGAATGGTTCTCTAAATCGGAATTTCAGTCTTTTGGGGGATCCAAGTATGAAGCTAGCCGCGCCTGAAAATAAAATCAGACTGACATCTTTCGAAGATCCCAAGAGCATGCAAAACCTCGACACACTGTCTGCTCTCCAAGAAGTCCAATTCAATGCAGAAGTGATTGATCCGGAAACAGGAAATAAAATCATTGACTTCAATGGAACCTATGAAATCGAACTGAGAGATAAACCGGCACCCACCAAAACTCTTGGAGATGAAAGCAGTCCAGCCGAGTTTAAGGAAGAAAAAATCCTTTTATTCAGAGGAACAGGTTCTATTGTAAGCGGAGGCCTGACCGGTCAATTGATCATTCCCAGAAACATTGATTTAAATTTCGGAATAGGAAGCATCAGGATTCTGGGAATAAGCAAAGACAGTCAGGGGGAGGCGTTTGGCTTCGAAAAACAAATTATTGGGGGAACTTCACAGAACATTCCTGGAGATAAGATCGGTCCGGAAATCAAAGCTACTTTCGGAGGTAAATCTTCCGAATCCATAATCTTTCCATCCACCAGTATTTTGGTAGAATCATCTCTTTCAGATAAGAGTGGGATTAATGTTTCAGGATTGGGAATTGGCCAGGAACTCAGTATTCAGGTAAATGAAAATGGCCCGATCATTGTCAGCGAAAAGTTCACCGCCTTAAATGGAAGCTTTCAGGAAGGATCTTTTTCATTCCAGATATCAGGATTGAAAGAAGGTGAAAATTTGGTCACAATCCGCGCTTGGGACAATCTGGGAAACGGAAGCCTGTTTTCGCAAAAAATAACCGTAGAAGGAAGTGGCCGATTACAAATTCTTAAGCATAAAACTTATCCAAATCCTACAGAGTCAGAAAGCAATTTCGAGATTACACACAACCGAGCAGGCGAAAATTTAGATGCAGTTCTTTCTATTTACAACACGATTGGGCAAATACTATTTAGTGAGTCTTTTCGTTTTGTGAAAGCTGAAGCTGAAATCAGCGGACTGTCTTGGTTATTTTACCCGAGTCAAACCAAATATCCCGCAAAAGGAACTTATATTTACAAGCTATCACTCCAATCTGAAACAGATAATTCTGTAGCAATCAAAAGTGGAAAAATCGTGATTAAATGAAAAAAATGGCAAAAAGAAACGGGATAACCATGTTCCTAACGGTTTTTATCCTGACCACTTTACCCGGTTTTGCTCAAAATAGTGTGATCATCTCCGGTCAGGATCCTAACCGCAGAGTCATTACTACTGCAGTCCCTTTTTTAAACTTTGCCCCTGATTCAAGACATTCGGGTATGGGCGATGTCGGAGTTGCTACAACTCCCGATGCAAACTCAGCTCATTGGAATTCTGGAAAACTTGCTTTTGTAGATCAAAAAATGGGCTTTTCCCTTTCCTATTCGCCTTGGCTGGGGAAATTAGTAAATGACATGTCGCTCAGTTACTTGACGGGATTTTTTAGAATTGACGAGAATTCTGCTTTTGGATTTGATCTCCGCTATTTCAACATGGGAGATATCCAACTTACAGATGGTCGAGGAAATGAACTTGGAGAATTCAACCCAAGGGATATAGCAATCGGTGGTACTTACTCAAGAAAACTGTCTCAAAATTTGGGTTTGGGTATTTCTTCGCGCTTTATCTATTCCAATCTTTCAGGTAATATTTCTTCTGTTGGCGGAAATGAAAGCAGACCCGGTATCGGTGTAGGAGTCGATGTCGGACTCTATTACCAAAAACAAATCTTCGCAGGATCCAAAGATGGCTCTTTCTCCTGGGGTGTGAACCTCTCCAATATCGGCCCTAAAATCACGTACAATAGTGCAGAAGACCTGGATTACATTCCGACTAATTTTCGCCTAGGAACTGCCTATTCTGTAAACTTGGATCCTCAAAACAGCATCACTTTTGCATTGGATTTCAACAAACTTCTGGTTCCAACCCCTCCTATCTATTTAACTAATGAGGATGGAACTTTGGCAACAGATGCAAATGGAAATCTGATAATCGAAGCAGGAAAAGATCCAAACAGATCCTTGATATCCGGAATGTTCGGATCATTTACTGATGCCCCGGACGGGTTCTCAGAAGAACTTCAGGAGGTCATGATTTCTTTTGGAATTGAATATTCCTACTCCGAAAAATTTGCCTTACGTACCGGATATTTCTATGAAAATCCTAATAAAGGCGGAAGAAGGTATTTCACTGTAGGGTTAGGATTCGATTTAAATAAACTTGGGGTGGATTTTTCCTATCTGGTTCCCCAAACACAAAATCACCCGCTTGCTGAGACTTTAAGATTCTCACTTCTTTACACCATTCCCAACAATTAATGACCTTAGACAGGTCCAAAGCTCCTGACTTCCGCGTTCCGGAAGATTTCGAACTATTCCCGCCAACTGAGTTTGTCCTGAAAAATGGAGCAAACCTATTTTACATTCCTACTCCCAATTTAGCCGCCGTTAAAATTGAAGTATTGGGAAAAGGAAACCGGGCAACTCTGCCATTGGATGAAACTTTGGTTCCATCGTTCACCTTGTCAATGCTACAGGAAGGAACGGTTTCCAAAACTGCCGAGGAGATTGCCAATTTCTTTGATTTTCATGCGAGCGAGGTAAGTCCGATGCTTACTTATTCTAATGAGGGATTAAGCTTGCTGACTACCAAAACCCATCTTCGGGAAGTTGTTCCGGTTTTTTTAAGCCTGTTCACTGATTCTGTTTTCCCCAAGGAATATTTGGAGAAAAAACGATCTCAGCGAAAACTCAGCATTCGGTTGGAAAAAGAAAAAACCTCCTCCAAAGCAAGTCAACTATTCAGAAAAGCATTATTTGGTTCCAATCACCCCTATGGCTTGGAGACTGAAGAGCAGCATGTTGATCTCGTATCCCAAGACAAACTTAAATCCTACTATGCTGAAATGCTTTGGCAGGATCTCGAGATTTTCGTCTGTGGTGATTTTGAAGAAAACGAATTAAAAGGACTTTGCGCATTACTGGGAGAATTGCCCAATAGGAAGCGGGTTCCGGAACCGTTTTTGCCTGCAGCCGAAACCAATTTTCACGTGATTGAATCTCGTGAAAATGCAGTTCAAAGCAGCATTCGAATTGGGAATTGGTCTATTTCTAAAACTGATCCGGACTTTTTTGCACTTTCAGTTTTCAATACAATCTTAGGAGGATATTTCGGATCAAGACTGATCAAGAATATCCGGGAAGATAAAGGGCATACTTATGGAATCTCTTCCAGTCTTGCAGAAATCGGCGACACCAATTATTGGGTAATTGGAGCAGATGTTCAGAAAGCCTTTTATCAGGAAGTGATTGAAGAAATCTATTTTGAAATTGAAAAATTAGCTTCTGAACCAATAGATGAGGATGAATTGGAAGTCGTTCGCAATTACATGATTGGCCAGATGCTTTCCAGATTCAGTTCCTCGTACGATCTGATGGACAGATTCCGATCAGTTCATCATTCTGGTTTGGATTTTTCTTTTTACACACAAAAACTTGCTTACCTGAAGTCATTTACTTCTAAGGATGTGACAAGGATGGGAGAAAAATACTTTAAGAAAAAGCCATTTATTGAAGTAGTGGTCGGCTGATCAGGTGATTTTCAGATAAAGCCAGGAAATATCCAAACGCTTTTTCGCCCAGAATTTATACAGCATAAATTTGAATCCCTTTAGTCCGATTTCATCTCCAATAGAAATCAATTCTTCTCCCGATTTAAAATTTGCTGACCAAAGAGCATGCTTCAATTCATAAAGGATTCGTAACCCCAGCGCTTTATTTTCAGAATCTTGTCTGTTCATTTGTTGGATTTTTCGACAAACAGCTACCGTACTCGGAAGCATTTTTGATTGATAGCGTTGATATTGACTTGCAGAAAGTGACCCGGAGTGCTTGCGTTTCAGGACACCTATGTGATCTGAAAAAAGTAAAGGGTACTTTCTCGCTAATCGAAGTTGAATATCAAAATCTTCATAATATAAAGACGAATCGTATCCTCCTTCTTTGATCAGAATCGGCACATTAAACACCATCGTGGGTGAACAAATCTTATTGGACCTGATTAAAGTCTCATAGATAGTGCCCAATTCAATTTCTTCATCCAATTCTCCCGAAATCGAGCGCTTGTAAAATGTCTTTACAACTCCTTCCGGTTCAAGAATATAAGCGTCAGAGAATACAAATGCAGCATTGGGTTCCATTTTTAGAACTTCTATTGATTTTGAAACATGATCCGGATAAAGGACATCATCGCCAGAAAGATCGATCACAAACTGGCTGTTTATCCTCGATAACATATCGTTGAAAAGCTGGCAATAAGGCTGCATTTCATCGTGAAAAACTGCTTGAACTGACAGCATTCCCGAACTTTGGTTTACCCATTTTTTGATAACCTCCCTTGTGTCGTCTTCACTCCCATTGTCTACAATGATTAATTCTTTGCAATTATAATCCTGCATTTTCACACTCTCGAGCGTCTCTTCTATCCAATTCTGATGGTTGTAAGTGATGCAAATGATAGAAATCCGATCTGAGGTATTCATTTCAGGTAGTGAGGTTCCAAGTGATTTTATTACTTATATCATTCGCAAAACGCGACTTGAAAAACATGAGGCTATGATTTGCACTTGTCTCCAAATCAGAAGACCCTAAATCGATGAAATCAACTTTTTGCTCAATCGCAACCCGAAACAACTCATATAAGAGAAACTCTCCGCCATTTTTCAGTGAAACCTTAGGATTGATTGCAGACAGGTAATAATATAAGGAATTACTTGTCAGCTTCACCCCCAAAGAATAGCCAACCGGTTCATTGTTTTTCAAAATCGTAACTAGAAAATACCGATCAGGGCAAACCGAAACCTGTTGGACAATCCTGCTTTCGTCCAAATTGACAAGATAGCCACTTTGCAGATTCCATGATTTAATCTCCTGCAAAAACCCAAAATTTTGAATCGGTCCATGAATCATTTGGATGCCTGCATTATTTGCTTTGGCATTAAATCCTGCTTGTTCTTTCAGGACCAGTTTTTTAATCTTTTTCCTTCCAATGAAAAACGGATGGCTCACCACCTCTTTCTGCTCAAATCCAAATTTGAACAGAAGGTAATTTATAAGATCAATCGCTTGACCATAGGGTTTGGGAGCTTCTGTGATACCCAAATGAGTAATTCCTCTTTTTGAAAATTCTGATACAACTGCAATGATAAATCCTTCTAAAGCGTCTGAATTCAAGTTTTCCTCCAGCCAAAATCCTTCAAACGAAACTTGCGGAAGAGAGATAGCTTCTCTTTCCTTGGAAATCATAAAAGAGATGGACGCTCCTAT
>JBILPR010000019.1:0-28688 GCA_044373795.1 Algoriphagus sp. | reverse complement strand
CCACGATCCCAATTTTGTAAAAAGGATACTCAAGGGCAAGCGCGGTTTAGAAATTAGGTTGTTGACTCGAGAAAGGCAGAGCAGTTAAGGATTGTTTCATGTGGTGATAATTGTTTTTTGTTTGGTCGCAAGGAATCTCGCATGGAGGATAATCATCCCTCTTTGAGGATCTTTCGTCGTGCCTGCCTAATGAAGGCTCGTTTTCTATTCGCAGGGAATTGGAACTAAAGTTATTTCATGACTGAAATTCAGCAAATCAATATTTACTTGCACTGGAATACCATCTACGGATTTCATTTCACCATAACCTTCTTTCCATCCTTCGTCGGTCTTTTGAAACACGATTTGGCGCTTTGAAGAATCACCTTCAGACATGAACGTGTATTCTGCGATCATCATGTCGTCCCTAATTTCTCCTTTGATAAAGCCGTTGTTTTTATCCTTTTCAAAAATTGCATAATCAAGCGTTCCAGTCACCTTGGTTCCAACTGTAAGTGTCATTAGTCGTACGGTGTCTTTTTCTCCAAAGTATTGAAAGCATTCTGTATTGATTTCTTCCAGATGTTCGGCATTGGGGGAAAGTGCTACATCAATTGGGGAATCTTCCTTTGGTCCGTTACAAGATACTAGTCCTAGTATTGTAATAAATATGGCATGTGTAGTTCTCATGGCTGTTTTTCAGTTAGTTAACCTGATTTTAAAAACAAAAAGACCGCCAAATGTGACGGTCTTTAAATTTCATATCAGATTATAGAATTAATCCCCGATCCACTCTGCTACAAATAAGTTTGTATCCCGAGTTCCTCCATTATTTCTGTTTGAAGCAAAAACCAGGTATTTGCCATTGTTTGAGAAAACTGGAAAAGCGTCAAATGTTCCATCGCTTGTGATTTTGGTCAGACCGGTTCCATCCAGATTGATCATGAAAAGATTGAAAGGAAATCCGCGCTCAGTCTCATGATTGGAAGCGAAAATGATTTTGGTGCCGGAAGGGTGAAAGAAAGGAGCCCAGTTGGCTTTGCCCAAATCTGTCAACTTTTTCACGTCCGTTCCGTCTGCATTGGCGATGTAGAGCTCCATGCTTGTCGGCATGACTAATCCTTCTGCTAGTAAGTCTTTGTATTCTTTAATGTCTGCTTCAGTCTTTGGCCTCGAAGCTCTCCAGATCAGTTTGGTACAGTCAGGGGAGAAAAATGCACCCCCGTCATAGCCGAGATCTGACGTGATTTGCTTCACATCCGAACCGTCCAGATTCATGGTGTAAAGCTCCAAATCTCCTGTTCTCAATGAAGTGAAAACCATCCGATCCCCTTTTGGAGAAACGGTTGCTTCTGCATCGTAACCCGGTTCGTTGGTCAATTGAGAAATGACATTGCCTTCCAAGTCAGCGGTGAAAATATCAAAGCTGTCATAGATGGGCCAAACGTATTTTCCGTCTGTTCTTCTTTCCGGCACAGGAGGGCAATTTTCATCTTTTAGATGTGTGGAAGCATAGACGATCGTTTTGTTGTCCGGCAAAAAATAGGAGCAAGTCGTTCTTCCTAAACCCGTACTCAAGAGCGGAGGCTTGTTATTTTTCAAATCATCCTCTCTCCAATTGACATAATAAACCTGATCGCACTTGGCGCCCCAAGCGCTGTAATCCGATTGAAAAACCAGCATGCTGTCATCGAATGACCAATAGGCTTCGGCATTATTTCCGCCAAAAGTCAATTGCTTGATGTTTTTCAGGTATTTCATTTCCTCCGGTGAAAGAAGCAAAGAATCATTGGCTGAGTGTGCTTCCGGTTTGGTTTGAGCTTCAGTTTTTGAAATGGAAACGAAAGAAAGTAAAAGTGTTGCAACGAGTAATTGTCTCATTTATAGATTTGATTTTAAGAATTGCAAGCCGAAGATACCAATTATTATCTTTGGCATAAATCTGAAAAAAGAAATGAAAAACAGAGCAAAATATTATTTACTCATTCTGGCCGGAGGGCTGATAAATTGGAGTTGTGATCCCGCACCAACTGATAAGGATTTATTAACGGGATTGAAGGATGATGTTATTTTCCTCGCTGCTGATGATCTCGGAGGAAGGGCAATTGGTACAGAGGGGGAACAAAAAGCTGCGGATTATCTTGCCGGACAGTTTGAGGAAATCGGTTTGCAACCGAAAGGAACCGAAGGATTTTTTCAGCCTTTCACCGTATCCAAACCAACCAATCCCCATGAGGAAGCAGTGATTGGAACTGACGGCGATGGCGTAACGGGAAGAAATGTGATTGGCTACATAGATAATAAATCTGACCATACCATTGTCATCGGGGCGCATTTTGATCACTTGGGAATGGGTGGCCAGGGATCCCTTCACCGCGGAGATTCTGCGATTCATAATGGGGCAGATGACAATGCCTCCGGAACAGCTGCTTTGGTGGCTTTGGCAGATATTCTAAAACATGAAGAGCACACGAGCAACTTCCTTTTCATTGCATTTTCAGGAGAAGAAAATGGCTTATGGGGTTCCAATTACTTCGTGAAAAATCCAACGATTGATCTTAAATCTGTCAACTACATGATCAACATGGATATGGTGGGAAGGTTGAATGCAGAAAATACCCTGGCAATCAATGGAGTTGGAACCAGCCCCAGCTTCGTTCCTGCCTTGGATATAGCAAATGCCGATAGCCTGAAATTAGTAACATCCGAATCTGGTGTCGGTCCTTCTGATCACACCTCTTTCTATCTACAGGATTTGCCGGTACTCCACTTTTTTACCGGGCAGCACGAAGATTATCACAAGCCCGGAGATGATTCGGAAAAGATCAATTACGATGGATTGCTGCAGGTAGTAAAATACATCGACAGATTGGTGGATCACTTGGATGCTGAGCCAAAGCTGGCTTTTACCAAAACCAAAGATTCCAACGGAGATTCTCCGAGATTTACGGTTTCATTGGGAGTAGTTCCTGATTATCTTTTTGATGGGAAAGGAATGCGAATCGATGGAGTTTCGGAAGATAAACCTGCTCAGGCAGCCGGATTAATGAAAGGCGATATAGTTCTGCAAATGGGCGATTCAACTATCCTCGATATGATGAGTTACATGCGGGCTCTGAGTGGCTTCCAAAAAGGCGACTCTACAATTTTGAGCATTGAGCGGGATGGTCAAAAGTTTGAAAAGATGGTTAAGTTTTAACTGAACCAACCGGTCCAAAAAAATCCCCGAAGCAATCCATTGCTTCGGGGATTTTTTATTTTTTCCCCGGTGAATTATGTAAAAGCTTGATTCGCCAGCCTTCTTCCGTTCTAACTGCAATGACGGTTTCCATCCAGTTTACAATTCTAGGCGGGGAATTTTCTGTAGTGAAACGCGCCGTATTATAATAACTCACCCAAGCGATGTCGCCTTTAATTTCAATGTTGAAAAAGTCAAATTCATTCACTCTTATTGGTTTTGGAGTTCGCAAACGGCCCTTTTCAAGATAGTTTCGGACGGAGTCATTATTCCAGATCTCTCCGTTCTCAATCAGGATGAAATCCTCCGTATAATAGTCTGCAATTTTTTCTGATTTGAAGTCCGTCAGGATATCCTGAAAAGAATCTTCAACCAATTTTTTCAGACTGAGGAGATCGGCCTCTTTTTGATTCTGTGCAAAGGATAGGAAGGAGATGAATGAGAGGAGAAAAGTGAGAAGTACTTTTTTTTGCTTCATGGTACGATCAGAATTGTATTATGAGTTTACTAATTTCTTACAAGTTTTATGTTTTTTTCATTTATAAAGGCTAATTATCTCCGTTGAGCCGAATAACTCCTCTAATCGGCTCATTAATGATTGATTTGTGAGCCGAATAAATCGTATATTCAGCTCATGCTTTACAATTGGCAATTAACAGACTGGCCCGTCTTCACCTACCAACCTGGAATTTCAGAGAAACTACTTTTAGAATTTCTTGTGAAATCAGGCCAGATTTCGGGTATTCTTACTGGTTTTCCGAAGGATAATCAAACGGAATTGGCACTGGAAATAATGGTGGAGGAAGCGATTAAGACGTCAGAGATCGAGGGAGAATTTCTGAGTCGGCAGGATGTGATGTCTTCAATCAAGAAAAATCTGGGAATCCATGAAGCCCAACCCTTGCTGGTAAAAGATAATCGGGCCAAAGGAATCGCCCGACTCATGATTGCGGTGCGAACTTCCTATGCCGAACCGCTCACGGAAGTTGATCTGTTTGCCTGGCATGAGATGCTCATGGAAGGAAATCGATACGTACAAGCAGGGAAATGGCGATCAGATTCTTCTCCGATGCAGGTGGTGTCCGGAGCGATTGGGAAGGAAATCGTCCACTTCGAAGCGCCTCCTTCTGATCAGGTTGGGGCAGAGATGAATCAATTTATCAACTGGTTTAACCGAACTGGTCCAGGTCAGCCGGAAGCTATTTCCAATCCATTGATTCGATCCGGAATTTCACATTTGTATTTCGAATCGATCCACCCGTTTGAAGATGGAAACGGACGAATCGGACGTGCTTTGGCTGAGAAAGCATTGCATCAGGGACTTGGTCAGCCAACTTTAATAAGTCTTTCCAACACGATTGAGAAAGATAAAAACGGATATTATGGAGCGTTGAAAAAGGCTCAGCGCTCAAATGAAATCACGACTTGGCTGGATTATTTTGCTGAAACTGTCACGCAAGCGCAGCAGGATGCGGAGCGGTTGATTCAGTTTACTTTGAAGAAAACCAAGTTTTTTGACCTGAATCGATCCCGATTGAATGAGCGCCAACTCAAAGTCATTAGCCGAATGGTAGAAGAAGGACCGGATGGATTTGAAGGAGGAATGAGCGCCAAAAAATACATGGCTATCACAAAAGCTTCAAAGCCAACGGCAACGCGGGATCTTCAAGAGTTGCGGGAATTGGGCATATTTATTCCCTCAGGAGGTGGACGGAGTGTAAGTTATGATCTCGTGTTGGAAATATGAATCGAAAGAAACGGATGGCTTAGACTCAAGCGGACACTTTCTTCGCTTCCATTTTTTCAGGCCAACCTTCCCACAAAGGGCTATTTCTTCTATCTTTGTCCCTTGTTTTGAGCGGGATGCCCCGCGTGAGGGTTAGAGGCGGTATCCACTGACCCCGATAGCGATCGGGGGAAGTGATAAAAGCGGATAGCCCGACCCCGGCCTTTTCGGCAGGGGGCACGCCCCCAAAACCATCACCTACTTGCCCACAAGAAAGTAAATTGTGAAAACGTATCAGGAATTTAAACAGGTCGATTATCCCGGAATAGGGGAATCGGTCCTTCAGTATTGGAAAGAAAACAAGATTTTCGATCAGTCCATCGCCAACAGAGAGGGAGCAGAAACCTTTACGTTTTTTGAAGGACCGCCTTCGGCAAATGGAACACCGGGGATTCACCATGTGATGGCACGAGCGCTGAAGGATATTTTCTGCCGATACAAAACCCTCAAGGGCTTTCAGGTAAAACGCAAAGGCGGCTGGGATACGCATGGACTTCCGGTGGAGCTTCAAGTGGAAAAAGAACTGGGCATCACCAAAGAGGATATAGGGAAGAAAATCTCTGTGGAGGAATATAACCGCAAATGTCGCGAGACGGTGATGCGATTCAAAAACGAATGGGATGACCTGACTGAGAAAATCGGTTATTGGGTGGATCTTGACGATCCGTATATCACGTTTGATTCCAATTACATCGAGAGTTTGTGGGCGCTGCTTCGCAAGCTTTATGATAAAGGCTTGCTGTACAAAGGCTATACGATCCAGCCGTTTTCCCCAGCTGCGGGTACAGGTTTGAGTTCGCACGAACTTAATCAGCCAGGCACTTACAAAGACATCAAAGACACCTCTATCACAGCGCAGTTTAAGCTAAAAGGAGAAGAAAACACATTCATCCTTGCCTGGACTACCACACCTTGGACTTTGCCTTCCAACTCGGCTTTAGCTATCGGTGAAAATCTGGATTATGTGAAAGTGAAGACTTTCAACCCATACACCTTTGAGCCGGCGACGGTGATTTTGGCGAAAGCCAGAATGAGCGCTTACCTGAATCCAAAAGCTGCTGAGTTAAAACTGGAAGACTATAAGGCTGGCGACAAATTAATCCCTTTCGAGGTGATTGAGGAGTTCAAAGGAAAATCCATGCTGGGTTGGGAATATGAGCAGTTGTTCCCGATTGCAGGGTTAGAACTTCCAAAACCAGCTTTTACGGTAGTTTCCGGCGATTATGTGACGACCGAAGATGGTACAGGAATCGTCCACCTGGCGAAAGCCTTTGGAGCTGATGACTTCAGGACCCTAGTTCAAAATGATGTACCGGGTGTGTTTGTGAAAGACGATCAGGGAAATGAAATTCCGGTGGTGGACAAGCAGGGGAAATTCATTCCTCTTGTCGGAGAATATCTTTTGGCGAAGATGCAAGAGCATGGAATCACGGCCCACAAGACTTTTGGGGCGAATGATTTCTTCGTGAAGAATTACCCGAAGGATGATGAGAATGCGGCGGATTACAAAAACACCGACGTGATCATCTCAATCATTCTGAAAAATGAAAACAAGGCCTTCAAGGTCGAGAAATACGAGCATAGCTATCCGCATTGCTGGAGAACTGACATGCCGATCCTGTACTATCCGATGGAAAGCTGGTTTATCAAAACCACCGCTTACAAGGATCGCATGGTCGAACTGAATAAAACCATCAACTGGAAACCGGAAGCAACCGGAACAGGTCGCTTTGGCAACTGGCTCGAAAACCTGGTTGACTGGAACCTGAGCCGCTCCCGATTCTGGGGCACGCCGCTACCGATCTGGAGAACAACCGACGGAACGGAAGAGAAATGCATCGGCTCAATCGCTGAGTTGAATGCCGAAATCGAGAAGTCAGTAGCCAAAGGCTTTATGGCAAAATCTCCTTATGAAGGAAAAGAGCTGGATCTTCATCGCCCATTTGTGGATGATGTGATCCTGGTTTCTGACAAAGGAGAAAAGATGATCCGTGAGGCAGATCTGATCGATGTATGGTTTGACTCAGGAGCGATGCCGTATGCTCAATGGCATTACCCATTCGAAAACGAAGAAATCTTCAAAGCAAATTATCCGGCGGATTACATTGCCGAAGGCGTGGATCAGACTCGAGGCTGGTTCTTTACCTTGCATGCGATTGCTGTGATGCTTTTTGACAGCGTAGCTTTCAAAAACGTCATTGCAAACGGACTTGTCCTGGACAAAAGCGGCAACAAAATGTCCAAGCGATTGGGTAATGCAGTTGATCCGTTCAAGACCTTGAAAGAATACGGGCCGGATGCCTTGCGCTGGTATATGCTCAGCAATGCAAACCCTTGGGACAACCTTAAATTCAATGTGGATGGCGTAGCTGAAGTGCAAAGGCGTTTCTTTGGTACCCTTCAGAACACCTATAATTTCTTTGCGCTTTACGCCAATTTAGATGCTTTTGTCTACGATAAATCAAAAGCAATTCCGGTAACCGAGCGCACGGAACTCGATCAATGGATCATCTCCAAGCTTCAGTCTTTGATCACAGAAGTGGAGGAATCGATGGATAATTACGATGCGACCAAAGCGACTCGTGCCATCATGAACTTCACTGTGGATCATGTTTCCAACTGGTATGTGCGCCTGGCAAGAAAGAGATTCTGGAGAGGTGATATGAATGCTGACAAGCAGGCTGCTTACGAGACTTTATACGAGTGCTTGCTTTCGCTTTCGCAGTTGATGTCCTCTTTTGCACCCTTTTATGCAGATTGGTTGTATCAGAATCTGACTGAGTCTGGATCTGATGCCAAAGCTTCCATTCACCTGACCGATTGGGTTTCCGCGGATCCTTCCTTGATCAATGCTGATTTGGAAGCGAGTATGGACATGGCTCAGACGATATCTTCACTTGTTCACTCACTTCGAAAGAAAGAGAAAATGAAGGTTCGCCAGCCGTTGCAGCGAATTCTGATACCGGTATTGAATGCAAAATCTCAGGCTCAGATTGCTCACGTGGAAGAGCTGATCAAGTCTGAAGTGAACATCAAGGCGATCGAATACATCGATGATGCTTCGGGAATCTTGGTGAAAAGCGTGAAACCAAATCTGCCTCTTCTGGGCAAGAAACTGGGACAAAAGATGCGCTTTGTAGTGGCGGCTATCAACAAGTGGGGTCAACCTGAAATTGCTCAAATCGAGCAGGAAGGTAAGATTTCAGTGGATGTGGAAGGCGAATCAATTGAGCTTCTTTTGGAAGAAGTATTGATTATTTCTCAGGATATTCCCGGTTGGTCCGTGGCTTCTGACCAGGGATTGACTGTGGCTTTGGATGTGACTCTGACCGACGAACTTAAGCAGGAAGGTATTGCTCGTGATTTGGTAAACAGAATCCAGAATCTTCGAAAAGATATGGGCCTGGAAGTGCAGGACAAGATTCATGTGAAAATTTCAAATGATAATGAATTGGTAAACGCTTCTTTGGGGGGATTTGGTGATTATATTCAGTCCGAAACTCAGGCATTGAGTTTGGAGCTCTCCGCAAAACCGGAAGGCGCGGTAATGCTAGAAATGGATGATTTTGAAATTGCCGTATTGGTAAAAAAAGCCTGAGCGTAAAACTTAGATGATGAATAAATACCTGAAATACTTTGGCATTGCGCTGCTGGTAATCCTGATTGATCAGGCTGTCAAAATGCTTGTTCATTTTGAGATGGACTTTGGTACTCCCGGCCAGATTCTGATTTTCGGAGACTGGTTCAAACTGCATTACACCACCAATCCCGGGATGGCATTTGGGATGGAACTGGGGTCAGAATATGGCAAATTGATTTTGACCACTTTCCGTTTGGTGGCCATGGTTGGGATTAGTTACTATCTCTTTTACATCATTGCCAACAAGCAGAATCCGGTTTACATTCTATGTATTTCCATGATTTTAGGTGGAGCGATCGGTAACCTCGTTGATTCGGTTTTTTATGGGATTTGGTTGAACAACGCTCCTTATAATGCACCTACTCCTTGGTTTCATGGCCAAGTGGTAGATATGTTTTATTTCGATTTGTGGGAAGGATATATTCCTGATTGGATTCCGCTTTGGGGTGGAAGTTACACCGCTCTCTGGCCGATTTTCAATGTTGCGGATGCTTCTATATTTATCGGAGTAGCTATTATATTAATATTCCAAAATAGGTTTTTTCCTGAACCAAAGAAAGAAGAGCATTCTCCTGCTCAAGAGCCGGAAATTAAAGAATAGTTTTGAGAGGATAGTCTAAGCATTCAGTCATTGTTTCAAGTAAGCGATGACTGAATGCTTGTTTTTTTGAAATAAACCGTGATTTTTTAAAAACCAACAGTCTTTTTCCGTATTTTTCACCTTGGATTTCTTTTTCAAACTGGAGATGATTCACATTTTGGTTGCTATGATTGCTCTGTCAGAATCAACCTATATATAATTTAGGCAATAAATAGTATGATTGTAGATTCTGACAAGCCCTTTCAGATAGCATATACCATATTCAGTCATGAGTATTTAGGTTTACTTTTTGAATCTTTCGTGGTGCAGCTTGATGAAAAGGGGAGGCTTTCTTTAGCCTTCCAAAATATTAGTTCTGCCAATGCAAAAGAGTTTGATTCCGGTCTGGATCAGAAAGACTACGAATTGATCAAGCTGATCGAGGCGATGCAACCTGAGGTGGTGGTGAAACCTTACATAAAAAAAGGCAACATTCGTCCCAAAGAATATCTCCATAAAATATTTGATCCAAAGACTGAGGATAAAAAAGTCCAGGTTTTGCTGGAAGAAAAACTGGAAACTCTGAAAGCCGGGATTTTACCTGGATTGATCGGGAAGCGCCTGTTTGAAATGGGAACTGATGGAAATCCGGTCTGGAAAGAAATCATTGTGAATGCCGAGCGCGCCACTGTTCTTTTTCACTTTTTTAAAAATCCTGAAAACACCCATTACTGGCCTTCCATCAAATTCAAAAGTGAAAAGCTCGAATGGCAATACAAAGGCGGATATCTGATCTGTAAAGAACCGGCTTGGCTGGTTGTGAATCAACAGCTTTATAGTTTCGAAAAAGGGATTGACGGAAAGAAGCTTCAGCCTTTTCTGAATAAGAAATTCATCGTAATCGAAAAGCGGTTTGAGGAAACCTATTATTCAAAATTTATAACCCAACTGATTACTCATTTTGATGTAATAGCAGAAGGTTTTGAGATTAAAGTTGATCGTGGCAGCCCGGAAGTATTGCTGTTGATCAGTGATTTGCCAAGAAATAATCCGGACCTTTTTGGAAACGAGGATGAGTCTGCAGAAGAAGATAAAATTGTGTTTGAGTTGAGATTCAAATACGGGGAGTTTGATTTTCCGATCCAGACTTCCGAATCCGAAACCAAAGGCAATTCTGTAAGAATGGAAGAAATAGACGGAAAATACACGTTCTACAAGACCATTCGTAGCACCCAAAAAGAGAAGTCATTCGGCAAGATTCTAAATGATCTGGGAATGGCAGTCAGAGTTGGCAAACAAGCTCTTCCAAAATCCGAAGCTTTCGAATGGATCGGAAATCATGAAGATGACCTCGAAGAAAACAAAATTAAAGTTACGCAGAGAGGTGTTGCCAAAGGCAAAATCTATAACATCGGACGTGCCAAAATCACGATTGAAGTCAATGAAAATATTGATTGGTTCGATGTAAAAGCATTGATCAAGTTTGGGATTTACCTGGTTCCTTTTGCGAAGCTGAGAAAACTTATTATTCAGGGCAAGTCGGAGTTTGAACTCCCGAATGGAGAAATAGCAGTAATTCCAGCCTCTTGGTTCGTCAATTACTCGGAGTTGTTTTCCTTCATGGAGGACAAAGGCGCATTGGACACACTGGTACTTCGAAAGCATCATCTGGCTTTGGCCAAGGAGATGGAGCAAGGGGAACTGGTTAAGTTGACGTTAAGCAGAAAGCTGGAGCGACTGCGTGATTTTGAAGCAATCGATGAATATGAAGTGCCGTCACTTTTTCACGGAACTCTCAGGCCATATCAGCATGCAGGGTATAACTGGCTAAGATTCTTAAATGAGTTCAATTTCGGTGGCTGTCTTGCCGATGACATGGGCTTGGGAAAAACTGTCCAAACTCTGGCAATGCTTGCCTATGAGAAGGAATTCAATCCGGGATTCACTTCTTTATTAGTGATGCCGACATCTCTGATTTACAACTGGGAATTGGAAGCAAGGAAATTCACCCCTGATCTGAAGATTTTGGTTTATTCCGGTACGCAGCGGATCAAAGATCCATGGAGATTTGGAGAATATGATTTGGTACTTACTTCTTATGGAATTGCCCGTTTGGATATTGATGTGCTGAAGGAGTTTTTCTTCAATTATATCATTTTGGACGAATCTCAGTCGATCAAGAACCCATCGAGTAACATAGCAGTAGCTGTCAATCAGTTGAAGAGCAAGCAAAAACTGATTTTGACGGGTACTCCTGTGGAAAACGGTACGATGGACCTTTGGTCTCAAATGAACTTTGTTAATCCGGGTTTGCTGGGAAATCAGAATTCGTTCAAAAAACAGTTTCAACAGCCTATCGAAAAGCAGCACGATATGGCCAAAGCTCATAAGCTTCATGCGATGATCAAGCCTTTCATCCTTCGAAGAATGAAATCTCAAGTGGCTACCGATTTACCGGAAAAGATCATCAACGTGAAATACTCTGCGATGAGTCCTGCACAGGAGAAGATTTACGAAGAAGTAAAAAGCTATTATAGAGAGAAAATTATCGGCGAACTTCAACTTGCTGGAAGAGGAACTCAGCAGTTTACTTTGCTTCGCGGTCTCACTCAGTTGCGTCAAATTGCGAACCATCCAAAATTGGTCAGAGATGACTATGAAGGGGAATCAGGCAAGTTGGAAGACGTGACTTACATGCTTCAATCCACTATTTCCGAAGGCCATAAAGTCCTTGTTTTTAGTCAGTTTGTAAGACACCTGGCGATAGTTAAGGAGTATCTTGTTAAGGAAAATATTCCGTTTGCCTATTTGGATGGGGCTACCCGCGATCGACAAGGTCAGGTGGAAAAATTCCAGGAACAGGATGATGTGAAGGTTTTTTTAATTTCCCTGAAAGCCGGAGGAGTTGGACTGAACTTGACCAAAGCGGAATATGTGTTCCTGCTTGATCCTTGGTGGAATCCTGCCGTGGAAGCTCAAGCGATCGATCGTGCTCATCGAATCGGGCAGGAAAACAAGGTCATTATTTATAAATTCATCAGCCGAAATTCTGTAGAAGAAAAGATTATGGCGTTGCAGGATCGAAAGTTAGCACTTGCTGGAGAGCTCATTGGTACCGAAGAAAGCTTCATGAAAAGCCTCGATCAATCCGACATTGCAGCATTGCTGGACTAAGGATTCAACTAATTTCAAGAAGGGGCAGGAAATTCATTTCTGCCCTTTTTTTTATTCCATTGATTCTTAATCGAATAAGATGCTCTTGATTTTATTTAACGATAAATTATTTTCAATACTTGAGTAATAGACCCGATATTTTTCTAAATTAAATCGCACAGTATTTTTAAACCAACGCGACGCATGCCTAGAGCAAAAGCCGATAATGATCGGAAAATCTTTGTGCTGGATACTTCAGTCATCCTCTATGCACACAACTCCATAATGACTTTTGCCGAGCACGATGTGGTTATTCCGATCACGGTGCTGGAGGAACTGGATCAGTTCAAAAAGGGCAATGATACCAAGAATTTTGAGGCGAGGGAGTTTATCCGATTGCTGGACAAGTTGTCTCAGGACCACATGATTCATAACTGGACGCCGCTCAACGGGAAAACGAAAGGGAATTTCTGCGTACTGATGAATCCCGATAATCAGCTCAATGCCAATGATATTTTTGGTGAGGTGAAAAATGATCATAAAATCCTGAATGCAGCACTCTATCTGAAGCAGCATGAGAAAAATCGAAAGGTGATTCTGGTGAGCAAAGACATTAACCTTCGGTTAAAAGCAAAATCGCTTGAGATCTATGCGGAGGATTATGAAACGGGTAAAATCAAAAACATCTCAGAACTCGAAAACACCGGAAAGTATGTTATGGAGGACATCGATACTGAGGTAATTACTAAGATTTATGAAGCCGGATACATTGATGCTAAATCTGTACTTGGGCCCAAAAAGAGAAAATCCAATGGCTATTACATTCTGAAAAATAACAAGAACTCAGTCTTGACATTCTACAATTCCGAGGATAATATTTTGGAAAGAGTAGACAAGCAATTGGCTTATAACATCAAGCCAAAGAATGCAGAGCAGACTTTTGCGCTTCATGCCATCACAAATCCAAAAATTAAATTGGTATCTATTCAGGGAGTTGCCGGAACGGGAAAAACACTTTTGGCACTTGCAGGGGCACTGGAACAACGCAGGGAATACAAACAGATATTCCTTGCCCGACCTATTGTCCCCTTGAGCAACAAAGACATTGGTTATTTGCCGGGAGATATCAAGTCCAAGCTGAATCCTTACATGGAACCGCTTTGGGACAACCTGAAGTTTATCCAAAATCAATACAAGGAAACGGATAAGGAATTCCAGAAAATCACCGAACTGGTAAATCAGGAAAAACTGGTGATTCAGCCTTTGGCCTATATTAGAGGGCGTTCTTTGTCGAATATTTTCTTCATTGTGGATGAAGCCCAAAACCTTACTCCGCACGAGATAAAGACGATTATTTCAAGAGCGGGAGAAAACACCAAGATTATATTTACCGGAGACGTCTTCCAGATAGATACGCCTTACCTGGATAGTCAGAGCAACGGACTTTCCTATTTGATAGACCGTGCAAAGGACCATCCGTTGTATGCCCATGTCAAGCTGGAGAAAGGCGAGCGATCTGAGCTGGCTAATCTGGCGAATGAGTTGTTATAATTCCGAAGGAAAAATTAAACAGAAAAGGCCCAAACGGGGCTTTTCTGTTTTATAACCTGCAAAGGCAAATTTTTTTCCCATTTTTAAACATGTCGAGTGTAACCTTCTGATTTGGAATTTTTTGTTCAGAACTGGTGGATTGATGTACGATCGTGAACAGGGATTTTTTAGAAAATAAACGTAATCAATTGATTTGTAATTGATTAAATAATTGGACTTCGTTTTGGCTAAAAGAACACATACGACTAAACCAACTTATTACTGAAATGATTTCTTGATTCATTTCAGAGAAAAGGAAGAACAAATCTTGTCATTAACCTGCCCGAATTGAAAATACTAAACCAACTTAAAAAAATCGGAATTGAATTAGAATAAACAGAGACAACAAGAAAGTCGCTGATTTGACAAAAAAAAGTTCTCAAAAATTCACCGAAGTGAAGCTTTGAGAACTTGAAGATCTTAGGAGTATAACTCGTAAGGGTTAATTTGGTTGATTGTTTGGTAAAGCTAAAGGGGCGGGTTTTTTATCCGCCTTTTTGTTTACTCAACTTTCTGTGATTGTATTCAGTTTGGAGAGGAAGCTATTGTAATACTGTCTTCCAACTTGAACGACAGCACCTTTTCGAAGGGTAATTTCTTTTGTATTAAAGCTTTCTATTTGTCCAAGATGGACAATGAAGGATTTTTGTACCCGAAGGAAAAACTGAGAAGGTAGAATGTCTTCGATCTCTTTCATGGATTTCCTGATATTATAATCCCGATTTTTGGTGAAGATATTGACCATATTTCCATTTGCCTCCACATAATAGATGTCCTCATACTGAACACGTTCGAAGGCATTATCTGCTTTGATGAAAACTGCATCATTAACCAAATAAGGGCTGTCATTAGGACTCTTTACGACGGTAGTTTCAGAGGCTGGTTTTGTTCTTTTATTATAAAGTACAATCTCAACTATTGCATGAATGTCATTGGTATTGAATGGCTTTACGATAAATCCTGCCGGTGAAATACGCTTTGCACGCTCGATAATGGTAGGATCACTGTAGGATGTTACGAATACCAATGGTGCATCCACCATTTGTTTTACGATCTCCCCCAATTCTATTCCATCTTTATCTCCCTTTAGTTTGATATCCATGAACACCAAATCCGGGCGGTACTTTTTAATTACCTTGATACACTGGTTTGCAGAGTTAGCAATGTCAATGTTGACATAGCCAAGAAGCTCAAGTATCTCTTGAATGTTTTCTGCGATGCTGATATCGTCTTCGACGATTAAAATCCGCTCTTCTTTCATAAGTAGGTGGCAGATGTGTTTTAGTGTGTGAGAACTGATTTTTGCTGGCTTTCTTTCCAACACACCACTAATTACAAAATTAAATTCCGAAAATCAAATGCTTTTTTTTGGCTACGAAAACTTTAAAGACTCATCATTTCTTTGAATCGTGCTGCTTGTCTTCGGCTTACCTCAATTCTGTCTCCTCCTTTTAGTGTTACAACTAATCCACCATTGAACCAAGGCTCTATTCCTTCTACCCAACCCAGGTTGATGATATGTTTTCGACTCGCACGGAAAAATGATTTTTCATCCAAACGTTCATCCAAAGCATTCAGAGATTTGTGAATCATTGGTTTGAAATTGTCAAAATAAACCTTGATGTAATTTCCATCCGATTCGAACAATCGAACGTTTGAAAGTCTTACAAACCAGCATCTGTCTCCGTCCTTCACGAACACCTGATCTTCAAGCGTGAGTTTCTTTTGATTCTGAGAAGATGAATATTGTTCGCTTTTTGGACCGCCTTCCATCTTAACCAACAGCTTGTTGATGGCTTCTTCCAATCGCTTTGGCTCGATGGGCTTCAGTAGATAATCCAATGCATTCACCTGAAAAGCTTTCAAGGCGTATTCGTCGTAAGCTGTGGTGAAAATCACGTGGGGTACGTTATCAAGTTCTTCGAGGAGCTCAAAACCTGTTTTTTCCGGCATTTGGATGTCAAGGAAAATTACATCAGGGTTGAGAAGGTCTATTTTCTCTTTGGCGTCGTCCACATTTACGGCTTCGCCCACCACTTCTACAGTTTCAAGTTGGTTAAGAAGTGTGATTAGCTCTTTTCGAGCTAGTCTTTCATCGTCAATTACTATGGCTCGCATTTTTCTTGAGTTTGTTAGGGTAAATTAACTCTTTGTTTTGGGATTTTGATTTCAGCGATTACGAATTCGGTTCCCGAGTTGAAGATACGGAAGCTGGCCTTATCTCCATACACCAATTTTAGTCTTTGAACTGTATTACTCAGTCCAAGACCTTTTTCGCCTTGGGCTTTGAGATTAGGAGGAGTGGTGAGTTGTCCGCTATTTTTCACCTGGATATAGAGGTCTTCGTCGAGTCCTTCCCGGCATTTGATTTCTATTATGCCCCCTTTTACCAGGTTTGAAATACCATGTTTGATGGCATTTTCCACAATAGTCTGGAGCATCATCGGAGGGATTTTGTAACTGAAAGACTCATCTTCAGTCTGGTAGACGACTTTCAGTCTTTCCTCGAATCGGATGGTTTCCAGTTCCAGGTAATCTCTTACCGTGTTTAATTCATCGGAGAAATCGATGGTTTGCTTCTTGTCCATCATCAAGGAAAATCTCAGCATATTGGAGATAAGCGTGATGGCGGTTTTTGCTTTCACCGGATCCTCATCTACCAACGCCCTGACACTGTTCAGCGCATTAAAGATGAAGTGTGGGTTTAGCTGGCTTTTCAGGTGATTGAGGCGGATTTCATTTATTTTGGCCTCGTATTTCAGGGAAGTATTATAATTATCCAGAAAGTGAAAAAGGAAATAAAGCAAAAACCAGATGGAGTAGAAAAGAAAGGCTACAAACAGGTTTGCCAAAATAACAACGATCTTGAAGTCCTCAGCAGGACGGAGGGTTCCGAAACCGATATTAATTAGAATCTGAGCCAGGGTATTGACAAAACTCAGTGCTAAAATTGCTAATAGAGACTGAAAAAGTAGCTGAGGAATGCTTTGTTTAAACCACTCATAGTATTTAACAATGTAGCGGAGAAAGTGTGTGGAAAGCATGTAAAAAATCGCAAACACCCCAAATGCCCATAACTGAACTGCAGATATCCCGCTTGAGCTTGAGAGTGAGGCGAATAATATACTGACGAAGGCGAAAGATCCCCATCCGAATATTTGCAGAATCCAATATAACCTAAGCCTGTTCATTGACTGCTAAAGATAGAGATCAGGTTAGATCTGATGATTTTAATTTGATAAAAGGATTAAAGCTATGATTTTACCAGTGATTGGGTGTTTAATTCTACCCTAAGGAATTTAGCGGTATGGCTTTCAGGGTTTTCTGCGACTTGTTCAGGAGTACCTTGAGCCACGATTCTTCCTCCCTTGTTTCCTCCTTCTGGTCCCAAGTCCACGATGAAATCTGCCATTTTGATCACATCCAGGTTGTGTTCAATGATCAAAACGGTATTGCCTTTATCCACCAATCCATTCACAACCAGCATCAGCAATTCGATGTCCTTAAAATGCAATCCGGTAGTAGGCTCATCCAAAATATAAAAGGTCTTTCCAGTGTCTTTTTTAGATAATTCAGTGGCCAATTTCACTCGCTGGGCTTCTCCTCCGGAAAGTGTGGTTGCATGCTGGCCAAGTGTGATATAGCCCAAGCCAACTTCATTAAGAGTCTTGATTTTACGAAGTATTTTAGGCTGAAAATCAAAGAACTCAACAGCCTGCTCCACTGTCATGTCAAGCACATCAGAAATTGATTTGCCTTTGAATCTTACCTCAAGAGTTTCGCGATTGTAGCGCTTTCCTTTGCATGTCTCGCATGGAACATGAACGTCTGGAAGAAAATCCATCTCGATCAGTTTCATTCCGGCTCCTTCGCAATCTTCGCAGCGCCCGCCTTTCACATTGAAGGAAAATCTTCCGGGTTTGTACCCACGGATTTTAGATTCTGGTAATTCTGTAAAAAGAGTGCGAATGTCTGAGAATACTCCTGTATAAGTTGCCGGATTGGATCGGGGAGTTCTGCCGATAGGCGATTGATCCACCTCGATCACTTTGTCCAGGTTTTTTAGACCAGTGATGCTTTTATGAGTCATCGCTTCTTTCTTCGAATTGTAAAATTCGCGGTTCAGAATCGGGAAAAGCGTCTCGTGTATCAGTGTACTTTTTCCACTTCCGGATACTCCTGTGATGCAGATCAAAGTCCCCAAAGGAAGTTCCAAATCAATGTTTTTCAGGTTGTTTCCATTGGCTCCTTTGAGAACCAATTTTTCGCCTTTTCCTTTTCTTCTTTCCTGCGGAACAGGAAGTCCGAGCTTGCCGCTCAAATATTTGGAAGTGATTCCTCCGCTTTCCAAAATTTCCTGAGGAATTCCTGCCGCGACGATATGGCCGCCATGTCTTCCCGCTCCCGGGCCCATGTCAATTACATAATCAGCCTCTAGCATCATATCTTTGTCGTGCTCCACGACCAGGATAGAATTGCCCAAATCCCGAAGGCTTTGCAGGGCTTTGATCAATTTGACGTTGTCTCGCTGATGTAGTCCAATGCTGGGTTCGTCGAGGATGTAAAGCACTCCTACCAGTTGTGTCCCGATTTGAGTAGCCAATCTGATTCGCTGCGCTTCTCCTCCGGAAAGAGTCCTGAGCGGACGATTCAGAGAAAGGTAATCCAGTCCAATGTCCAGCAGAAATCCGATTCGCTTTCTGATTTCTTTCAAAACTTCATGGGCGATTATTTTTTGCTTTGCTGAAAGACGATCCTCCAGACCTTCAAACCAAGTGCCGAGAGCCCGAATATCAAGAATGGCCAGCTCACCGATATGTTTGCCATCGATTTTGATGTGCAACGCTTCCTTCTTCAACCTATACCCATGGCACTCCGGGCAAGTTTGGATTGAGGTGAATTCACTCACCCAATCCTGGATTTTATCCGAACTTCCTTCCTGATACTTTTGAAGGAAGACAATGATTCCTTCGAAAGTTGTTTGCCATTTCGTTCCTGGATATTTTGTCGAATCTACCGCCACTTCCACTTTATCTCCATTGAGCAACACATCCACCACTTCTTCGGGGAGTTCCCCTATCGGTGTGCTCATGCTGCACTTGTAAAGTTTCAGAATTGCCTCAATTTTTTTGAAGATCCAGATATCTCTGTATTCACCCAACGGAGCTATTCCTCCCCGCGTGATACTCAGGCTTGGATCAGGAATTATGCTCTCTCGCGTGATTTCTTCAATTATTCCCAGTCCGTTACACGTCGGACAGGCGCCGTAGGGACTGTTGAATGAAAAAGTATTTGGTGCCGGTTCCTCATAGGAAAGTCCTGTCTCGGGATCCATCAGATATTTCGAGAAATGATGAATTTCTCCGGATTCTTCCCGGATCATGATTACTCCTTTGCCATGCTGAAGTCCTGCTTTCAGAGACTGGGTGATGCGAAACCGATCTTCCTCATCTGCTACGATTCGGTCAATTACGATTTCAATGTCGTGAATTTTGTATCGATCGACCTGCATTTTGGGTTCGATATCCATCACTACCCCATCGATCCGGACCTTCGAAAACCCCATTTTTCGGATTTGCTCGAAAAGCTCCCTGTAGTGGCCTTTTCTGCCTTTTACCACCGGAGCGAGGATGTAAAGCTTTTTACCCAGAAACTTGGTGAAAAGCTGCTCGATTATCTGATCCTCAGTTTGTCGGATCATTCTGGTGCCGGTCAGATAGGAATAAGCTTCCCCTGCCCGGGCAAAAAGTAAACGCATGAAATCGTAAATCTCCGTCACCGTGCCTACTGTAGATCGGGGATTTTTGGAAGTAGTTTTTTGCTCGATCGCTATCACCGGCGAAAGCCCGTTGATTTTATCCACATCCGGCCTTTCCATTCCACCGAGGAAGGAGCGTGCATAAGCCGAGAAACTCTCCATGTAACGCCGCTGACCTTCAGCATAGATTGTGTCGAAAGCGAGCGAACTTTTCCCGCTGCCACTCAGACCAGTGATCACCACGAGTTTATTTCGGGGTATTTTCACATCCAGGTTTTTGAGATTGTGCTCTCGGGCACCAAAAATTTCGATGTATTCTTCCTGTGAAGGAGTGGATTGACTCATAAAGAGAACTGGCAATTTTAAACGGCGAAGTTACGCATTTTCAAGCGGAAGCGATAGCCAAATTCTAAAGTAGTAACCGGCGAATCTGATCGGAAGTTTTGGGAAAATGATATGACAAAGTTAAAAATTACTCGGGAAGCTTTATTTTGTACACTTTGCCACGTTTCACATTCAGATCCTGATCCCGAAGCCATGGATTGTAAAGCTTGAGATTCTTGAAGCTGCTGCCCTGTTGCTTTGCCCATCGCGGCAAGTCCTTGATATCCTGATTGATTTCAATAGTTCTCAGAGGAGGGTTTTGGTAATAATCACTTTTCCGCAGGTGAAATCCAAATGATTCGGGGTTTTCAAAAATGACTTTGAAAGCCAAAATCCGAAATAAGTAGCGACTGGTCTCATCGTTCAGATACATCTCATAATAGTCACGATGCAGTTGCTCTTCCTGCCTTTTGGCAAATCCGGTTTGTCCCATGTTGTAGCTTGCCGCCACCGCAGTCCAGTCCCCGAATTTTGCATATGCCTTTTTGAAATACTTTGAAGCAGCTTCAGTAGATTTTTCAAGGTGATAGCGCTCGTCCACGTCATTGGAAATTTCCAGTCCATATTCTTTACCCGTGGTTTCCAGTATTTGCCAAAATCCCCTGGCGCCAGCCGGCGATCCGACATTCATCAATCCACTTTCGGCAATAGCAAGGTATTTGAAATCATCGGGGATGCCAATCTCTTTCAGTAGTCGTTCTATTTCCGGAAGGTATTTGACAGATCGCTTCATTAGGAGGATCATATTCGACTCCCAGTAAGCGTTGACATAGATTTCCCGCTCCAGTCTTTCCAAAACATCACCGGTACCCAAAGGGACTTTTTCTCCAGCAAAATTTAACTCAGCAGGGATATCAAAAAGTCTGACCGAATCTCGTGAAGGGTTAGGTCTTGATTGCAAAACCTGATCTTCAGGGAATATTTCCTCAGAGGCTGATCTGGCGTTATTTTTCCATACGGAGTACCCTGCCAAAATAAAGCAACAACCAAGCAAAGCATAGATTAGGACCAGATGGTTTTTTTGCATCAGAAGTTCGGACTAAGAAGGTATTTGCTGTAGAAATCGTCAATGACCTTTACTGCTTCTGTCGCATCATCTACGAGCCAAAAGAGGTCGAGATCTTCTTCCTTTGCATATTTGTTTTCTTCAATCAGGGTTTGTTTAATCCAATCAATTAAACCTGCCCAATAAGATTTGCCAACCAAAACGATTGGGAACCGGCCGATTTTGTTTGTTTGGATCAATGTGAGTGCCTCAAAAAGCTCATCCATTGTACCAAAGCCACCAGGAAGCACCACAAAGCCCTGTGCATATCTGATAAAAAGTACTTTACGGACAAAAAAGTAATCGAACGTCATCAATTTATCCCGATCGATGTAGATGTTGTTGAATTGCTCGAACGGCAAGACAATGTTGAGACCTACGGATTTCCCGCCTTCGGAATGTGCTCCCTTGTTACCTGCTTCCATGATACCGGGTCCTCCACCGGTAATCACTCCATAGCCATGACGGACTAATTTTGCTGCGATTTCTTCAGCTATTCTATAATGATCATGGTCTCTGGGAGTGCGCGCCGAACCAAAAATAGAAACGCAAGGTCCGATCTTGGCTAGTTTTTCGAAGCCATCCACAAACTCAGACATGATCTTAAAAATAGCCCAGGAATCGGCACTTTTTATCTCATTCCAATCCCGCTCTTTAAAAGCCTGACGGATTCTTTCCTCTTGTTGTTGATCTTCCTTGTTAGTCATGAGCGACATTTTTAATAAATAAAACGATCCCCAAACCTAAAAGAACGGAGTAAATAAGGGAATTGAAAAGTTGGGGTTTTAAACAATTGACAATCAAGATAAAAAAAATAACCAATCTGCAAGGATCTTAACGCTTACATAGCCGTACTTTTGTACATTAAATTAAAAAGAGATGAATCTCGCTGAGAAATCCCAGGCAGTTCTGGACTTGTTTGGGGAGCTTGATTCCGAAGTAAAGCAATTTGCTTCTGAGGCGGGTTTGGGTTGTGTGTCAGGTTGCGGCTTTTGCTGCGCAAATCCTCAAGTTCCGGCAACTCCGCAGGAATTTTTGCCCCTTGCTTTTGATCTTTACGAAAAGGGACTTGCAGAATCCACGCTTGTAGCCTTAGAGGCGCATAAGGAGGAAGAAAATTGTGTTGTTTACCGCCCTCAATCTGAAGATGGAAGCAAGGGCTTTTGTGGAAATTACTCAAAAAGAGGATTGATTTGCCGACTTTTTGGGGCCTCTGCAAGGAGAGACCGGTTAGGAAAAAAAGAATTGATTATCTGCAAAATACTCAAAGAGGAAAAAGCCGACGAATACAAGGAAGCGACCATCAGGATTAATCAGGATATGGAAATTCCGATAGCTACCGGATATTACACTAGGCTAAAAGACATTGATGAGTCACTTTGTCATCAACATCCAATCAATCGGGCTATAACTTTGGCTTTGGAACTGGTTTTGCGCTACAAGTTTTATGAAGAGGCAGAGGCTGCTCCCGATGCTTAATTTTTTTGCTCCTTTCAATTGAAGTATATTAGACATTGAAAAGAGTAAAAGTCACTTAAAACAGGTTTTAGTTATGCTAAATTTCGGAGAAATAATACAGACCGTGAAAGGCATCATAGAGACCAAAGTTGACCTGGTCAAATCGGAAATTCAAGATGAATTTGTAGGGATAGTATCCAGGTTCATCTTACTTACGATGATTGGTGCTATGTCTTTTATTGTTCTGTTATTTCTAAGCATGTCTCTTGCATTCTATTTAAGTCAATTTACCAAGACCCCATACATGGGATTTCTTTTGGTAGCGTTATTGTACTTGTTGATTGTGGTGGGACTTATACTTTCCAGAAATTCCAATAGGGTCCAGTCCAAAATTCAAGTTGCCTGTAAGGAGTTTATCTTTTCCAGAAATGTAAAAAACAATCAAATCGATGAGTAAGGAATTGGAAAAAAAGTCAGAGGAACTTGAGCAAACTCTTGCTAAGCAACTTGAATTGTTCAAAAAAGATTCCGAGGAGTGGTTGAAAGTGGGAGCTGTGGTTCTAGCGGCAGGATTGCTCACTTATGGAATAGTGAAGGCAACCCGAAAGAAGAAAGTAAACAAAACTGAAAAGGCACTTGAGGCGCTGGAACAGCAAGGATTGCTGACTAAAGACATTGAGGATAAACTTCGAAAGCCCGCGAAATCAAGCTTTTGGCCAACCCTTAGTCAGCGACTGCTTATTTTGGGTCTGGCGTTGGCAAAGGAGAAATTTTTGACAAACCTATTGAATCCGCAGCCTGAAAATGCGCAAGCCTCGGAAAAAGGTAAGTAATCTTCTTAATTCCCTTCACAAATCGGGTAAAAAAGGACTTGCATGGCTGATTGATCCTGATAAGTGCCAAAATCTAAATCAGCTTGAAAACCAGTTTAAATGGGTGAAAGATTCTGGTCTGGATTTGATCATGGTAGGAGGAAGTCATATGTCCCGTGATAATTTCAAAGAAGTAATCCTTTCGGTGAAAAAAGTGGCCGGCGGAATTCCAGTGGTAATTTTCCCGGGATCCCAACAGCAAATTGTAGGTGATGCGGATGCTATTTTGTTTTTATCGCTTATTTCGGGTCGAAATCCTGAGTACCTTATTGTTCAGCAGGTAGCCGCTGCTCCTTTGGTTGCAAACACAAATTTGGAAGTCCTGCCCACGGCTTATCTTTTAGTCAATAACGGGGAAATAAACAGTGTTCATTACATCAGTCAGACTGTGCCCCTGCCGAATTCCCAACCCGAGCTTGCTCAGGCCACTGCATTAGCAGGGAAATATCTTGGTTTGAAATTTTTCTTTTTGGATGCTGGAAGCGGATCCTCAAATCCGGTATCTTCTCAGGTAATAGAAATGGTGAAAGAGGCTGTCCAAAAACCTATTCTTGTGGGAGGTGGAATCGACTCCTTCGAAAAGTTGAAATCAGCTTTTAATGCCGGAGCAGACTTGGTGGTTTTGGGTAATTCTATAGAAAAAGACCCCGGTTTTTTGGTCAGGGTCTTAGATTATAAAATGTGGTACAATAATTCCTTAAACGTTAATTAAGGATTCTCTTCTTCTCATTTTGCCGGCAGGCACTCCATACATCATTTTGAATCTTCGACAGAAATATGCGGTGTCTTTATACCCCACGTCTTTTCCAATGTCTCGGATTGATTTTTTAGAAGTGCGAAGAAGCTCCACAGCAGCTTCCATTCGCTGATATTCAATGTAATCCTGGGGATTGATTCCAGTGAGCATTTTGAAATACTGACCTACATAATCTTCAGATACATTAGCCACCTTTGCAAGAACTTTATTTGATAAATCTCCTCCTATATTTAACTTGATAAAATTGAATAGATCTATCAATCGGGGATCCTTGAAATAAGTCGAGTTCGTAGAAAGTTCTTCCAGGAATAATCTGTTCTTAAGAATATGCCTAAGTAATTCAATCACAAGCAATTCGGTTTGAGCTTTTAATACCCTTTCTTTTCCAACACTGCTTGATTCTAGTTCTTTCATCAAATCTTCCACGATGGTGGCAAGACGATCATTGAATCGAATGATGAATGGAGGGATGTCAAGTGAATTGAAAAAATTAACGACATCAAAGACTTTAGATTCAAAGCCAACTATGGAAATACAATCTTCTTCCGAATTCTTTATGTCTTTGAAGCTGATGCTTTGAAGATGCTTTTTTTTATTTTCCTGAAACTGGTCTTTGGATATTTCGGACTTTTTCGAGCTTCCTCCCATAGTCAGTTTGGTTTTTTTTCCACCGGGAAGAAAAAGTACTTCTCCTTCATTGACTAATTCCTGATCTTCACCGAACTTTAGGGTGCCGTGGTGAAGCAGGATAAGGGTGTTATCAGCTTCTTCGTACTCCATAATTGTTGCCGGTTTTTCAACTTTATAGTTGTTTCCTCGCAAAAATCTGACGTTGACGGATTCAATAACCTTATTGTAATATTCCATGATTTGATTAGCGAAAATAGAATTACAAAAATATAATTTTTCCAATTCTAAAACAGGAGTTTTTGATAAACGGAAACTCAAAAATTAAAAAAGGTTATAAAATTTTGGAAGAATACCTTTTCAATATTTGAAAAAGCCTTATTTTAAAATTTTCCTTGATATGACTATTTTTTGAATTTCTGATGTTCCCTCATAAATCTGAGTGATTTTAGCATCTCGCATTAATCGTTCCACATGGTATTCTTTCACATAGCCATATCCTCCGTGTACCTGGACTGCTTCAATAGTAACGTCCATAGCGACTTGTGAAGCGAATAATTTGGCCATTGCAGATGCATGTGCGTAATCTTCCCCATTATCTTTCAACCATGCTGCTTTGTAAACCATTAATCTGGCGGCCTCAATTTGGGTAGCCATATCCGCAAGTTTGAACTGAATAGCCTGATGTTGGGAAATAGGTTTTCCAAAGGTCTTTCTTTCTTTAGAATAAGCTAAAGAAAGTTCATAAGCTCCTGCCGCAATTCCCAAAGCCTGGGCCGCAATTCCAATTCTGCCGCCATTCAATGTCTCCATTGCAAAGGTGAATCCGAAACCTTCTTCTCCGATTCTGTTTTCTACCCGAATTTTTACGTCAGTGAACATCAATGAATGAGTGTCTGACCCCCGGATTCCCATTTTGTCTTCTTTTTTACCAATGATAAATCCTTCCCAGCCCTTTTCAATGATAAAAACGGAAATGCCCTTATGTCCCTTGCTGGCATCGGTTTGGGCAATTATTAAGTAGACGCTGGCTGAAGACCCATTGGTAATCCAGTTTTTGGTGCCATTCAGGATATAATGGTCGCCATGGAGATGAGCTTCGGTTTTTTGAGAGGTGGCATCTGATCCTGCTTCAGGTTCAGAAAGGCAAAAAGCGCCAAGTATTTCTCCTGCTGCCAAGGGCTTCAGGTATTTTTCTTTTTGTGCTTCTGTTCCATATTTTTCCAAACCCCAGCAGACAAGTGAATTGTTAACCGACATTGCTACAGAAGCAGATGCATCGATTTTGGAGAGTTCTTCCATCGCAAGGACATAGGAAATTGTATCCATACCTCCTCCGTTGTATTTGGGATCAACCATCATTCCCAGAAATCCTAACTCCCCCATTTTTTTGACTTGCTCCTTTGGGAATTTGCCTTCTGTATCCCTTTCAATGACTCCAGGCAACAATTCGATTTGGGCAAATTCTCTTGCTGCATCTCTGACGGCTAGTTGTTCTTCGGTTAATCGAAAGTTCATGCTGATATATAGGGTTTAGTAATTCTTGAAGTGGAATTTAGGGCAAAAAAAGAGAGGGACAAAAGCTTGCCCCTCTCGGTTTTGATTATTTGATCTGGATCAATCTCTATTTCCAAAGAAGACGAAGATGTAATATGCCAGAGTAGCCAAGGAAGCTAGCGCAGCTACCACATAAGTCATCGCTGCCCAGGTTAACGCATCTTTTGACATCGCATATTCCGGTCCTGTCACGATGTTTCTTGTTTTAACCCATGCTAAAGCCCTGTTACTTGCATCAAATTCCACAGGTAAGGTCACAAGCGTAAATAAGGTCATCACACTATAGGATCCTACCACGATGTAGCCGACAATGTCATAGGGGAGGCCCAAAGCAAAACCTCCAAATAAGGAAGCAAGAAGAACGAAATTCAAGATTTTACTGGAAACGTTTTGAACAGGAACTAAAGTTGAACGGAGATTCAGCCATGTATAAGAAGTGGCATGCTGAACAGCGTGACCACATTCGTGAGCTGAAACAGCAGTTGCAGCAGCATTTCTGCCATAAAACACATCCGGGCTCAGGTTTACAGTTTTGTTCATTGGATTATAGTGGTCGGTAAGCTGGCCTTCCACACAAATCACCTGAACATCGTGTATATTATTATCAGCCAACATTAACTTGGCTATTTCAGCTCCTGACAGATTCGCCTGAAGAGGAGTGAGGGAGTATTTTTTGAATTTGCTCTTCAGCTTTCTGCTTACCACAAAGCCGGCAATAGCGAAGACAACAACAATTAGAATAAGTATCATAGTTTTAATTTGTTTGCAGGAATGAATACGAAGTTATGGGTTGGCAGGTTTATTCCAAGAAGGTAGCCTCATCATTAAGACCCAACTGATCAGACCTGCTGCCAGCATGAGTAAAACCTGAGTCCCATGAATAATCGCTGCGAAGATTTTTCCGTCTTCTTCCGTTATTCCCAGTTGTATCAAAATGAAGGCCACTAGCGCATGAAAGGTTCCGATCCCGCCTTGAACGGGTGCAATCATGCCAATACTTCCCATCACCATGACCAGAAGGACTTCGCCGGAAGACAAATTGGCAGTACTTGGGATTCCAAGGGAAACCGTGTACATCGTCAGAAAGTAAATCACCCAGATCAAAATCGAGCTCAGCCAAAATCCGACTGGATTGGAAAGCTGATTGACTCTTTTTAGACCTGATACTATTTCCCGCATGAAATGGCGGACTTTTTTTATTAATCCATGGTCCCTGTATTTTCTCAGGATCAACACCATGAAAATGATAAAAATGGCAAGGCCGCCCAAGAAGATCGGTAGATTGGAAAGGACCTTTGTCCAAAGGTCCTCGACATTAACCAAAATACTGGCGAGACTGAGGAAAAGGTCATTTTCCACCAAAAATGCAAATCCAATCACAAAAACTAAAAAGAGCAAATCAACGCTTCTTTCCAGGATTACCGTTCCCAATAAATGGCCAATGGAAATCCCGTTTGTTCTGGTAAGAACACCACATTTGGCAACTTCCCCTGCTCTTGGGATAAGTAGATTAACCAGATAACCAACCATAACAGCGTGGTAGGCCCGGTTAGGTTTCACTTTTTCTCCTTCATCGGAACGTATCAATAATGTCCATCTCCAGGCTCTGAGCCAGAAACCAAAAAGAGAAATAGAAAGAGAGGCAAAAATCCACAGCCAATTGCTGGATTTGATTTGTGCCAAAAGGCTTTCCAAGGCGATGTCTCGATATAGAAACCAAAAGATCCAGATCGCAATTCCCAAAGAAATCGTAACCTGAATTATTTGTTTTAGATTTTGGCGATTCATCAAATCAGCTTATTTCTGTCATTCGGGAAAATAAGAGCAGGTTTGTGTTTTTTAGCTTCCTCTAGATCCATTCCTGCATAGGAAATGATAATAACAATATCCCCAACCGATGCTTTTCGTGCGGCGGGACCGTTGAGGCAAACTTGGCCGCTGGCCCTTTCTCCTTTGATCACATAAGTTTCCAGTCGTTCGCCATTGTTGACATTCACAACCTGGACTTTTTCATTCTCTATCAGATTGGCTGCGTCCATCAGGTCTTCATCAATTGTGATAGATCCTACATAATGGAGTTCCGCCTGAGTGATTTTTACTCTGTGAATCTTTGATTTCAGTACTTGAATATGCATTGCTAGGAATTTGCCGCGAAATTAAGGAATAATCGGAAGGTTGTCTATCAATCTGATAGACCCAAGGTACGCTGCGACACAAATCGATGATTTCTGACCCGGTTCAAAAGCTTCAAATCTGTTGAAGTG
>JBILPR010000168.1:0-9114 GCA_044373795.1 Algoriphagus sp. | reverse complement strand
AAATTTGATTCATCCACTTTTCCTAATTCACCATAATAAAATTTGCAGTCAGTAACGAGGTAGATCCTTCTTCTCCATTCTTCGATTTGAAGGATAAATTTATCTTGCTTTTCCAGAGGAACTGCGGTGTCCTTTATTTTTAGCAAAGTCCAGGATCCGTTAATAATCTTGGTATAATCTTTAATCTTTTGGTTAACCTTCAGTACTTTATATTGGGTGGGATTTGGTCCGTTTTTATCAGGCAATTCCACTGTTAATTGATAAAAAAATCCGGTCTCATATTCAAAGTCAACAAGCTCTGAATTTTCATTTAAAGAAACCCATTTTTTTATGTCGTAGTCTAATTCCTTTTCTTTAAGAGTGAAAATGCACCGTATTGTTGTATCAAAATTATCACACGGAATTTCTGAGGTATAAATCCAAAAAGTATCTTGGGGTTTTGAAGGTGATTCTTTTTCAGAACAACTGAAAAGAACCATGCAACCTATAATTATCAGAAAATAAATAAGTCTCATTAGAAGTATTATAAATTCAACTTGCAATCTACCGATTCTTATCAAACTTTCTCCCAAATTCCATTTTTAAAAGACTATTGGAGGGTCCTGGGATTGAAAAAAACTTTCTCTTCTGACTGAAAATCTTCTTCACGTTTTTACCTTGATCCAAAGGATGAATCTCATTGTTTTCAATTCCGTTATTTCCTAAGTCGCCAACTGCTAATCCTATTGCATTAATTACTTTCATGTCTGAAAAGGCTATCACAGTGCTAGCGTTTAGAGACTTTTTCAAATTCTTTAGATGTTCTGGCTTTTAGTCATTTGAATCAACTGCATAAATAATTGAAATTGACTGAAGATATTATTTGGCAATGCGCATGATTCCGAAGAGTCAGTTTAAATAATTGATTTCACTAATCCACCTTCTACTCTGACAGCCGCACCATTGGTAGCAGACGCTAGGGGACTGGAATAGTAAACCACTGTATCTGCAACTTCCTCTACCGAAGCAAACCGTTGAATGAGTGAACTTGGACGCATATCTTGAAAAAACTCTTTCTCTACCTCATCGGCGGTTTTAATACCTGCTCTACCTAAATTTTCGATGAACTGACCTACTCCCTTAGACTTTGTGGGGCCGGGAAGGATCGAATTAACTGTTACGGCAGTTCCTTTTGTCAACTCTGCCAAGCCACGGCTTACCGCCAATTGTGCAGTCTTAGTCATTCCATAATGGATCATTTCCTCGGGGATAAACACACCGGATTCGCTGGAGATGAAGATAATTCTCCCCCAGTTTTTTTGAAGCATTTTTGGAAAATAAAATCTGGAAAGGCGGATTCCGCTCATGACATTGATTTCAAAAAGTCTGAACCAGTCTTCGTCAGGAATGTCTGTAAAAGCTTTGGGTTCAAAAATCCCGGCATTATTGATCAAAATGTCAATTTCCGGTACTTCTGAAATTAACCTGTTTATATCATCCACTTTTGAAAAGTCAGCCGCAACACCAAGTATGTCTCCATTTGGATAGGCTGACTTAAGGTCAGTTATCGCCGCCTTCACACTTTCCTGAGTCCTGCCATTGATGATCACGCTGGCGCCTTCTTTTAGAAAACGGTTTGCTATAGCAAATCCAATTCCTGCAGTAGAGCCGGAAATCAACGCTTTTTTACCAGTTAATTTTAAATCCATAGTGTTTTGTTGGTGATTTAATTAGGCAAAAATTCTATTTGAAACCTTTGATTCTAAGTAACTGACGGATATTGAATAAAATTCAAACATTTGGAAGAAGGTTTTTTGCCAAATGAATAAAATCAATCCATCTGCAATAGTCAAACTGAGCTTTTCAAGCTTTCTTGATAATTCCGACCGGCATGTTTCAGAGTCAAAAAAGTTTCAAATTTTAGCCGTTTCTGTGTTTCAGAATGTTAGGCTCGAGACCTTTTTGAATAATTTATCCGTCCAACGCGTATATACAAGTCCGCTCGGGTGAAGATTATCTTCCACGACCATTTCCGGCTTTGCACCGATTTCACGATACTCTTTTGAAATGTCAAGGAAAGCCACACCGTAATTATCGCAAACCTCTTTTTTGGCCTGATTGTATGCATCGATTTCTCCCGCAACTTTCACTTTATCGGTTCCTCTGCTTGTGGCAAAAGGAGTGACCCCCCAGTCCGGAATTGAAATTACGACCACATGATCAGGTTTGTCTCCCGCAAATGCAATTGCTCTTTTCAGCATCGTTTCAAATTCAGTTTTGTACACATTCACAGCTCTTCCGCGATACTGATTATTCACTCCAATCAATAACGTAACCAAATCAAAAGGTTGATCGCTCAGGTCCGAATTGTTGATTCCCTCATTCAGTTCATCGACAGTCCAACCGGTCTTCGCGATGATTTTCGGATCCTTCCAATTGAAGAAAGTTTCCTTACTCAGCCTTTTCACCAATTGGTTTGGATACCGATCTAATTCATCCACTCCCTCGCCGATGGTATAGCTATCACCGAGTGCCAGATATGTAAGTTTTCTATCGCGCATTTCTTGCGTTGGGTTGGTTTTTTGATTTGAGTTCAAAAGCGAGAGCATAGCGAGAATGCTCAAGCCAATCAGTATGATTTTCATTCCAGGATTTTAAGTAGTGAATACCGACTCCAAGAGGGTAAAAGTACCTAAGGTTGCGTCCATTTGCACTCTTGCTCCCACAGGAACGATGAATTGCTTGGGCAAATGTCCGATCATCGCTCCGGTGTATGCTGGTATTCCAAGTGGCAAAATATAGTCATCCATTACCTCATCTACACTGAGAGATCCATAGCCTCCGCCAGGAACGCAATCTGAGCACTGACCGAAAATAAAGCCTTTGATCTTACCCAAAGTTCCATTCAGCATGAGTGTACTCATCATTCGATCGATGCGGTAGGGATCTTCACCGATGTCTTCGATAAACAAAATAGACTCTTGAAAATCAGGATAATAAGCTGTTCCGGATAAAGCTGCCAGCACGGTTAAATTCCCTCCCAAAATCTTTCCTTCTACTTTTCCTGCTCTCAGGGTTTGAATTCGATTTGCTTTCACTACCAGATCATCTCCTTTGGGCTGTTCGTTTTTGAAGGTCATCATTTCCTTCGCAAAAAACATCTGCTCAAACTGCTTCACATTGAAACTGTTCCAGCTTCCTGATCCATTTGGACCATGGAAACAAACCAACCCTGTCTGCGAATAAATTGCGCAATGAAGGGCTGTAATATCCGAATAGCCCAAAATCGGCTTTGGGTTTTTGGCGATCATCGCATAATCGAGAAGAGGCAAAATCCGTGAAGCGCCCGAACCTCCGCGAATACAGATGACGGCTTTCACTTCCGGATCTGCAAACATTTGGTTCACGTCATTGGCTCTTTCTATATCTGTTCCTGCCAAATGTCCGTAGCGATTATCCAAATTATCCCCGAGTTTCACCCGAAATCCTAAGGCTTCCAATGCCTCTTTTGCAAACGTAAATTGCATCCTATCTGCTGTGGCTGCTGAAGGGCTGATCAGTCCGACTGTATCGCCTTTTTGAATAGCCTTCGGAAAAAGGGTAATTGAACCGGGATTTTTTGCAGTAGCATCCAAAGAAACAAATGGTATCGAACCTGCCAAAAGTCCCAGAGATTTGATAAAAGTGCGTTTTTGCATAAAGAATTGATTTGAAGTGAAATTAGATTCTTTTTTTCGAAAGAGATCGAATAGAAACCCTTCTAATTGGCAGGGCATTATTTAATTTTTTGATTCGGCGATTGATTTTCCAGTTTGTCAATATCAACCTTGAAACCTTACAACCTTCCAATTTTCTTCCTACATCATATCCCTCACCATCACCATCACTTTTTCCATTTCCCTGCGAACTGCGGATGCTGAGTAAGGGTAGTTTGAATTCATGAAGGCAAAGCAATAAAGTTTTCCGCTTTTAGTTTTGATCAAACCGACCAGGCTAAGGTTATTGCTCATTGTACCGGTTTTTGCAAAAACATAGGGTTGAACTGCCTGGTAGCTGTTTTTCAGCGTCCCGGTTTTCCCACCGATTGGAAGTAGTTCGTATAATTCTTCATCAGGAACCAATCGATAGAGTTTTTCGAAAAGAGCGACCATCGACCTGGGAGTAAATAAATTATGCCTACTTAGCCCACTTCCGTCCACCCATTTTGGTTTATCTGGTAAGTCATTGAGATAGGTTTTCAGGACGTAATCAACTGCTCGTTCAGTATCGATTTCTTTGAAAAGCTTGTCAGAAACCATAAATAGAAGCTGTTCCGCCAGAAAATTATCGCTCTCAAGCATGGCTTCTTTCAGCAAAGGAAAAAGCGGTGCACCTTTCCATTCCCTGTGAATCTCAGGAAGAGGGTCAGGGCGATAAATCCATTTTTTTCCGGTTGCATTGGAAGCCAGTTGAACCAAAAGTTCCGGGGAAGTCAGGAACGGGATATAATCTTCTCTTCCCAAAAAGGTTTCAGGATTGTAATAAAAAGAGTTTGAGTGAAAGTCCCGCTCGAGTTCCTTAATTGGCTCATAGGTTGTCTGGATTGAAGTTTGGAATCGTTCCGGATATACCTGAGGTCGGTTTCCGACTTTCTTTACCTGGACCAAATTCCCATAAATCGGGAGGGAAGTTCGCTCCGCTGAATAATCATAGTAATAATCATCCCATTGCCAGCCAAATCCGAAAGGCGGAGATTTCACATTTGAATCCGAGAAAATCACTTCATCAAAACCTGCTAAAAATGCTTGAAAATCAGGCTGAAAAAGCTCTTTGTATTTCCAGCTCGGATCGCCACTCCCCCAGATTTTGATCGTCTTTCCTTCGGTCACATATCGTAGCGTTTGAGTACTGTCACCCAACACGACTATGCTGGCGAAAAGTGTAAAAAGCTTGGTGGTGGAGGCAGGGACGAAGTTTATCTGGCTGTTTTTCTCAAACATCACCAACTGAGAATCCAAATCATACAGCACAAAACCAGTCAAATGCCCGCTGAAGAAGCTGGTTGTCCCGAGAGCTGATTCCAGTTTGATGTATTGATCCCTGGATATTTGCGCTGAAAGCGTGTAAGAAAATAAGAGAAAGGAGAAAAAGAGAAAAGCTTTACGCATCCGGAATTAATTTTTTGAAGCTGTCCAGAAGATCCTCAGCCAACCTAAGATAAAAGCCACACCACCCAAAGGAGTGATCGCTCCCAGCCAAGTGATTCCGGTCAGGGAAAGGAAGTACAGCGAACCTGAGAAGATCAGAATCCCGATAATCATGCTGATTGCTGCGAAACCAAAACCCTTCCAATCCGGCTTGACCAATGCCAAAATCCCGATCAGGAACAAACCCAGAGAATGGTAGAAATGATATTTGACTGCCGTTTCGAAGGTTTCGAGTCTTCCCGTTTCTTCCAAAATATCCTTTAATCCATGAGCGCCAAATGCTCCGACGCCAACTGCTAAGGCTCCAAAAATTGCTGCTGATTGTATGATTTGCTTTCCGTTCATTTTTTTAAATACCCCTTGCCCCCTTTGAAAAAGGGGGAGTTTGCTTCAATTATATTTCAATCTTTAAATCTAATTTTTTCACATTCACGCGGTGTACATCCGTCATCGGTCATCCAGCATCCGTCATCCCACATTTCTCTTTCCAAAAATTGCCGAACCGATCCGCACCATCGTACTTCCTTCTTCCTGTGCAATGAGATAGTCCCCGCTCATTCCCATCGAGATCTCTTCCAACTGGACGAAATCCGGGAGTGTTCTGGTTTTTAATTCTTCGAAAAGCTGCTTTAAACCCCTGAATTCTTTTCTGACCTGATCTTGATTTTCTGTGAAAGTTGCCATTCCCATCACCCCTGTAATCTGCACGTGTGTAAGTTCCTGGAATTCGGTTGAATTCAGCATTTCATCCAGTTCCGCCTTATCAAAACCGAACTTGGTTTCTTCCTCAGCGATATGGATTTGAAGCAAGCAGGGAATCACCCGATCGATCTTTTTGCCTTGTTTATTGATTTCCTGCAAAAGCTTAAAAGAATCCACCCCATGAATCAAATGTACGAAAGGAGCGATGTATTTGACTTTGTTACTTTGCAAGTGGCCGATCATATGCCAACGTACATCTGCAGGAAGTTGGAGTTGTTTCTCCTGAATTTCCTGAACTTTATTTTCACCAAAATCACGAACGCCGGCATCATAAGCTTCCTGAAGATCTTCAATAGGCTTGGTTTTGCTCACTGCTACCAATAAGCAGTCCGGATTTTGGAAAGTAGTTTTTACTGATTCAAGATTGGCTTTGATGCTCATTTTAAAATTTAGGGGTATACTTTTGTTTAATCCATCACAACCAAAGATATGGCGATCATCAGTACTTTACTAAAAAAAGGCATTCGCCTTCGAGAGAGTTTGGATCAGGAATACTCTGTTCCGGTGGAACTTCAAAAGCAACAATTGAAGAAACTTTTGCTCAAAGCAGAGCGAACTGAGATCGGAAAGAAGTACGATTTCTCTACGATTTTAAAGGGTTTCCGGATAGGAGATTCTACCTATTACGATCGATTTAAAGATCAAATCCCGGTTTATGACTATGATTCAATTCATAATGAATTTTGGAAAAAACTTCTCGAAGGCAAAAAAAATGTCACTTGGCCTGGCGCAGTAAAACACTTTGCACTGAGTTCTGGTACTTCCGGTGCCTCTTCCAAATACATCCCAATCACCAAATCCATGGTGAAATCTATTCGAAAAACTGGAGTCAGGCAGATTTTAAGTTTGTCGAAGTATAATTTTCCAGCGAGTCTTTATACCAAAGGAATCCTGATGCTGGGTGGAAGTACGGATTTGGAATTTAACGGAACCTATTTTTCAGGAGATCTCAGTGGAATCACAGCATCTAAGCTGCCCATTTGGTTTCAGCGGTTTTACAAGCCGGGAAAGAAAATCTCTAAAAACCGAAATTGGGGAGAAAAGTTGGATCAAATAGTAGATAATGCGAAGGATTGGGATATCGGAATTTTGGTCGGAGTTCCAGCTTGGCTGCAGATTTTGCTGGAGAAGATCATTGACCGATATAAGGTTAAACATATCCATGAGATTTGGCCCAACCTTCAGATTTTTGTCCATGGAGGTGTTTCTTTCGAACCCTATAAAAAGGGCTTTGAAAAATTGCTTGGAAAACCCCTGACATACATTGAGACTTATTTGGCTTCAGAGGGTTTTTTGGCTTATCAGGCGTTGCGCGATCGCAAGGCAATGAGACTAGTCCTCAACAATGGCATTTTTTATGAATTTATTCCTTTTGATGACGAGAGTTTTGATGGTCAGGGAAATGTCAAAAAGACTGCGAAGACTCTTAAAATAGACGAAATCGAAGAAGGAAAAGACTATGCTTTGCTCATTTCAACCTGTGCGGGTGCTTGGAGGTATTTGATCGGAGATGTGGTAAAATTTGTCTCAAAAGAAGAATCTGAAATCATCATCACAGGTCGGACAAAGCATTTTCTCAGCTTATGCGGAGAGCATCTTTCGGTGGACAATATGAATAAAGCTATCGAAATGGCGTCAGAAGAGCTCAATTTTAGAGTTAAAGAATTCACTGTTTTGGGAGTTCCACATAAAAATTTGTTCGCTCACCACTGGTACATAGGTTCAGATGATGCGGTTGATGAAGAAAAACTTGTAGAAATTCTGGATGCCCATTTAAAAAACCTTAACGATGACTATGCAGTCGAACGGAAGCATGCATTGAAAAAAGTAAAGGTTACTGTTTTAGAATCAGAGGTTTTTTATGAATGGATGAAAAGTCAAGGAAAAGAAGGAGGCCAAAATAAATTTCCCCGAGTTATCAAAGGTGAAAAGGCAGCTAGCTGGATTGAATTTTTAGTCAGCAAAGGTTTGAAGAATTGACCGAGTCGCTGTTTGAAGGGATCAGTATGGGGTTGGTTTTGTCAGCGATGATCGGTCCTGTATTCTTCAGCCTGGTTCAGGGAAGTCTTCAGCATGGTTTCAGATATTCTTCTGCGTTGGCATTGGGGGTTTTAGTGAGTGATTCCCTCTATGTGGTAGTCACCTATTTTGGGTTGCAATTATTTTCAGAGACAGACTTTTTTGAGATGATTTTGGGATACCTCGGCGGGCTGATTTTAATTGGTTTTGGGATAAAATCCTTACTAAAGAAAAGTGTCGATCGAATAAGCACAGGCGGTATTGACTTGCCAAAAGCCCGGAAGAGATCCGCTTTTGTGAAGGGATTTGGAATCAATGGGATCAATCCATTTGCTCTGCTTTTCTGGATTTCTATTGTCGGAATCGTGGAGCAGAAAGAGAGTTTTCAAAGCAGCGATATCACCCTTTACTATGTGGGGATTTTATTGACAGTTTTCGCAGTTGATTTGCTCAAAGCCTTGGTCGCAAAACAAATGGCAAGATGGGTGACGCCAAGGGTGATGTGGATTTTAAACAAGCTTGTCGGATTGATCATCATCGGATTTGGACTCAGGATGATCTGGACTACCTGGTCGTAACCCTGATCTAAACTATTCCCCTGACCCAGCGTTTCTAAATCATGCAAAATTCTAACACTCCCATGTTTTTTACGCTGGCATTAATCTTTATCTTTTTCTTTCCGACAGAAGTTTTTGCTCAGGATATCCCACAGCTTCAGGATTTCAACCAAACCCGAATCGATTACAATCAAAAGGGAATGTTGATTTTGGGAAGTTGGGCCGTCGGAAATATGGTTTGGGGTGGGATAGGGGCTAGCCAGACTACCGGACAAACAAAAGCATTCCATCAGATGAATCTCTATTGGAACTCGGTGAACCTAATCATCGCCGGATTTGGATACTGGCAAGCGACTAAGGAGACCCCAGGAACTGATTTCTGGGCAACGATGGAAGCTCAGCAAAGCATTGAAAAAATACTATTGTTCAACGCAGGACTTGATTTGGCTTATATCGCAGGAGGATTTTACCTAAAGGAAAGAGGGCTCAGAAACGATAAAGATCAGTTAATTGGATTTGGAAAATCGGTCATTCTCCAAGGCGCATTTTTGCTGGCATTTGACGGGGTGATGTATGGATTTCATCAAACTCATTCGAAAGAGCTTCAGGAA
>JBILPR010000018.1:0-28698 GCA_044373795.1 Algoriphagus sp. | reverse complement strand
TTATATTAGAAACTTTTACTGAATCGGTAAGTTCATATATAATATCTTGACCTTCTATATTTTGTCCAGCGATAACCCTTGTATTTTCAGGTATTACTATTTCTTTTATATCCGGGTCAAGGATCAAAAAACAATATACTGAGTCAGGAATCTGTTTTCGTCTACTTTGACCCAGAATTTGCTCATAATAATAAGTCAGGAGCCTATCCGGGACAGTATTTAGTTCATCCTGAAGTTTTTTAAATAATTGAAAAAAAGACAATAACAGGCCTATATGAGGCTCGTGATCTTCTTTATTTTGCAAATTATCATTAAGTAAAATCCTTGATCTTTCAGTTAAATTCAAGAGTGTTTTATAGACGGGTCTATGCAAAATAAGCAACTGCTTAAGCAGGTAATCCAAGTTAACAATATCGGCCCCCCAACCCAAAGAATAGGATTCAGAAGTATTATCACTAACCTTCCACAATTTACTAAAATGAAGGTCCGTTATGTCCAATTTCAACTGACTACCAAGTTTGTCCAATTCTCCTGATATGAGTATCAACTGAAAATATACTTCTTTGCACCTATATGATATTGCAGAAACCAACTCTTTCTCTAATGGACTGCTGTTTCTTTGTTTATTATATTTTGATGAAAAAATGTACCATCCATCAATCGTCTGTAGCATTGATTTAATTTGAATAAAAAGCTCAACAATTAAAGATGACTTCTCAACAAGACTATCAGTCTTTTCAAACTTCAACAGGATTTCAGTTTTTTCCTTTTCTATCGATTTTAAATCAAAACTTTCAATTTCCGCAAGGAGAAATAATTCATCTGAAATAAAAAAATCATACCAGTCTCCTTTTTTTTGTGAGTTCTCATCATAAAAAACCACCAACCTGGATAGTCTGTTTATAAATTTCAAAAAGTCACTTAAAGAACGCTCATCGGGTAAAAAATACCGTGTGTCCAAAGGATTCAACTTCCTGGATTTGATCTTTCCTAAAATATAATCGTTCGTTTTTTCCAAAATACTCATTCGGGTATATTCGTTCCTTCCAAAATATAAAAGGGATAAACAATATTGTCCCTCACGTTTGTAGACTGTATTTCATAATCAACCTTAAAATGAACAAATCCATCTTGAACCTTAGCGACATCTGCTGCCACATGGTGGACAATGATCCGCGGTTCATATACTCTAAGGTCATTCTTTAGTCTTTCACAGAGGTAGTTTAAGTTATCTCCGCCGGCTATGTCAAAAGCATGTTCTTGTAAAACTGTCCCATAATTTAATCTCAATATCCTCTCTCCTCTTTTTGTTTTCAGGTAGATTTCGAGGCTTTGCCGGATATCTATTTCATCACTCACCATATTCACATTTCCGAGCACCTTATTAAAAGTGACCGGATAGCCCCAACCTCTGCCTAAAAAGCTTTTTTCTTCAGCCACCTTCTTATCCGATTTTTATAAGAGGAATACCTCTGGAGATTTTCTCTCCATGAGACAACATATCTTTCTGTCTTGCAGAAGGTTTTTCTCCAAATTTCACTGTCAAAGACCCTTTCTGAACAGTATTGGGCATTGGGATTGGAACCGGTCCTGCAAATGTTGGGATTCTGTGAAAGCAAAGTGTCATATCACCCTGTACCCCTGCATTCATCTTCAGCACTTTCACTATGGTACTACAGGAAAAAAAAAACGGAATTTCTACATGCGTTCCTCCTGCATCAGGCATGCCGCACTTGTGCATAGACAATAAACTTGCTACTGGATTTCCCATTATCATTTTAATTTACGTTCACCATTGAACCTTTGATATTGACTACTCCGGAAGATTTTATATCTGCTCCGGAGCTGCCGCTCAATTGTGCCTTAGCCTTAGCCGTGAAGGTCAGGTTTTTTCCATCGACCTTCACATCACCTGCCGAAGAGCTAAGCTGGATTCCTTTACTCCCGTTTAGTTCCAAATTTCCTGTTGCGGTCAACTTGATGTCTTTTTTTGAAGTAATGCTCACCCCCTTATCAGATGTAGTCACCACGTTTCCATTTTGATCTTCTATTGTGACTCCTTTGGACTTGTCAGAAATTGACAGCATGTTGTTGCCGGGGGTCAAAACTTTAAATACTAAGTCCTTGTCATCAAACTCCAGTCTTATTCCGGCTTTTGTTTCGATTACTTTGAGGTTATTTTCTTTTGTAAAGCTTTCCTTCGGTGTATTATTCTTACTGTAAAGCGAACCCAATACAACAGGAAATCTCGGGTCATTGTCGATAAAGCCTATGATGACTTCTGAGTTTAGTTCCGGGACAAAAAAACTTCCGGCGTTTTTGTTGGCATAAAAATGACCCAGCATCGCCCAAAGCCCATTACCTGAGTTTTTCAAAGACGGAATCATTACTTGGATTCGGTTCTTTTTGTCCGGATCCGCATCGATTTTTTTCACAATCCCCACATGCAGCCCTGAGATTGGGGGAATGATCTGAAAGTCTGCCCCATTGGAAGCTTTCAACCACTCATCTTTCAAACCAAAAGCAACCTTGGTCGTAAACTCTCCATTTTCTACTCGGTGCTCTACCCCTGTAACATAGACTAACCCGTTGAAGAGGTTACCAAAACCATCGAGCTTGATAAGTATGCCCAATGTCAGCTCTGTCATACCTCTGAAAGTCACCTCACCGGTGACTCTTTTCAGTCTGGAAAGGACCATCGCGGCATCAGCCAAGGCTTTCAGTTCTTTAGTTTGAATCGGTACGTGTACATTCCATTTTAACTTTTCAGGAGAAACTACCTTGCCCAGTTTTTTCCCGTCTATAGTACCAGGCTTATCCAACAGCGAGGGTTCCGAACCACTTTGAGTAATTTCCTTTTCTTCATACACATCATAGGTAGCGGATTCCAGTTGTTGCAGCTGCTTTACTGAATCCAGATCTCCATGAAAACTGTGGATGTCTTTTCCATAGACGATCGTCACATCCTCAGTTCCCGAAATTTCGGGAAGTTCAACTGTAACTTTATTATCGGAGTTGAAAACCACCATCCCATTTGCAGATGCTCTGCTCAGGATAAATTCCCAATCGGTGCAATCATGCCTCGAAATAAAATCATGTTGCAGGGTGGTATCATCTACTTTTTTTGTTAATCCTGCCCCGGATACAAGGGTGTTGATCACATCACTGTCCTTTTTATTCTCGTAGAGATCGGACTTTTTCTCCAGTGTCATTTTAATCGCCTTGTCTGCTGCCTCCAATATGATCAGGCTTCTGGAGGCATAGCTGAGATATCCCTCACTAATACTCAGGCGATGCTTGACAATAATTCCTGAGAAGACCTGGCTATTCTTTTCTGCATAACCGACGGAGATGACAATTTCCTTTCCGGGCTCAAAATCTGCAACTTCACTTTCAGGAAATATATTCTCGTAGGAATTGCCTCCCATAATGAACACTGAAGCCTTGGCTACTTTGTTCACATCGGATTTTACATGAATTTTCATTACCACCAATTCTTTTGGCAAGGGTTGTCCACCAATCTTTATCTCAAAAGAAATCCCAAGTTGCAAGGAGTCATTTGGTGATTTGGATGCCATTTTATTTTTTTAGAGGGGGAAATTCAAGAGTGGACCCAATTTTTAAATTTCGAAACGTGGGAAGATTATTATGTGCGGCTACAGAAAGGTAATATTTCGGATCATCGTAAAATGACTCACAGAGCATGATTAGGGAATCTCCATCTTTCACCGTGATTATTCTGGTGATATCAGGACTTTGAAACTCTCTGCTGATTACTTGTTCATCTACTTCTTCGACTATACTCAGGCTTACAATAGCCCTGACTGGGTCTCCGGTGGAGTTGAACAAGGTGTATTTTACACTGAAGTCATTTACCTTTCCGATCAGGTGTAACTGACCCCACTCCAGCTCCACAAAGGGAGGACGGTGAGAAGCTCTTGTTGGTTTTATTGTTACTTTTTTTAACAAATCAATAGACTCTTTGATAGACTTTCCAGCCTCTTTAGATGCAAGGCCATTGGGAAAATTAGGGACGGCACCTGTATTATCGACAGTAAACTCCAGGTTGATTTTTTGACGGTTATAGACCTTGTTTTTATCACTGACGGGCATACCTGCCGCAGATGCCGGTTCATCACCCTCATCTACCACTTTATTCAGCTCAAATCCCAGATCAATTTGCTCGGGATTCATCTGTAAGGTGTATTCTCCTCCACTCAAGGGAGAGCTGGCTGCCCCGTTCCCAAATTTCTCGTATGCAATTAATCTTAGTTTCGATGCGCCGTTAGCCATTAGAATTCATTCATTCTCTTTAACCGATCCAGAACCTCAGCTGTGCATTCGTCAATGATCTGCTTTCTTTGTGAGAAACTCAGTTTACCTCCATCCTGAGTTTTCACTGCAGGTACCGGTCTTGTGTTTTGTTCTTTTCTCTCCCCACAGATCGCCTTTATAATCAATTCTTTTATCTGGACAGCCATAGGATTTATCGTAATATTTCCATAGTTGAAAAAACAAGCTCAATGGATTCAATCGCAACATTAGATTCCTTCGCATTAAAATCAGCCATCGCCCATTTTACAGGCAGAACATTGTAAAATGCCCACGTCATTCTTGGTTCGTTAGGATTTTTATCCAAAAGCGAAATAATCATCTGCTTTGGTATCACTTGAGTTTTGTCAAAATGAATGGTATCGAAACACCATTTGATCAATTCAGAGTCTATTGAAGCCAGTCCCCGTTTTAATGTAATTCTGCTTCCCTTGGAACCTTTTGGCAGATGATAAACCCAATCATTAAGCCCACCTTCTTTTTTTTCTTCAACTTCCAATTCAGCTGTGATCCCTGAAATCTCACTAAAATAAGTGTCTTCTAAGGGGGTGGTGGCAGCTGAGCCAAAACCGACCGAAAAATTGTAGGATACAGGAGGATCAATATATTTTGGCTTGGTCGCCATTTTTTTGTTAAGTTTTTGCTGGTGAAAAAGAGCTGTCTCCCTTTTTATGAATCCAAGAAAAGGTTCAAAATCAGGGGGACAGCCTTCTGGGTATCTCTAAATATTAGGCCGCTTCAATTCTCAGACCTTCATGTGCAAAGATGATTGTCTCTATTGCAGCTTCACTGCTTTGTGAATTCATGTCCGTAGGAGTCACTTGCTTTGGAAAAGCATTAGTCAGAGTCCAAGTCATTTTTGGGTCACCCTGCTCATCCAAAAGACGAATTACCACAGTTAACCGCTCGTATGTATTCAAGCTGATCTTTGAAATCCAATCAAAGAATTTGTTATCTGTAGTAAAAACACCCTTTTTCAGAGTAATATCACCGTATTTCATTAGGCCGGGCATTTTTATAGTCGAATGCACTGGACTGTTACCATGTCTGTATTCAATCACCTCGGTATCAATGTCAAGGCCTGAAACTTCCTGAAAAGGTAAATCTGTCTGATCTCCTATATCTACTGAGAAATAGAACTTTGGTAAAGGCCAAAACTGATCCTGCTCTCCACCTGTTCCTGCGGTTGGTGCTGCCATAAGTATATAATTTTAGTTAATCTTAATTATGATTTTTGTTGTTGTTGTTCAAATGTGATGACGATAAATTCTGCCGGTCTCACAATTGCTACTTTCACAGTCAATTTGAGAATTCCATCCAAAATATCATTTGGCGTCATTGTAATCCCTAGTCCAATACCGACAGAGAAAGCGTCATCTGGACTTTGACCTGCAAGAATTCCAGATTGCCATTGATTCAATAAGAAATTGGTAACGGTCGCTTTTAGAGTTGACCATGTGGTTGAATTGTTAGGTTCAAAAACATAGCCCTCTGCTGCAGCTTTGATACTTTGCTCCAGGAAGGTCATCGTTCTGCGGACTGAGATATACCTCCAGTCTTGGCTGTTGCCGTCAAGTGTTCTTGCTCCCCAAACCAGGACGCCCTTTCCTTGGAAAGAACGGATCGCATTAATAGCTTTCCCGTTTAGTGGCAAATTCAATTCTTCTTGGGTCTTATTGGTGATCTGAACACTTGGACTGATCACAGAACCAAGGGATAGATTGGCAGGAGCTTTGGCGACATTGATTGAACTGTCTACCATGGCATAAATCCCAGCCATTCCAGAGCTTGGGGGTAGCAAATTCAGGGATTCCGCCATTTCCAGCAAAACGGAATTAAGCTTAGGGCTTACGACTTTTAAAGTTGACTGTAAAGAGGAGATCTCTTCCTTCGTTGAAGCAGTTTCAATTTTAGTCAGTTCTTCTTTTATTGCGTTTGCCCTGGCTTCATTCATGGAACCATTTTCCAGATCAGCATCTACATCCTTGGAGAGAATATCAATCAAGTCTGCTTTGTTATTGATATGGGTGAAGTTTACTTCGGCAGAAGAAACAATTGTAGTCTGCACAAAAGGGTAATAAGCTGCTCCCCACTGTAAGAAATTAGCTCCAACCCCTTCTCTGAACTGGTTGATTACATCTGATTCATCATAGGTTCTGTCTTTGTTTCCATCATAGACATCGAGGATTGCAAACCTGTTTTTAGTAGCGAAACCACAATGATTTAGCATGGCCTGCTGAAGAGAGAAACATTCGTTATTCGAAAGTAGGATCGCCTCCGGGATGACTAACAACGTCGGTTCGTTATACTTCAACAATTGTGGCAAACCGGATCCGGTAGCTTCATCATTAAAATCCTTGGCCTGAACACCGGAGGAATAATCTCCTATCGATGATACATAGCAGTCTCCTCCACCATTCGAGTAAAAGAATTTAACTGCACTGTGCAAAATAAAGCGGGTAGAAGAATCAACCTCTAATTTGTAACCTGTAACACTGGTACTATCCTCACTAATACTGAATTTGACCTTTGGAGCTCCTCCGAAGAATTGCTCAAATTCTGCAAAAGAAGAGATTCTTGTTGGTACATTTTTCAAAGACTTGGAGCCTCTGGCAGATTTTTGAGTATAACCCAAAAATACAGGAATCGCAGTAGCTACAGGAACTACAGAAGAGGCAAAGGCGCTTTTTTCTTCAATGTAAACGCCCGGGGTTGCTAATACAGTTGCCATAAAATTGATTTAAAGTTTGACATAATTTTCTGAGATATAGGAATTGATTTTAAAGTCATACTTGATACTTTGTGGACTGGGATTAGGTAAACTCTTGCGGTAATAACCTAACTGATTTTTCCTCTCCAATCTAAAAACACCTTTCCAAGAAGCTTTTATTGGAAATAGTGTTTCAGAAACAAACTTAAAGGCAGGCATCCCTGAAGGAGTTTCTATGATCTCGGGTTCCGGAAACGAAATAAGCCCAATAAATACACCTTCAATTTCGATGGTCAAGCCTTGAAACTGATCTAAACTATTATCAGCAGTATAGCAGATATAGACCAACTTGATGTTTCTGGGCTTGAGATAAACTATTTTTGTTCTGGGAGTAAACTTGCCTGTGCTAGATCCATCAAGAGGAAGAATAGGATAATTCAAAACATGCTTTACACTCAATATTCCTGAAATGCCTGTCCTGTCTAATTCAGGAGCTCCTGTTTGCATTTCAGGTAATAATAAAACAGATGACCTTAGGTTATCTTCCACAAAATACCTTGCCTCAGGATCTAAATTCAATTCTGTGAAAGTGTGGAAATAAGGATTGGTAAATCTGAATTCGAAGTTTAAATCAAAGGAGTCTTTAAAGACAAGGTGACTATAATCCTTGGCAGTATTCGCTGCCAGAGCAAAACCACCAAAAGTAGGCTTAAATACCAGTTGGTAATCTTTTATAAGCATACTGGTCGCCGATGTAGGTTTAATTACAAGTTCATTACAGATCCGATTGGAATAGAAGTCATGCATAAACAAACATGAAAAAATCTCAGTATAATTGTTTATGTAGCGATATGTAGTCTGGTTTTGATTCATTTCTTTTCTTCCCGGATTAATTCGACAATCCTAAAAAATCAGAAGCTTCCTTAGCTGCCCTATCTAAACCCTCTGAGTTGAATTTTGAACTTGCCGAAGAGCTCCCAATTATTGATGCTAATTCTTCTCTGACCAAAAAATTGGTAAAACTAAGTAGCTTCAATTTGTAAATAGCTGAAGGCATATATTTCAACCCGAGCAAGCCCCATACATTACTTAATTCCTGAAAGTCGAGGTTAACATATTCAAAACTAATTTTTTCAACATTCGTGGAAAGCATAGGAGTATTACTTTTATCAAAGACACGCATTCCCTGGAAAAATTCCAACACAAGAGAAATGTAGCGAAGGGACTCTAAATAATTGGGGTCTGGGAAATTGGCAACAAACATCAGGTACAAGCTAAAATGCATTGGAGGATTCATCCCAGCGTTTGCTTGATGCGAACCATTCTTAATTAGCCTTTCCTCTTCCAAATGTTGTAAAAAAACACAAAGTTTATTGTCAATTTGTGTGTTTAGATTACCGTTCAAATCCACTGGGTTAGTTAAAATAACCATATCTTCCTGTAGATTGAGTTCATTTCGAATAAATTCGTTTAAGGAAGCGACAACTGAAGGCACTACATTGTGTATCATATGAGAACCAATTATTGATTTCTAAATTTCAAAACAATGAACAACCAACGAGCAAAATAAATATTGAATACAATTATGATTATTCCTATTAGTACAAAAGGGAAAATTAGAAGGTCAGAATACGCTAACGTTTCATCGGAGAGCCACACCAAATAAAAGAAAAGTGGAAGGCATAGAAACCCAATTATCAGATATAAAAAGAGTAATAAAATTTCCTGAAAAATCTGTTTCACCTAAATTATATGTTTTAATAATTAATTAAATTTTATTGCTTTATTTAAAGAGTAGAAATAAAATATTTTAACTCTTTATATTTAATGTATAACAAATCACTATAAAATATATTTTAAAATGATAAATATTTATATCATTATTAATCGAAGCAAAACTATAAAACCTCATCGCCTACTATTTGATAATTCTTCCAATAACCTTAAATCCAAAATACTCTTGGGTGCTTGTCCAATTGAATTTTGATCCAAAAAGAATCTTAATTTCGAATAACAGAAAAGTATACCCAAAGCCTTATAAAATAAATATTTTTTTGAACGAAAAATTTTAAAGATAACTGAGCAAACTTTTGATCCATCTTAAAACAGAGTATGTCTATAAAACCTTTCAGTCTTTATGGCACCTAACGAATTCAACTATTCTGTTTGGACTTAAACATTTTCGTTGGCTTTTTTTTAGCAAAATTCTAACTACTCGGTCTATTATCTTAAAGGAAGATAGGAGGTCTGATGAGCTTGAAGTTCTTTTCTGTCATCAATTGTAAATAAAAAGTGATTTTGTCTCGAAATTAATGAAGTGACTATCTCGGGGCTAAAAGATGTTTACGAAGAATCTTTTCACAAAATTGCGCTAACTTCAGGGAAGGCAGACTATCGAATCGGTAGATACCGATTTTATCAAAAAAGGAATTTACATTCACGTTATCTTTCTCATAGACCAGACTGAAGTTGAAAAGACCATAGAGATTTGCGAAGTTTTTGATCATGTCGCAGTGGGGAGCGAAGCATATGGACAGCTTCTCATATATGACTCAGATATCAGCTCCCTGGAATTATCACACTAAACGGCAAGATCAAGACCTAAAGCCCAATTGGGCTTCGGGATATGAGTGCTATAATTTTAAGTTTGAGCATCCAGTACAGTAATAGATCTGCGAAAAGAGACTGAAAATCAGATAAAAACAGCCCGAATCATCCGTCTTGGATTAAATATGGTGAATCTGATGATGCTCTAAGTATTGAACGGGGCATTAAGCGAAGGACTTTCTTGTTAAAATTGACTTTTAACCACTTGAGTATTGGTCAGAAGTCGTTCAAGTAAGGCAATCATTCCATCACCTTACTGAGCCACCATTCTTCAAATTGACGACTGGAACTAGATGAAGACCATACCAAGCAGTCTTGTAAGAACCATTCTTCATAGTCATTGACTCCCCAACAGCTTGGAAAGATTTTAGCAAGCAGCATGGACATCCGCCACGTCACCTAAAAGAAAAATGCCTTTATCCAAACAGCTCAAAAGTTTTACTTAACACATCTTTAGCTGGTAATCGTTTTCGTCTGCTAAGAAACCTGAATGAGGCTATCGATAAAGCGTGCCGAAGAGAAGTGAAACAACACCAAGAGTTAAAAAATACCCACTATACTTTTCTCTAGATCCCGGGGATCCTTAAAGAAAAGAAGCACATTAACTTTGCGGCGATTGCCAATAGCAACTAAGGTCGAGGAAAATATGGTAGTTACTGAAAAAAATTCAGCGATGAATTCAGCTCCTGAAAGCTGTTTTTCAGACTTTTATTTAACCAATGGACCAAAGATTCAACCTAATCAATAATCAAAGAAATGGACAAAGTAATAGAGGTGTTTAGCAAACACATGTAAGAGGTGGTCATTGCAGACTTGACCAATCTAACAAATGGATATGGCGGGATACTTACATGGTAAAATCCAAAAACTTAAAAAAGCAAAGAGAGCCTATCGAATATTTACAAACTCAATAAGTGCCATGTTCTTCATTAATGGCAGCTTCCCTACTGAATTGAGGGTAGAATCAAAAATTGAATGGATTATTAAAATAATCCGATTTTCAGATGTACAATTCAATAAGTTTTTCAGGAAAACTGAAAGAAAAAGAAATTTTGGAAATTAATCCATTTTCCAAAAAAAGATTGCAACAATAGGGCTCTTTAGGAAAAAAATCTTTGTGAAGTCTTGTTGGACCATAGGTAATTCTTAATGTCAACAAACCCATATTTTCTGTGTACGTCTCTGTGGGTATTGTCATCAATTTCAATCTGTCTGTTGAACTTATAAATTCATCAAAAAAAACTTCTTCCAAAATTTCGTTAAGTAGGGCAGTTTCATGGTACGAAATGGCCATTAGGAATGATCCGTTTTTTTCTTTTACACTACCGATCACCGGCGAAAAGGCTTTGCCGTTACCGATCATTTGTCCAGCAGACCAAACTTCAAATCTGGAAGGTTGAAATGAAAAATCTTGCTTTTCAATCCGATTAAACGGTTCAAACCTATCCCAATTTTCTATCACATTCATTATTTTCTATTCTGAATTTAAATAATTGATTATTTAAAATTTTTTAACAAGGGTGCTAGTTAGGAATTGAATGAATAATTTACGTTTTTATAATGAAGGTTTAATATCTCACTTCATATTTATTCACCAAAAAAAAAACGACCCCTCTAATATTTTAATCTAAAGTCATTGAATTTATTAAATACGCTAATTTGTTCCTTGATAAATTCAATTCTTTAATAATAAGTATTTAATAATTAAACTTAATTTAAACTTAATCAAACAAGAAGCAGTGTACAACACAAAAAATAAGTGATTAATTATTCAAATTACGGTAGATTTTGCGAAAAAAAAATACCCCGTACAGGGTATTTTTGCCAATATTTAAAAAAAGTTTACGAGAAAAATCATCGAATCAGCATGCTTGAAAAATACATTAACCAATCAAGCAGCCTTGATTGAAATAAACAAAGGAATAGTTATATCTGAAGGTACAACCCATTTGAAAATCAAAAAACAGAGTTTTTTGGATAAATAAATTCAAAAGCCATATTTGTTTTTTATCATCCTAAAAAAGAAGTAGCCCAAAATTTTGATTGAATTCTTGCCTTCTGAGAATCAGATTGATCAAAAGTGGGATAAAATCGTATCAAAAAATCTTATTATAAATTACTTATTAACAAACTGAAAATGGTAATATAATGGGAGTTGCCTATGGGAAGCCTTGTTCTGATTCAGTTTGACCTAAATGAGGTTACTAAGCTTTGATTACGCAATCAAAGGAATTGAAAAGTAAAATTCCCATTTCCAACTTATAAAAATGGGATTACTCTGCAAAACACGAATTTGGAATAGATTTAAACCGGAAACTCTTTTAAATTGACTTTCAGTTTCTAACCAATGAATCAGCGATATCAGGTATCATGTATAAATGGTCTCAACAATCTCTTTGATGAGAATCTATCTTTTATTGGTGGTAAAAATCATTTGGGCGAGACATGGATATTAAGTGCTGAACGGGCCATTCAGGAAATGGAATCCGGAAAATTGGAATTCTATCTGAATTGGGAAAAGCAATCTTTTGAAATCGAAATTCTGATGGATTCGGAAAATCAAAAATCTCTGGGAACACCAAAGGCTCCGAAACAGGAAAATTTGCTATTTCGGTTACCCCAGTGTGTTTTTTATTGAAATTCTTTATTTATCAGTATCTGTATCCGCTATTTTGCCACTATCCGAATAAAAGAAGGTTTGAAGCTCAAATCTATTTGCTGTGGGTCCGACATTCTTTTGTAATATGGTATGCAGTTACAAACCATCCTTACATCCTCTGTTCGGAAGCAAGGTTGAACTGAAAAATCCACATTCTATTCAAATCCTTGACCGAAAGCTTATTAACGGAAAATAAAAAACCGGTTAAATAAATTTAGACCACGGCTACAAATTTGAAAGGAGAAAGTAATTGCAATTTGTTTTGTATCCCTTTTTTTCAAGTCCAATTTAAGAGGCTAGCGATTTTTTTTTTCCAATTTCAAAAGTTTTTTTTGTCTGTCAATTTGATCCAATGTTTTAATTCATATATTTGCAAACCATTAGGGAAAAGCCTTAATTTTGAGTGTTAAAATAATAACGATAATAGTATAAATAGTCAAAACTCATTGATAATCAACGTTCTGTAAGTATGGTTTGAATCCCACTCCTTGCAAAGTATTGAAAATCATTATTTTGAAAGTTTAATTAGTTCGGGGTGTAGCGTAGCCCGGTATCGCGCCACATTTGGGATGTGGAGGTCGTAGGTTCGAATCCTGCCACCCCGACGTAGTTTTAGAAAGCCTTTGGATCAATTCCAGAGGCTTTTTTGCTTTTGTCAAAACCCAAACACCAATTGATAATACCATCGCGTCCCGATTTCTATCGGGAAGGTAGTAGGTTCGATCCTCGATAATAATCGGGACTGCCACCCCGACGAAGTTTTAGAAAGCATTTAGATCAATTCCAGAGTTTTTTTCATTTTACCATTTTTCAATCTCAATCAGGATTAAGTTTTTTAGATTTTCAGTTAAAAATCCTGCTCCCTTTGAGCTTTGTTCAATCAGAATTCTTAAAAAAAACTAAATTAAATCTTCTGATTTTAGGGTTCTTTTTGACCATCGGGCAAAGGTTTTGACATTTTTTTCTTTTCTTTTCGCTTTGGTTAGAACCGAAAAATCAGGAATTTTCAAAAAATAACACCCTAAACTGCTCGTAATGAAAGAAATAATAGATGCTGTAAATGCAATAATTTGGAGTAATGCTTTGATTTTTTTATGCCTGGCTGCTGGCATTTATTTCTCTTTCGCTACTAAGTTTCTTCAAGTGACTTATTTTAAAGAAATGGTCAAACTTCTATTTGGCAGTGAATCCTCAGAAAGAGGAGTTTCTTCTTTTCAGGCTTTTGCAATTGCCATTTCCGGACGGGTTGGTACTGGTAATATTGCAGGAGTTGCAACTGCAATTGCTATGGGAGGTCCCGGAGCAATATTTTGGATGTGGGCAATTGCCTTCTTGGGAGCATCCTCTGCTTTCATAGAATCAACTCTGGGACAGATCTATAAAGAAGTAAACAATGGCCAATATCGTGGAGGGCCGGCCTATTATATTGAAAAAGGATTGGGCATAAAATGGTACGCAATGCTTTTTGCCGTTGCCACCATACTAAGCACAGTCTTATTCCTTCCTGGAGTCCAAAGCAATAGCATCGCACTCAGCATGAATAATGCATTTGATATACCGGTTCATTACTCAGGTATTTTCATAACAATTTGTCTGGGATTAATCATCATTGGCGGTGTAAAACGGATCAGTAAAGTAGCCGAAATAGTAGTTCCTTTTATGGCCGGTGCTTACATCCTGATGGCATTGATTATCATTTTTATCAATATAAAAGAAGTGCCGGCAGTATTTTCGTTGATTTTCAGATCCGCATTCAATATGGAGGCGGCATTCAGCGGAGTATTTGGAATGGCTATCTCCTGGGGCGTCAAAAGAGGAATTTATTCGAATGAAGCAGGACAGGGCACAGCGCCTCATGCAGCAGCGGCAGCTGAGGTAAGCCATCCGGTTCAACAAGGATTGGTCCAAGCCTTTTCTGTCTATGTGGATACGCTTTTCGTCTGTACGGCTACGGCCCTGATGATTTTATTTACGGGAAATTTCAATGTGGTCAATCCGGAAGGTGGTTTCCTGGTGGAAAACTTGCCAGGCGTACCCTACGGGCCGGAATTTACCCAATATGCAATCGGAGAGCATTTCCCAAGCATAGGGAAAGGATTCGTTGCGTTCTCTCTTTTGTTCTTTGCCTTTACGACCATCATGGCTTATTACTTCATCGCCGAAGCTAATCTCAGCTATCTTACCCGAAATGCCTCATCCAAGTGGGCCGTAAGATTGCTCCAAGTTTTTATTCTGGCTGCAACATTTTACGGATCCATTAAAACGGCCGAAGTCGCGTGGACATTAGGTGATATTGGTGTCGGAACGATGGCTTGGTTAAACATTATTGCAATATTTCTTCTGCGCAAACCTGCATTCTTGGCATGGGAGGATTACAAAAAGCAAAAGAAGGAAGGAAAAGATCCGGTCTTTATTGCAAAGGATGCCGGAATCGAAAACACAGATTTATGGAAGTAATTGGTAATCAAGAGACTCTCCAAAACAATGAAAAAACAATGAACTGGGCTCAATTTTAATTTAATTGCACCTAGTATCAGAAGAAGAGTTTTATTTTCTTTGCATCTTAATAATCAGATTGAATGTCGCGGATGTGGCGAAATTGGTAGACGCACTGCTTTCAGGTGGCAGCGCCTTTGGTGTGAAGGTTCGAATCCTTTCATCCGCACAAGAAAGCCTCTCAGTATTAACTGGAGGCTTTTTTTATATTCTATTCTTTGTGTTGTTTTTTATTTATCAACAGATTTTTTCGTGATTTTCTTGATCAAAACCTTCCAGTAATTTTCTTCTTCTTCACTTACTGGCACATCGTCACTGAGCAAATAACCAAAGGCGCTGCTTTCCGGTATTCGCTCCAGGGTGATTTTCAAAACCCCAATCAAAGGGATGAATAAAACCATTCCGGAAATCCCCCAAAGCCACCCTCCTACCAGAATCGCCAAAATAACTGCCAGTGCATTTACTTTCACCTGAGACCCAACCACGATCGGCGTAATGATATTATTCTCAAACAATTGAATCCCCCATAATACTGCAAACGTAATCACGGGATAAATCATCGTGTCCGTGGTCAGGAACACATAGAGAATTGCGAAAAAGGAACTCAAGAATACGCCCACAAATGGAATCAGATTCATAATCGCAATGAATGCTGCGAAAAGAATGAAATATTTTACTCCGATGAAGTAAAAGAAAATTCCCGCCATCAATGCCACTATCCCCGTCACCCGCAGCATTCCTGATAAATAGGATTGGATCACATGTCCTGAATCTATCGCCCAATTGATCACCTGATCATTGTTTTTGGTAGAATATCGGTTCAAAAACTGAACAAAAAAGTCCTTGTAATACATTAATAAAAAGGTGAACAAAGGAATGATACCAATCAGAATAATTGATTTGCCCGTTTCTAATAGCGTAGTATTCAGGTTCTGAGGGTTAAAAAATGACCTCAATTCTGGTTTCTGACTTCCATTGAGAAATTGATCGCCTACCAAAAGCGTGATTTCGTCCAGATATTTACTCAGTTTATTTTCCAGATTCTCGCTTATTTCAGGAATATCTGTGATCAAACCCAGTACTTGGTTGAGCAGAAGATAAATGATTCCAAAACCAACCAGGGCGACAAAAAAGATACTAAGGCCGATCGCTAAACCTCTTGGCATCCTCCTCCTCTCCAGCCAAGACGAGATGGGATACAACGCAAAAGCAAAAAAGACTCCCCAAACTAAAGGAACAAACAAAAAGGACCCTTCTTTGAGAATGATAGCCCCAAAGAAAATAATAATCAGGATGAAGGCTGTTCGCTGAATTGGAAGCATGGGTTTAAATTGAATTCTCTGTATGAATATACTAATTACCGATCATCAACTATTCATAAACTTACCAAAGCAATCCTAATCATATTCAGGAATATCACTATTTTTCCTTTAGAAAAAACTTAATTCAATCCCCTACATGAGAAACCTATTAATCCTGCTCTTATTTCTTCCTGGTCTGGTACTGGCCCAGGCGAAAGTTGACACCATTGAAGTATACAGTACGGTCATGAAAAAGAATTTGAGGGCAGCTGTCACAACTCCCGATTCTTATGGAAAAAGCGATAAAAAATACCCGACTCTATACCTGCTTCATGGTGGTAGCGGAGCATTCAGAGATTGGCATAAAAGTGTAACCGAGCCGGGACTGGTCAATCGAATGGCGAACGAATATGATCTGATCATCGTAACTCCTGGAGTCGGACCGGCGAGTTATTACTACAATAGCCCAAAACTGGACTCAGTGCAGTATGAAACATACATGATCGAGGAATTGATCCCCCATGTCGATAAAGCCTACAGAACCCTTGCTCAAAAGGAATCCAGAGCAATCACGGGTCTTTCCATGGGAGGACATGGAGCAATTACGCTAAGTGCAAAACATCCTGAATTATTCATCGCAGCAGGAAGTATGAGCGGAGTGATGAATATAGACACGAGAATGTGGAAGGTTCCTGCTGAATTTAGAAACCTGAGACAAGAAGGGCAGAAGGTCATGTTGGGAGACATTCAATATGACGCCCCATTTAATGAATATACAGCAGTAGGATTGACAGATAAAATTAAAGCCAACGGCCTGGCACTTATTCTTGATTGTGGTATAGATGATTTTCTGATCGATACAAACAGACAAATGCACCTGCTTTTGTTGGAAAACGGAACACCTCACGAATACATTGAGCGTCCGGGAGCGCATACCTGGCCTTATTGGACAGAAGCTTTGCCTGTCCACTTATTATTTTTCGATAAGTATCTAAAAAGGAATTAGATCCATTTTAATGATCTTGTAAAAGGTGATTAAACTTCTGAATTTGAGGTAAATTTTGCTTTTTGCAGGCTCAACAAGTTCATATGATGCCAAATTTTGATTCTATCAGGCCTTTTTACGATGCAGAAGCCAACGCCGCAATCCGCAAGATTGTAGACGATCCAATGCTGGCGGCAATGATGGGATTTACTTTTCCTTCGGATAACACTGGACATTGGAAGGATCTCATGCTTCACACGCACTCTTTGAGAGATTTCCAGGTTAATTTCATCTATCACGCAGTTCGGAAGGTTTTAGAAAAAAGCTCCGACGGTCTTACCACTGGAGGTTTTGAAGTCCTTGAACCGAACACCGCATACCTTTTCATTTCCAACCACAGGGATATCATTCTTGACACTTCGCTTTTGAATGCTTGTCTTTATGAACATGGATTGATTCTGACAACCTCCGCTATTGGGGATAATTTGATCCAAAAGCCATTCTTACATACCCTTTCCAAATTGAACAGGAATTTTGCAATCAAGCGCGGACTTCAGGGTCGGGCACTTTTCGAAAGTTCCCAATTAGCCTCTGCTTATATCCGGAAATCACTTTTGCATGAAAACAGATCGGTTTGGACAGCTCAGCGGGAAGGACGAACTAAGGACGGAAATGATGCTACTCACAAAGGAGTTCTTAAAATGCTTTCGCTATCAGAAGATGGGGCAGATCCTTTCAGGTATTTTGAAAAAATTAAAATCGTTCCAATTTCCATTTCCTACGAATATGACCCTACGGATGTCCTGAAGATGCCTGAGCTTTTGGCAAAATTGCGGGATGAAAAGTATGTAAAAGGTGAAAATGAAGATTTCCTCAATTTGCTCCGGGGAATCATGGGCACCAAGAAAAGAATTCATATTCAGGTCAATGGAATTATCACCGAGGAGGTGAAGAAAATTGCGGATTCGGGGCTGACAACGGGAGAAAAACTAACCCAACTTGCCTCAATAATTGACCATAAAATCTGGTCAGGATACAAGCTTTGGCCGAGTAATTACATCGCCCACGACTTGCTTTACAAAGATCTGGAATATGTAAATAACTACATAACAGACGAAAAAAAGGCTTTTGAGAATAGACTTCATGAAAGAGTAGATCCAAAAAACGAACTGATGGTGAAGAATTTTCTTGCTATGTACGCCAATCCTGTCGATAATCAGAAAAAGGCACTAACTGAATTAGAACTTTGAGAAAAATCATCCTCATTTGCCTGTTTGTCCTGAGCATTTCCTTTCATCTTTTTGCTCAGGAAAAAATCCCGGTTGGCCAGATCACTACACCCTACGGAAAAATACTGGTTAGTCTCGATCCCAAGACCCCAAAACATCAGGAAAGCTTTATTCAACTTGCGGAAGCGGGATATTGGGACTCCTTAACTTTCAATCGGGTCATCCCAAATTTTGTTGCCCAAGCCGGATGTCCGGACACGGAAGAAGGCTTCAATGATCCCGAATATTTACTTGCTCCGGAGTTTCATCCCGACCTTATCCACGTCTATGGAGCTGTGGGTGCAGGCAGAGATGGAAATGCAGAAAAGCTTTCGGCAAGATGTCAATTTTACATTGTTCAAAACCCTGAAGGACTTCCTCGATTGGATGGAGACTATACCGTTTTTGGACATGTGGTGAAAGGAATGGATGTGATAGAACAGATCGTACGGGTAAAGAGAGATGAGAAAGATGAGCCGCTGAAGCCGGTTACACTGAGCATTAAAATTCTATATTTAACCCGATCCGAATATCAAAAATTGATCAAATAACCCATCACTCTATCCTATGAATTCTCCTATCCGAATCCTTGTCATTGGCTGTGGAAATATGGGAGCCGCACACGCAACGGCCTACCACCAAATGCCTGAGTTTGAAATTTGTGGCTTGGTTGCAAGAGGTGAGAGTAAGGTGAGGCTGAACAAAAACTTAGGCGGAGAATATCCGCTGTTCGATGATTTTGAGACCGCATTAAAGAGTGCAAAGCCGGATGCAGTTTGCATCTCAACCTACCCGGATACCCATGAAGAATTTGCGCTGAAAGCACTTGAATCAGGATGTCATATTTTCATTGAAAAGCCTTTGGCTGATTCTGTTACAGGATGCGAAAAGATCATTGCAAAAGCTCAGGAAAAAGATAAAAAAGTAGTCGTTGGGTACATTCTAAGACACCATCCATCCTGGATACGATTCATCGAAGAGGCCCAAAAAATGGGTAAACCCTTGGTCATCCGGATGAATCTCAACCAGCAAAGTCAGGGATTCATGTGGGATGTTCACCGGAATCTGATGAAAAGCCTGAGTCCAATTGTGGATTGCGGAGTTCATTACATTGATGTCATGTGTCAAATGACCCGATCCAAGCCGGTTTGGGTTTCGGCTATCGGAGCCAGGTTAACCGAGGATATTGCTAAAGACAATTATAATTATGGCCAGCTTCAGATTCGGTTTGAAGATGGGTCGGTAGGCTGGTATGAAGCAGGATGGGGACCGATGATTAGTGAAACGGCATTTTTCATAAAGGATGTTTTTGGACCTAAGGGCTCGGTCTCCATCGTGGCCAAAGATGCCGGCTCTGCCGGAAAATCAGACAACGTGGATAGTCACACCAAAACCGAATCTATACGGGTGCATCATGCAGATATAGACGATAAAAACAATTTTTTGAAAAAAGACAAGTGGATAGATATGACCGATGAGCCGGATCATCAGGAACTCTGCAACCGAGAGCAACACTATTTTTTCGAATCTATTCAAAATAACCTTGATTTAACTGATCACCTCAATGATGCGTTAAACAGTTTGAAAATTGCATTTGCTTGTGATGAATCCGTTAAAACGGGTCAAATGATCAAGTTATAGACCTTACTTGATCATTTTGTGAAATTAGAATCAGAGGCGAATTCATCTGTCTTACTACTTGTAACAGTTAGATTCGAACATGAACATTCCGCCAGATTCGCCCTACAATCCTGGAAATCAATTCAGGAAAAATGGAGAATATGAACGGGAAGAATCTCGTCTGCTTCTAAAAAAGGTTCACCCTTAAATTTAATGATGATCCGACAGGACAAGGTTGGCCACCCGCTAAATCGATTTCATAAAATCTTGAATTTCAGTCCAAAACGCCTTTTTGAAAGTTTATCTATTTGCATTTTAGATTACTGTAAAATATATATTCTATTACCTTAGAGGCAGAACCTCAAATACCAAAAGCCAGATCCTATTCCAGAAGTTTGTATCCAAGGAAAAGACAAGGGTAATTTCTGGGAATTCAGCCTGAGTGAAAATGGTATTGGGACTGAGCAAGAATATTTAACCAAGATTTTCATCATATTCCAGCGACCACATCAAAAAGAACAATATTCCGGATCAGGAATCGGCTTGGCCATTTGCAAAAAAATCATAGTAATACAGGGGGAAAACATGGGTTGAATCCACTCCCGGAAGGAGAAGTACATTTTATTTTACAATCAAGAAACACTAATGCTTCTATCTTTCCAATCTTGGATTAGGACGTCAGTTTACAAAAATCCAAAAGCCATTGGCTGGATTTCATTTATGATGATTTTGGCATTTGCGATGTCCATCTCCTACGCGGAGTATCAATTGCGACTAGCCGAAGAGCAAAGCAAGGTGAATGTAAAATTGAACGAAATTGAAAAATCCTTCTACCTATTACTAAACAATGCCGTTTCAGCAGGTAAAACTCTTGCTTATCTGGCTAAAAACGACAAAGTCATTGAGGATTTCGAAGAAATTGGAAAACAGATTTTGGAAAACAATCCTTATGTGGATGTGCTCCAACTCCTGGATTCCGGCAAGGTAGTTGCAAATTATCCAAATAAAGGCCATGAGACTGTTTTGGGATACGATATTCTTCAAAATGGTCCCAGGAGAACAGAGGCACTTGAAGCAATTCGCAGAAATCAAATGCTATTCGCGGGCCCTTTTGAATTAATCCAAGGTGGAACAGGTATAATTGGCCGATTGCCTTTTTTCGAAGACGGTAAACTTACTGGTTTTTCTAGTGTGATCATTTACATGAAGACACTTTTGGAGGCAACTCACATTCAAAATTCACAAGAAAGCCCATATTTTATCCAGTTTGCAAAGACCAATCCCAACTCAAGAGTTTTAGAACATTTTATACCCGAACCTGCTGAACTAAGTGCATTTTCCAAAGTAAAAGGCAGCACTTACCTGGGATCAGGAAAATGGCATATCACTGTTCAGCTAAAAGAAAGTACGGCGGTTTGGAAATCAATACCAGTAGCATTTCTAAGATTCATGTTGGCCGTTGGGCTGGGAGTTGCGGCCTGGAGTTTTTCGAGACAACCTAGTCTTCTTGCGCAAAAAGTAAAAGAACAATCCAAAACCATACTTGAATCCAATGAGCGATTTGAATATGCGACCAAAGCCACTTCCGATGTTATTTGGGACTGGGATTTAGAAAGTAATCAGGTTCACAGATCAGATTTATTCTTACAGAAATTCGGATATTCCAATTCTCAGGAAACGAATAATGCTGGCTTTTGGACAAGCATCATTCATCCTGACGATTTGCGACAAGTAAATCAAAATATTGAATCCCTGATTGCCAGTCAAGAGACCTATTGGGAACAAGAATTCAGAATACGGAAGTCAGATCAAAATTATGTATACGTCCGGGACAAAGGCTACATAATTCGAAATCAGGAAAATAAGGCGCTTCGGATGATTGGTGCTACAGAGGATATCACTAAGCGCAAAATTTCGGAACTGGAGCTGGCTAACCAAAAGGAAAAGCTTGAAAATGTGATCAGAGGAACAGAGGCCGGCACATGGGAATGGAATGTAAAAACCGGAGAAACTACTTACAGCGAAATTTGGGCAAATATTATTGGATTCGAGATATCAGAACTTCAGCCAGATGATATTAGTACTTGGAAAAGCATGGTCAATCCACAAGATTTGGGCAAAACTCTTCAGGAATTAGAATCCCACTTTGAGGGAAAGAAAGACTTTTACGAATCTGAGTACCGGATGAGGCATAAAGATGGAAGTATTGTCTGGATACTGGATCGAGGTAAAGTATCCTCTTGGACAGAAGATGGGGAGCCATTGATGATGTTTGGTACTCACATGAACATTACAGCAAAAAAATCGCAGGAAGAATTGGTTTTAATTGCAAATCAAAAACTTACGAATGCAAATGAGGAACTCCTGATATTTGCGACCTTGGCTTCTCATGACATGAGAGAACCTCTTCGAATGATCAGCTCATTTATGGCGCTTCTTCAAAAAAAATACGGTGGAACCCTCGATCCAAAAGCAAATCAATACATTCATCTCGCAAAAGACGGTGCACAACGTTTGACTTTTTTAATCAATGACCTTTTAGAATATTCCAAAATAGGTTTTGATGAAGTAAATACGGAAATTATAGAGACCAAGAAATTGATCGAAGAAATCATTCCGCTCAAACATCAGCTTATCTATGAGAAAAGTGCTAAGATCGTCTTGGGAAATCTGCCAGACATAATCGCAGTAAAAACACCCATAGGAACATTATTTAGAAATCTTATTGGAAATGCCCTTCTCTTCACTCGTGAAGGAGTAAAACCCGTAATTAAAATAGAAGGTTTCGAAACAGAGAAATTTTGGGAGTTTTCTGTGGAAGATAATGGAATAGGAATAGAACCTAAAAATCTTAATTATATATTCGGAATTCTAAATAAAGTAACCCTCCAGGATAATTATAAGAGAACCGGAATGGGGCTTGCAACCTCAAAAAAGATTGTAGACCAGCATGGGGGAAGTATCTGGGTGCATTCTATACCGTCTGAAGGAAGTAAATTTTATTTCACTCTGAAAAAAACATGAAAATTACCCCATTCGACATTCTCTTAATGGAAGATAACGAAGGGGATATACTCTTGACTATGGAAGCATTAGAAGATGGTAAAATTTTCAATACATTGATAGTCACTCAAGATGGGGCCAGTATGCTACACTACCTGAAAGAAATTGCTGAAAAATTTCCTTCAGATTTGCCTGATTTAAATTTATTGGATATCAATCTTCCTAAGAAAAATCGTCATGAGGTTTTGAAAGAGGTAAAAAGCATCAAATTGTTGAAGCATATATTTGTTATCATGCTGACAATTTCCTCTTCCGCAGTTGATATATTAAAATCATCCCAAAAGCACTTCAACTGTTACCTGATCAAGCCAATGGAGGTTAGGAATTTTCTCAAAGTAATCGAGAAAATTGAATATCTCTGGTTGAGTATTGTAAGCCTCCCCAAAATGACTTGATCAGATGAAAAAGGATGATAAAGCATTCCATATTCTTATTGTTGAAGATAATTTTGGAGATTTCGTTCTCTTTGAAGAATACATCTTGGATTATATTCTTAATCCTAAGCTGGTTCACGCCAGTTCTTTCCAAGAAACCAAGTCAATTTTAAAAAATCCCGAAAACAAATTTGATGTCATTTTTTTGGATTTGTCCCTTCCTGACCTTTCCGGAGAAAAATTAATTGTTGCTGTCGTGGAGATATCCAATGGGGTTCCGGTTTTAGCATATACAGGTTTTTCTGATCTTGATTTTAGTATAAAATCACTTGCCCTCGGGGTTTCTGATTATTTGCTGAAAGATGAGCTCACCCCTATTATACTCTATAAGAGTATAATCTATGCGATCGAGCGGAAAAGGCACTTTGATGAACTTCAAAAGAGCGAAAAGCGATACAGTGACCTTTTTCACTTGAGTCCTTTACCCATGTGGGTTTACGATTTGAATACTCTCGATTTTTTGGACGTCAATAATGCCGCAATTGATCATTATGGATATGATCGGTCCGAATTTCTATCCAAAACCCTGAAAAGCATCAGGCCACAAGAGGATATCCCAATTTTGGAAGATGCTTTAAATAGAGATCGAAATTCACTTTATCACAAAAGGGTCTTTCGGCATGTGAAAAAAAATGGCGCAATTATAAAAGTCGACCTGGAGTGTTCTGCTATCCTGTTTAATGAACGAGAATCTAAATTAGTTTTGGTAAATGACATCACTGAAAAAGTTAACTATATCGAAACCATCGAAACACAAAACCGAACTTTTAAGGAAATTGCCTGGATCCAATCTCATCTAGTTCGGGCTCCTCTGGCAAGATTAATGGGACTTGTTAATCTTCTTGAAAGTGAAACTATTGAGAATAATCCTGAAATTGTTGGATTATTGGAGCATATCAAAAGCTCCGCGAATGAACTGGACAGCATTATCCGGGATATCAGTAAAAAATCAGAAAGTATATCACCCCTTGATGAAAATGAGCCCTCAATTATTAATAGTTGATGACGATGAGGTTCTCCTCGTGATCTTAGAAAAAATTATTCAAAAAGTGAATCCTGAAAGGAATCTAACCCTGTTTAGCTCCGGGAGATCCGCTTTGAATCATCTTGAAAAAATGGAAGCAGATCAAAAATTTCGGTTTCTGATGCTCGATATTAATTTGAAAGACATGAGTGGTTGGGACTTTCTCAAAGAGTTGGAATCTAGAAATGATCAGTTTTCTAAAGTAATTATCATCACTTCATCTGTCAGCAAATATAATCGGGAGATAGCTAAAAAATATAAATCAGTTTTAGCATTTTTCGAAAAACCGATAACCTTTGACGTGATAAACCAAATAGAAAATATCATAGAATCGAACAAGTCGACTTAACGGTCATCACTTTTAGTTTCTGAACCTGTTCTGCCTTCAGGAATCAAATTCAGGCCAAAAGAGCATTACCGCCCGTTTTTTAAAAATCCCCACGAACCCAAAACACCATGAAAAATAAAACGATTTTAATCACAGGCGGAGCCAGCGGAATCGGGCTGGCAATGGTGAAAAAATTTGCAGTCGAAGGAAGCAACGTCTTTTTCATCGATACCAATCATTTGGAAGGCACCAAACTTCAATTTGAAGAACATGAGAAAGGATACCCTGTCAAATTTCTGGAGGGAAGTATTGCTGACTTTTCAGAAGTTGAAAAATTAATCCATTCCATTCCCGGCAAAATCGACGTGCTCATCAATAATGCTGGTATCTCTCATATCGGAAAAGTAGAAACCACCTCTGAAGAAGACTTTGATCGGCTCTATCAGGTGAATGTAAAAGGTGCATTCAATTGCATTAAAGCAGCTTTACCAAAACTCAAAGAAAACGGCGGAGGATCAATCCTGAATATGGCATCGGTTGCGGCAACGATCGGAATTCCGGATCGATTTGCATACAGCATGACCAAGGGTGCCATCCTTTCCATGACACTCAGCATTGCGAGGGATTATGTGCAGGAAGGAATTCGTTGCAATTGCATCTCTCCGGGGAGAGTTCATACGCCTTTCGTGGATGGATTTTTAGCTAAAAACTATCCGGGCCAAGAAGCAGAAATGTTTGCAAAACTTGCCGCAACCCAACCCTTGGGCAGGATGGCAAGACCGGAAGAAATCGCTGACCTCGCCTATTTTGTAAGCTCTGATGCAGGAAGCTTCTTCACCGGAACTGATATTCCAATTGATGGAGGTTTCCTGGGTCTGAAGATGTAAGATTTATTATTTCGGATTGTTGATTTTGGATTTCCTGAACTTCGATATTCAGTATTAGATATTTTATGTTTGATATTACTGGCATATATGTTCAAAAACTGATCTCTATCACCCAATGAATCTAATGTTTATCACAAATATTTAAAGTTAAATTATCAAACCCTATTAACCCACCCACAACATGAAACTTATTCGATACGGCGAAGCTGGTAAAGAGACACCCGGAATTCAGGATGAAAACGGACGCAATCTGGATTGCTCTCTATTCGGTGAGGACTGGAATGAAAATTTTTTCGCATCCAATGGCCTTGAGCGACTCAGGACCTGGCTCAAATCCAATCAAAAACTTCTCAAAGAAATATCTGCAAAATCCAGAATCGGTTCCCCTATTGCCAGACCTTCCAAAATAATCTGCGTCGGTCTCAATTACAGAAAGCATGCTGAAGAAGCCGGAATGGCAGTCCCTGAAGTTCCTATCATATTCATGAAAGCAACTTCTTCCCTTTGTGGACCATTTGATCCGATTTTTATCCCAAAGAATTCAGTCAAAACTGACTGGGAAGTGGAATTGGCGGTGGTCATCGGAAGACGTGCAAAATATGTAGGCAAAGACGAGGCGCTCGATTACGTGGCTGGATATTGCGTGCACAACGATGTCAGCGAGCGGGATTTCCAACTGCACCACGGTGGTCAGTGGGTCAAAGGAAAAAGTGCTGATCACTTCGCTCCTCTTGGACCTGTCCTAATCACAACAGATGAGATCACCGACCCGCATAACCTTCGCCTTTGGCTGAAACTGAACGGAAAAATCCTTCAGGACAGCAATACTTCAGATCTGGTTTTTGACATCCCAACTTTGGTTTCCCACATCAGTCAATACATGACTTTGCTTCCGGGAGATGTGATTTCCACCGGGACTCCGGCCGGAGTAGGAATGGGACTGAAGCCAGAACCTAAATACCTGCAGCCGGGAGATATCGTGGAGCTTGGAATCCAAGGTCTTGGAGAATCAAGGCAAGTAGCGATGAACGATCCTGAGGCATGAGACTGGATGCTCACCAGCATTTTTGGAAGTATGATAAAGTAACCCATTCCTGGATCACAGACGAGATGAAAGTCATTCGGCGGGATTTTCCGCCGGGTGACCTTTTCCCGCTTTTGGAAGAGGCCCAAATCGATGGTACGATCGCCGTTCAGGCTGATGAAACCATGAGAGAAACTGAATATTTGCTCGATCTGGCTGACCAGAATAAGTGGATCAAAGGAGTTGTCGGCTGGGCAGATCTTGGCGGAGATCAGTTGGAAGATATCCTCGATCAGTTTTCCTCTCAGAGAAAACTCAGAGGTTTTCGGGAAGTTCTCCAGTCCAAAGATCCCGAATACATGCTTCGAAAGGAGTTTATTCGAGGAATCCACAAACTTGGAAAACGAGGCTATACCTACGATATCCTGATTTTCCCTGAGCATTTGGACGCATCACTTCAGTTGGTTGACAAGTGTCCGGATCAACTTTTTGTAATTGATCATTTGGCAAAGCCAAAAATCAAAGACGGTGAATGGAAGGATTGGAAAAAGAAAATGGCATTTCTGGCGGAGCGGGAACTCGTTCATTGCAAAATGTCCGGGATGGTAACTGAGGCAGATTTGAAAAATTGGAAACCTGAAGATCTTCAGCCTTTTCTGGAAATAGCTCTGGAGCTTTTCGGACCAAAAAGACTCATGTACGGAAGCGATTGGCCGGTGTGCCTGGTGGCAGGGGAATATGAGCAGGTTTTCGAAGTTGTGGACCGATTTACGGATTCACTCTCCGCAGGTGAAAAAGCCCGGGTCATGGGCGAAACAGCTAAAGAATTTTATGGAATAATCGAGTAATTTCAAGATTTACCCCAACTCAAACCCAAAATGAACCTGAATCTCAAAGACAAAGTCATCCTGATCAGCGGAGGTGCAAAAGGAATCGGAGGCGCTATTTCGCGCGGATTGATCGAAGAAGGTGCTATCCCTGTGATGATTGACCCTTCGGAAAAAGAAGGAAAAGAAATAATTGAACTTGCAAAAGGAAAGGCCCTTCAGATTCCTATCCGGCTTTTTCATCCCGAAGATTCTCAGCAAGTCATCTCAAAAACTTTGGAAGCCTTTGGGAGAATCGATGGGCTTGTCAACAACGCCGGAGTAAATGATTCTGTGGGTTTGGAAAAAGGAAGCCCCGAAGCTTTTGCTAATTCGGTCGCCAAAAACCTGAATCATTATTATCATCTGGCACATTTTGCTTTGCCTTATTTGAAAAAATCCAAAGGATCCAGCATCGTCAATATCAGTAGCAAAACAGCTATTACCGGTCAAGGCAACACCTCCGGATACACAGCTGCCAAGGGAGCTCAACTTTCCCTTACCCGGGAATGGGCTGTGGAACTTCTCCCCTATCAAATCCGCGTAAATGCCATCGTCCCTGCTGAAGTCATGACACCGATGTATGAAAGCTGGATTAATTCCTTTTCCAATCCGGAAGAAAAACTGACTGAAATCAATCGGAGAATTCCTTTTGGAAATCGAATGACTGCGGCTGACGAAATCGCAGCAATGGCTATTTTTCTTCTTTCTGATAAAGCAGCTCATATTACAGGTCAGCATCTCTTTGTAGATGGCGGCTATACACATCTCGATCGAGCGCTATGACCCAAAAATCCGCACTCATTCCAAAGGAATTGATTGTTCCTTTTATCCTGATTACCTCGCTTTTTGCGCTTTGGGGCTTTGCAAATGACATCACCAATCCCATGGTTGCGGCTTTTAAGCGGGTTCTGGAATTGAATAACACACAGGCTTCATGGGTTCAGATGGCTTTCTATGGAGGGTACTTCACGATGGCTTTGCCGGCAGCTTTCTTCATTAAAAAGTATTCTTACAAAACCGGAATTCTACTAGGCTTAGGCCTTTATGGATTTGGGGCTTTGCTTTTTTATCCGGCTGCAGCCTGGGAGAGT